>DAIRSZ010000006.1:0-35537 GCA_036804165.1 Catalimonadaceae bacterium | reverse complement strand
TACACGCCCTCGAAACGCAGTCGGCCCGCGTGCGCCTCGTGGACATGACCGGCCGTACGGTGGCCTCAGAAGCCCTGACGCTGCGCGCCGGTGATAATCAGTACATCCTACCGATGCAAGGCCACCCTACGGGCACCTATTTTGTGCAGGTACTCGTCAACGGACAGGCATTGCCCGTCCAAAAAATTGTGAAGGAGTGAGAAGAGAGAAAATTGGCCGGCTGCGGTCGGCCTCATGACCCAAAAGGCGTCGGCTACCAAGTCGGCGCTTTTTTATTTGTATGTAATTGACAAGCCGTCCAGCAAGTCGGCAAAAGAAAACCCATCCGAAGATGGGGCCCCTTGTGCTGCAAGCAATGCGGACAGACTTTGGTTGATCTGGTGTAATCTTCTGTCCTTGCTTCCCGAAAGGGAAGTTATGCCGCCCGCGAGGGCGGTGCGTAATCACCCGTATGTAGAAAAATATGCAGCGTGACACAATGAGCAAAAATTCGTAATCATTGTCAAGCAAGCCAAAAAAATTTTTCTCCGATGCGAAATGATAATTTTATCCGATGCGACCTTTCGTCGTTATTGACCAATCCGTACCCCCATGACTGAATTGCTGCTTACTACTTTCCAGACGCCCTTCGAAACGCCGCCTTTCGACAAGTTGAGCCACGAGGATTATTTGCCGGCTTTGCAAGAAGCCATCGCGTTGGCCCGGGCCGAGTTGCGGGCCATTGCCGATGCCCCCACCCCCCCCACCTTCGAAAACACGATCGAAGCCCTGGAGCGCAGCGGCGAGCGCGTCAACCTGATCGCTGCCATTTTCTACAACCTCCATTCGGCCGAGACCAACGAAGTGCTCGAACGCGACGCGCAGGAGATTGCTCCCTTGCTTTCGGCCTACGGCAACGACATCTTGCTCGACGAAGTCCTTTTTGCCCGTGTGGCGGCCGTTCATGCGGCCCGGCCAGCCCTGGAGAGCGAAGCCGAGCGTTTGCTGGAAAAAACTTACCGCACCTTTGTTCGCAATGGCGCTAACCTGTCGGACGAGGACAAGCAGCGTCTGCGGGCCCTCGACGAAGAACTGTCGCGCTTGTCGCTCACCTTTGGCCAGCACGTGCTGCAGGATACCAACGCGTACGAACTGCGCCTGACCGACGAAGCCGACCTGGCGGGCCTGCCCGAAAGCGTGCGCCAAGCCGCCGCCCAAGCCGCCGCTGACAAAGGGTACGCGGGCGAATGGCTCTTTACGCTGCACCAGCCCAGCTACTTGCCGTTTATGAAGTACGCCGATCGGCGCGACTTGCGCGAGCGGTTCTACCGGGCCTTTGCCGCCCGGGGCTTTCGGGGCGATGCCTACGACAACCGCCAACTGGTGCAGCGCATCGCGGCCCGTCGCCACGAGCGTGCCCAACTGCTGGGCTACGCCACGCACGCCGACTTTGTGCTCGAAGAGCGCATGGCCCAGACGCCCGCCCGCGTCACCGAGTTTCTCGACGACTTGCTGCAGCCTGCCCTGCCCGCTGCCCACCGCGAGCTCGACGAACTAACTGCTTTTGCCAGGCAGCGAGGTGGCCCCGATACGCTCGAGCGCTGGGATTTTGCCTACTACGCCGAGCAACTTCGCAAAGAAAAATTCAACCTCGACGACGAAGCCCTCCGGCCCTATTTTGCCCTCGATCGGGTGCTGCAAGGCATGTTCGAAGTAGCCCAACGATTGTTCGGCATCTCGTTTCATGCTCAGCCCGACATTGCCCGCTACCACCCCGACGTGCAGACCTTCGAAGTGCGCGAAGGCGACCGCCACGTGGGGGTGTTCTACGCCGACTTTTTCCCGCGGCCGGGCAAGCGCAGCGGGGCCTGGATGACGGCCTTCCGGGGTCAGCGCCGCCTGCATGGCTACGACCAGCGGCCGCACGTGTCCATCGTCTGCAACTTTACGCCGCCCACAGCGCAGCGGCCTTCGTTGCTCACCTTTCAGGAAGTGACCACGCTTTTCCACGAGTTTGGCCACGCGTTGCACGGCTTGCTGGCCGAGGGGCAGTACGAAAGCCTGACGGGCACCAACGTCTATTGGGACTTTGTCGAGCTGCCCTCGCAGTTGCTCGAAAACTGGGTGTACGAACGCGAAACCCTCAATTTGTTTGCTTTTCATTACCAGACGGGCGAACCTCTTCCGGCCGAGATGGTGGCCAGCATTCGCGAAAGCGCCAAGTTTCTGAGTGGCTACCAAACGGTACGGCAAATTGGCCTGGCGCGCCTCGACCTGGCCTGGCACGCGGGCGATACGTCTTCGACCCCCGACGTGGCTCAGCACGAAGCCGCTGCCCTGGCCGAGACCGAACTGCTGCCGCCCGTTGCCGATACCAACGTGAGTTGCGCCTTCTCGCACATCTTTCAGGGCGGCTACGCGGCGGGCTACTACAGCTACAAATGGGCCGAGGTGCTCGACGCCGACGCCTTCGAGTACTTTCAGGAGAAAGGCATTTTCGATGCCGAGACGGCCGGCCGCTTCCGGCAGTTTGTGCTCTCGGCGGGCAACCGGGCGCACCCCATGAGTCTCTACCTCCAGTTTCGGGGGCAGCCGCCTAGCCCCGAGGCACTCTTGCGCCGCTCGGGACTGGTGCCCGCCGCGTCCTAAAGAAAAAAAGCCCTTTCACGCATGTGAGAGGGCTTTTTCTGATAGTTAGGCCAGCATCTGTGCGGCCCGGTCCAACTGGGCTATTTCTTCGTGGGTGAGACTTTCTAGCCCCTGGCTATGGACTTTGTCGAGCAAATAGTTGACGATCGCCTCTTGCTCACGCGGCGAGGTGTACTGTTGGTTGAAGGCTTCGCGCTCTTTGGCTATTCCCTGTTGTTGGCCTTTGTCGTCGCGCAATTGGCGGAGCACCGTCAGCAGTTCAGGACGTAAAAACATCACCATCAGCACGAGCGCACAGGGCAGCATGAGTGCCAATACCAGGGGTGCCCGAGTGGCGAGCAGTTGGGTGTTGAACAGGAGCGTGAGCATACCGCCCGTGACGGCGCCACCCAAATAGGCCTCGCAACCTTCGGGGCGCAGGCGCTTGAGGATGCCCACCAGCAGCAACAGGGCGAAGCCCAAGGCGACCAGCCAGGCGTCCACTTCCAAGGGGGCGGGCGCCAGCGAAATGCGGCCTTGGGGGTAGGAAATCAGGTAGGCAAACACAATGGCGCTGATGCCGCCCGAAGCCCCACTGCTGAAGTAGTTGAACTCGTGGCGTCGGATTGCGACGGCAAGCGCATTCCCTCCGATGAGTCCGGCCAGATAAAAGCCGATGAAAGCGAAGGGAGCGAGCTGCGGGGTGGCCCCGACGCCGAAAGCAAAAAGTGCTCCCACGTGCAAAAGCAAATGCCGCCAACCCCGGTGCACGAAGCCAGCCAATAGCAGGCGGTAGTATTCGTGGTGCCAGCGAATGCGGCGGATGCTCAGCTCGGTACGAAAGGTAAAAGACTGATGTTGAAAGCCCACAAACGAACTGCCGACAAGGAACGCAATCAGCAGCGCAGCCAGCGTCTCGGTAGTTAAATCCATAGGAAATAAGTTTTATGAGTAAAATACGCGCCCACAAACAGGTAGAGTTTCAAACTTTGGGCAACAAACCTACTTTTTCAATGCCATAGTTTGCGCATAAGGCACTTGCCGCTTTTCAAATACCGTGCCTTGAACATCAAAAAGCCCGTCACAAGGACGGGCTTTTTGATGTTGGGCTGACACAAGTCGGCCTAGGGCGTGGCGGTCAGTTTTTCGATCAGGGCGGGCGAAATGCCCACACCCGAAAAGCCGCCGTCGTGGAAAAGATTCTGCATGGTCACCATCCGGGTATAGTCTGAAAACAGGCTTACCACGTAGTCGGCGCACGATTCGCCCGAAGCGTTGCCCAACGGCGACATTTGTTCGGCGTAGTCGAAAAAGGCGTCGAAGCCACCCACGCCCGTGCCGGCAGTGGTTTTGGTGGGCGACTGCGAAATGGTGTTGACGCGCACTTTTTTGAGGCGACCCAACCGTTCGCCGTAGCTACGGGCAATAGATTCGAGCACCGCCTTGGCCTGGGCCATATCGGCATAATCTGGGAACACACGCTGGGCGGCCACGTACGAGAGGGCCACCACCGAGGCCCACTCGTTGAGGGCATCACGCTTTTCGGCCACCTGCATCACCTTGTGAAACGACAAACCCGAAATGTCGAGGGTTTTGAGAAACCAGTCGTAGTTGAGGTCGCCGTAGTGGCGGCCCTTACGTACGTTGGGACTCATGCCGATGGAATGAAGCACAAAGTCGAGGCGTCCGCCCAGAATATCCTGTGCGCGGGCAAAGAGCTGGTCGAGCTCTTCGACCGACGTGGCATCGGCGGGGATCACTTCAGCGTCGCATTCGGCAGCCAGGACTTTAATTTGCCCCATCCGCAGGGCAATGGGGGCGTTGGTAAGCACAAAAGTGCCTCCTTCGGCTTTTACTTTCTGGGCCACTTTCCAGGCAATGGAGTTTTCGTCGAGGGCACCGAAGATGATGCCTTTTTTTCCTTCGAGCAGGTGATGCGTCATGAGTAGGAGGTAGGGTGAGCGTGTAGTTACGGAGCACTGGCGCGGCCATACGGCCGGGCAGCCGACTGCGAAGAAAAGAAAATTAGCCCACATCTACGACTGAGGCGTTGCGGCCTCGGGGCGATAACGGCTGTCGTGCAGCAGTTCGCGCGCGTTGTTTTTCGACGTGGCAGTAGGGGGTTCGCCGCTGATCATCTGGGCAATCTCTTCCACACGGCCGGCCTCGTCGAGCAAGCGGAGGTTGCTGGTGGTGCGGTTGGCGTCAGTGGTTTTATACACATAATAATGCGCTTCGCCCCGGGCGGCGATTTGGGGCAAATGCGTGATGGCAATCACCTGGTGGCGTCGGCCCATCTGCTGCATCATCTTGCCCATCTTGATGGCAATTTCGCCCGAGATGCCCGTGTCAATCTCATCGAAGATGATCGTGGGCAAAGCCGTTTTGTCGGCCAGCACGTACTTGATGCTCAGCATCAGGCGGGCAAACTCACCCCCCGAGGCCACCTGACGCAACTCTTGCGGGGCAATGCCCTTGTTGGCACTAAAAAGCAGCTCCACCTCGTCGGCGCCCGAGGGGCCGGGCGGCGCTGGCCGAATCCGGAGCGCCACCGTGGCGTTGGGCATCCCCAGTCCGGCCAGCAGGCGGTGCAGTTCGGTCTCCAGGGGGGACGTCACGGCCAGTCGGGTGCTGCGCAAGGCTTCGGCGCAGGCTTCCAGGTGCTGGCGCGCGGCCCCAAAGTCCTTGCGGGCGGCGGCGATCTGCTCGTCATACTCCAAAATATTGCCTACCCGCTGGGCCAGTCCATCGCGCAGGGCAATCAGTTCGGACGTGGACGAGGCGTGGTGCTTTTTCTGGAGAGTGAACAGTTCGCTGAGGCGGTCTTGAACCTGCTCAATGCGGGCAGGCTCCACTTCCACGGTCAGTTCGGCCGCTTCCAGTTCGGCCACCACATCTTGCAGCTCGATCAGGCAACTCTGCAAGCGCGCCTGGGCTTGCTCGTAGGTGGGGCCAAAACGGACAATGCGCCCCAGGGCTTGGGCGGCCGCCTGCACCTGCGCGGTCGCATTGGCGTCGGCCCGGTCGAGGGTCAGCAGGGCGTGGTGCAACTTCTCTTTGATGTCTTCGGCGTGTTCGAGTTGGGCCAACTGGGCTTCGAGGGCTTCTTGCTCCCCATCTTGCAATTGCGCTGCCCGCAACTCTTCGAGCTGAAACTGTTGAAAATCCAGTTCGCGCCGGGCCTGCTGAGCCTCCGCTTCGAGGGTTTGCAAGTGCTTTTCGGTGTGCCGAAAACGCGCATAGGCCGCCTGATAGGCACTGTGCTCGGCGTGGTTGTTGGCAAAGGTATCGAGCACGTACAACTGATAGCCGTGCGTGCCTAGCTGCAAATTGTCGTGCTGAGAGTGAATGTCGAGCAAATGCCCGGCCACCTGCCGCAGCACGTCGAGCGTAACGGGCGTATCGTTGACGAACGCCCGCGACTTGCCGCGCGGACTGATTTCGCGGCGCAGCAGGCAGGTGTCTTCGTAGTCGAGGTCGGTGGCCTCGAAGGTAGCTTGCAGGGCATAGCCGCGCACGTCGAAAGTGCCTTCGATCACGCACTTTTGGCTCGCATCGTAGAGCAGGCGCGCGTCGGCCCGGTTGCCCATCAGCAAGCCAATGGCGCCCAACATAATGGATTTGCCCGCCCCGGTTTCGCCCGTAATGATGTTGAGCGCATCGGCGGGCCGGAGGTCAAGTTGCCGGATGAGGGCGTAATTCTTGATACAGAGGTGGGTCAACATACGGTCGTCTTGCCGACCGGGCAAAGGATGGAGAGCAGCCCGGAATGCCCGGCAAAGTTATAGATTTTGCCCCAAACCGCGTCAGCGGAGCAACTGCTGGTAGCGGTCGGTTTTAGTCGGATCCAACTCGGCCAGCAGGTTGTAGGCCTCTTGCTTTTCCTGCGGCGAAGCCTCTGCAAAAAAACTGGTCAGCTCGCTGCCTTTGGCGTCGAAGAAAAGGTTCAATACCAGGCTCAGGGGCATTTGCTGCCTTACGCTGCGGAGCTTTTTCAGGAAATCGAGGGCCTGACGCCGCGACTGGTCGGCGTCCTCCAGAAAAGTGTCGAGGGCCAGGCGGTGGTAGTCGTAGATGCCCTGCCGAAAGGGCTGCATCTGCGCGTTCATCATGTTTTCGATCAGGAAGTAACGCTCGTTGGTGCCATCGAAGGCTTGCCAGCCGCCCCGTCCGCCCTGGGCGGCATTCACGGCTATTTGCTGAGCAATGCTGAAATACGGATTGCCCCCTTGCTTGGCGAAAGAGTCATAGTCGTAGCCGATCACGAAGTAGGCGTAGAAAGCCAGCAGCGAAGTGAGGTTGGACGTGTAGGCGTTTTCGTTGAAGTCGAGCGGTTGCATGGGGGCGTATTCAAACTCCCACTTCTGATCTAAATAGTTGAGCAATAACGTCTGATAACTGGTGTTGTACACGGGGCGGGCCGACTGTATCTGTACTTTAGCCACGTAAAAGTTGGCCGTCGGGTCGCTGTCCCTCATCAGATTGATGACGATGTTGCACTGGATGCGCTCCTCGTTTTTGAACACGTCGCGCGTCCAGCGGCGGTTGTTGAGGAAGTTGCGGAAATTCTGCTCCATGTCCTGCACCACTTGCGGATTGATGGAGCTGACGCCTTGGGCGTTGACCTGGACGTTGCAATTAAGCTCTTGCGCCCGTACGGACGACAGGCTGGCCAGCAGGCTCAGGCCGAATAGCCAGCAGGCGTGCGTGGCGATGGACAATTTCTTCGACGATGTCATGGGCAACGGCTTGCTTGGATTTGAGCGGATAGGGTACGGCCGCGTGCGCGTCCACCAACGTGACACGGTTGGTATCGTGCCGAAAACCCGCCCCTTCGTCTTCGAGGGAGTTGAGCACGATCAGGTCCAGGTGTTTGCTTTCCAACTTGCGCCGGGCGTTTTCGAGGGCACGATCCGTTTCAAGGGCAAAACCCACCAACAACTGATCGGGTCGGCGCCGTTGCCCGTACGTAGCGGCAATATCGGCGGTCTCTACCAGGTTGAGCTGCCAGTCGGCACCCTGTTTTTTTATTTTAACGCCCGAAATTTGGCGCGGCGTATAGTCGGCGACGGCTGCTGCCCACACCACCACCTCGCTGGTGGCAAAGGGGGCTTCTACGGCGGCCAGCATGTCGCGGGCCGATGTCACCGCAATTGTCTGCACCCGAGGGTGCGAGGCCTTCAGGTGCGTAGGGCCGCTCACCAGCGTGACGTCGGCCCCAGCCAGGGCCAGGGCTTCGGCCAGGGCATAGCCCATTTTGCCCGTTGAGTGGTTGCCCAGGTAGCGCACCGGGTCCAGGGCTTCGTAGGTAGGCCCGGCCGTAACCAGGGCCCGCCGTCCCCGCAGGGGTTGGGGCAACTGCTCCGTGTAGAAATTTTCCAGAAAAGCCACGATGTGTTCGGGTTCGGCCAGGCGGCCTAGGCCGCTCAGGCCACTGGCCAGCTCGCCACTTTCGGCCGGCACCACGTGGTGGCCATAGCGGCGCAGGGTGTCGAGGTTGGCTTGCGTGGCTGGGTGGGCATACATGTCCAAATCCATGGCAGGGGCCACCACCACCGGACAGCGCGCCGAAAGGTACGTAGCCGTCAGGAGGGTGTCGGCCACGCCGTGGGCCATTTTGGCCAGGGTGGTGGCGCTCAGGGGTGCCACCAGCAGCACGTCGGCCCAAAGCCCCAGCTCCACGTGGTTGTTCCAGGTGCCGGCGGCCGGGTCGCTCACAAAGCGTGTGCGCACGGGCTGCCGCGAGAGGGTGGCCAGCGTGAGGGGCGTAATGAACTCCTGGGCCGAAGGGGTCATCAGCACCCGCACTTCGGCACCGGCCTTGACGAGCAAACGCGTCAGCACCGCTGCCTTGTAGGCCGAGATGCTGCCGCAGACACCCAGCAGAATTTTTTTGCCAGCCAGCACCACCGTAGGCTAGAGTTCGGGAAGCTGATCGGGGGCTTCGGGCTTGCGAAAGGCTACTTTGCCCGCCAGAAATTCGTCGAGGGCAATTTGCGTAGGCTTGGGTAAGCGTTCGTAGTGCCGCGACACTTCGATTTGCTCCCGATTTTCGAAGATTTCTTCCAGGTTGTCCACAGCGGGCACAAACTCAGCCAGTTTGTCGCTGAGTTCTTCTTTGATGTTGCCCGAAATCTGGCGGGCGCGTCTGCCAATGATGGCGATGGAGGCATACAAATTGCCCGTGGACTCGGCCAGGCTGGCCAGTTCTTGGGTGGTAAGCGTAGCCGAAGCGTTGGTTTTGATAGGGATCATTACAAATTTAATTAAGGCTGGGAAGGCAACTGACTGGTGAGATTGACCAGGCGGGCCCGGGTGTTCTGATAAATATTTTCGGCCGAGCGGGCATAGCGACTCTCGGGATAGCGGTCAATGAAGCTCTCGTAATATTCGAGCGTTTGGTAGTAGCGCTCTTCCTTTTTATTGTCGGTGCTCACCTTGGCCAGTTCATACTCGGTTTCTATCTGGAGGTAGAGCATTTCTTCGGCGTATTGCGAAGAAGGGTAGTTCTTAACGAAATTATCGAAGGCGATCACGGCGGCCTTCAGATAAGTGATGTTGGCCGTCGAGAGGCGGTGATAGAGGCGGGCATTCTCGTAGGCCTTCAGTTCGAGTTTTTCGCGCAGGTCGCGGGTCATTTGGTTGGCCTGCGGCACGCGCTCCGATTGGGGGTGGCGGTTGAGGAACTGCTCCAGGGCCGTGAGGGCCTCGTAGCTATTGGTCTGGTCGAGGTTATGCTCGGGGGTGTCTTCAAAAAGCGAAACGGCGTACATGTAATGAGCCTCTTCCACGAGCGGGCTGCGCGGAAACGTTTCATAAAAGTTTTTGAAGTAATAGGTGCTCAGCACCAACTGCCGCTGGTGATAGTGACAATAGGCGTAGTAGAACTGGGCTTGTTCGCCTTCGGCCTTTCCCCGCATGAGGGGAATCAGCTCCTCGAGCAGGGTGCCAGCCCGGTAATAGTCTTTTTGTTGGTAGTAAGTGAGGGCCGCCTCATATTTCTTGACGGGGTCCGTGAGTTTTTGCACTTTCTGAAAGCGGCTACAGCCCCCAAGAACAACCAACAGGCAGCACCACGTAAGAAAGTTAACCGTTTTTTGCATAAGGTCGCAAATTTAACCCTATTATCAGGGAATCACAATCTTGCCAACGAACGTCGTGCCCAAATCGTGCGCAGCGCTGCAGGCCAGGGCAATACAAAAAAAACCCGGCCAAAGCCGGGTGCAAAGAGTTAGGATGAAGAAGAACCTACACCTCCGCGCTGATTTCCACTTCCCGGCGCGGACGGGCACGTCGGGCGCGAGGGGTAGACTCTTTTGCAGGGGTAGCACGTGACTGATGCCGGGCCTGGTATTCTTTTTCCAGTTGCTCTCGGACTTGCATACGTTGACGCTTCGTTTTCATAAGGTAGTTTTAACAGCTTAGTGGTTAGTAAAGAACGGAAGTAAAGTACAATATTGTACCGTACAAGAAAAAAATCAATATCAATTCTAACGCAAAGTCGGCTAAATATGTTGTTTTTATTTTGATTTTTATCCACGACGCCAATATCCGTAAGTTTTAAGTCAAAATGATACTAACCAATGGGGCACCAAGCAGTCCAATATTATACCAAAAAGCCTGCCCCGTACGGACGGGACAGGCTTTCAGAGGCTTCTGGGCCTTAAATACGCGGTGTATGCCAACGGCTATTCCAACACCAAATCCATCTTGACCGTGAAGTCGTCGTAGATGGCTTTGTCGCCCAGGTTGTCGAAGAAGCTGCCCGAGCCGTAGCGAATGTCCCACTTGGTACGATCCACGTCGAATTCGGCTTTGGCGCGGTTGTTAGTCACCGTGGCCGGAAAGCTGATGGTGTGCGTTTTGCCCTTGATGGTCAGGTCGCCCGTGAGGGTGGTCTGGTTATTTTTGAGCGGAGTGGCTTCTTTAATAACAAAAGTGGCCTCGGGGTGCTTTTCCACCCCGAAGAAGTCGTCCGACTTGAGGTGACCCAACAGCTTGCCGTTGGTTTCGGCATCTTTGATGTCCTCTACCGTAATCGAGCGCATGTCCATCACAAAGCGCCCCCCGGTGATTTTGTTGCCGTCCATTTGCAAAGAACCCGACTTGACATTGACTTTGCCGTCGTGCTGTCCGGTCACTTTCTTGCCTACCCACTTAAACTCACTTTTGGCCGGATTGACCGTCTTGGTGGTGGGCGCTTTGCCAGGGTCGGCCAGCGAATGTGTGAAGGTAGCAAGGGCCAGCAGGCTGGCCAAGAGGTAGATTTTCATTTGACTTTGAATGTTTGTTGTGGGCACGAAAGGTAGTAAAAGCATGGTATAAATACATGTAGGTACACACATTTGTTTAAAAAAAATCAGCCCGAACGAAGTTTGTCCAGCAGGCGACTCAAGCGACAGGCTTCCCGCTCGGTGAGCCGATTAGTAAGTTTCTCCCAGACGGCTTGTTGGGTGTCGAGTTGCGCCAGCAGGGCCAAACCCTCGTCGGTGATGAGCACGTCCACGGCCCGGCGGTCTTGGCAGCAAGGCTGGCGCAGCACCAGCCCTTTGGCCAGCAGTTTGTCCACGATCCGCGAAGCGTTCGACATCTTGTCCATCATCCGTTCGATGATCGTATTGACCGTAGCGGGCTGGGGGTGCTGGCCGCGCAAGATGCGCAGCACGTTGTATTGGGCCATCGTGAGGCCATAGGGCTTGAGCAGGCGCGTTTGCTCGCTCAGCAACCAACTGTGCGTGTAGGCCAGGTTGACGATGGCGCGCTGGTAGTCGGTGCGAAAATGCGATTGTTTGATGTCCTCCTCGATGCTCATAATAACAGAATGGCCAAAAGCCAGGACTGCAAATATATACACATTCATTATGTGTACAAACATATAATTGGGTCCGGGCCACCTAGCGCTGTCGGCGTTGCGATTTGATACGGCTGTGGGCCTGGTCGAGGGCGTCCTGGCGCACCTGTTGGGCTTGGCTTTCATCCAGGTCGCGCAGCAGCCACTCTCGTACTTTCACCTGGGCCTTGACCAGTTCGAGCGACTCCCAGACGGCCTCTTTGACCAGATCGCTCAGGACTTCGTCTTCTTCCTCCATGAGCACCGCCTCCAGCAAAATATCGGTGATTTCGTGAACGAGGGCGTTGTCTTGCTGTCCGGCCAGGTCTTCGACGGCCCCGTCAATGACGTTGAACACGATGTCGCTGATGGCCCGGTCGAGGGTCACTTTGATAAAACTCCCAAAAACGGGCAGGCGCTCGATGGTGCCGATCTCCTGGTTTTCTTCCACCGCCCGGTTGATGCGCCGCCGGACGTAGTCTTGCACGTCGGGCCGATAGAGGGCGTAGTTGTGGGCCGTGACGCGCTGCACCCGGTGCGAGAGCCACTCGGCGATCACGTCCTTTTTGGGCCGCACCACGTCGCGCATAATACGGTCCATCACGGGGGCGCCCGCGCGTACTTCCTGTTGTACGTCGCCCAGCACGTTGACCACCACGCGGTCGGAGACCTCTTCGATCAAGACCGTGAAGTATTTATAAAATGTTTGGTACAGATAGTTGCGCGTAACGTTGATCAGCTCCAGTTTGTGGAGGCGGTAGATCACCGAAATGATGCGCAGCAGGCGCAAGAAACGAAACGATCCAATCGGGATACAGCCCAGCACGTCGTACCAATGCACAAAAGGGTAGAAAAACCAACGGTGATACCGATCCCGGTAAATGGCCACGCCCCACCGGATGAACAGCTCCGTCAGGAAGATCGCCACAAAGACCAGGTCAATGTATTCAAAGCGGGCATTAACTTCGTCGCGGTACCAGCGGTAGAATGCGGGTGCCTGGGCGGCCAGAAACTGCTGAACAATTTGCCTTTCAAAGAAAAAATCGAAGACGATCAGGGTCAAGTTCAGGCTCAGGATGCCCATCATGATCAGGTCGAGCAGAAAAAGGTAGAAGTTACGATCGCGACGTAATTTACTGATTCGGGAGAAGACCATTTTGAGACGATACCGGACTGTTTGGGGGCTGATACGTTGACGGATTAAAGTTGATAGTTAATATTTTATTTTCTGGATTTTTGTTTTGCCGTTCTCTTGGGCGATCATGCGCCGACGATCCGGGAACAGGCCGAACCGTCGCTACTTTCAGAACATGTACACCGCCATTCTTGCCACCCTGCTTGCCCTTGCGGGCCTGGTGCTTTTCCGGGGCTTTCGCAGCCGCCATCTCCCCACCCAATTGCTAGGCTTTGGCATGGCCGGCCTGACGATCATGTTCTTTCAATACATTGATTTTTGGGGCGAGTTGTTATGGTTTCAAGCAATGGGCTACGCCTCACGGTTCTGGATGGTGGTGCTGGGCCAACTCGCCCTGGGCGCGGCCGGAGCTTTGTCGGGAGCCACGCTCATGTTCCTGCTCACGCTGGCCCTGTCGGCGTATCGTCGGCGCTACCGCTGGGTGGCCGTGGGCATAGGCACCCTGGTGGGAGCTTTTTGGGGCTATACCCGCTGGTTGCCTCTGTTGCAGTGGTGGCACCGGACCGACGTTGGCCTTACCGAGCCTTTTCTGGGACTAGACGCTGGCTTCTACCTTTTCACCCTGCCCCTGCTCGACCAGGTGTACGGACTGCTGACGATGCTCAGTCTCATTGCGCTGGTAATTACGATTGCCGCCGTGTATTTACGGCAGGAGGGAGATCGCCAGTATTCGCTACGCGAGCCTACGCTCTACGACATTGATGCGCACATTTCGCTCCGGGCCCTTTACGTGGCTATGGGTGCCTTGCTGCTGGTGCTGGCGGGCGGGCAGTGGCTAGAGCGCTACCACCTGCTGTTTTCGCCCTGGGGGGCCGTGTACGGCCCGGGCTGGACGGACACGTACGTACGATTGCCCGCCCGCGTGGCGATGGCCGGGCTGTTGGCGATGGCGGGCATATTCATGCTGTTGCCCATGGCCCACCGCTGGCTGAGCCGCTTGCCTTACCGCTGGCGCATTGCCACGCGGCAGCCCCACACCGTTGCCTTGGGGCTGGTGATCGGTACGTTGGGCTTGTGGTGGTTGCTGACGATCGGCCTGTTGCCCGGAGCCATGCAAGTGCTGCGCGTCGAGCCCAACGAGATCACGTTCGAAGCACCTTTCATTGTCAATAATATCAAATATACTCGGCAGGGCTTTGGCCTTGCCGACGTGGAGGACAGCCAGTTCGAAACCGACGACCGCTTCGATCGCCAGGTGGTGAACGACAACCGACAATTGCTGAGCAATATCCGCCTCTGGGATTGGCGGGCCCTGAGCGATGTGTTTCGCCAATTTCAGGTTATTCGGCTCTACTACGAGTTTGGCGATGTGGACGTAGATCGTTACCGCTTGGGCGATGACTACCAACAGGTAATGATCGCCGTTCGGGAAATGGAGATTGACAATTTGCCCGACAAAAGCCAGACATTCGTTAATCGCCGATTTAAATATACCCACGGCTTTGGCGTGGCCATCACCAGCGTCAACGAGTTTACGCAACAGGGCCTGCCCAAATTTTTGATGCGCGACATACCGCCCGTGGCCAGCCACGAGGCGTTGCAACTGACCCAGCCGCGCATCTACTACGGCGAGCGCACCCGCTCGCACGTGATCGTCAACAGCACCGAAAGCGAATTTGACTACCCTGCTGGCGAAGAAAATGCCTACACCCGCTACGAAGGGCGCGGGGGCGTGCCCCTCAGCAATGTCTGGCGCAAGTTTGTGTATGGCTACAAGTTCGACGGTACCAGCCTGTTCTTGTCGGGCTATCCCAATCGCGAGAGCCGAATCATGTTTCATCGCCAGATTCAGGATCGGGTGCAGACCCTGGCGCCTTTCCTCGAATTCGACCGCGACCCCTACCCAGTGGTGGCCGATGGCCGCGTCTATTGGATCATTGATGCCTACACCACTTCGGCCTATTATCCCTACAGCGAACCCATGCCCGCGCGCGAAAACCTGCGCTTTCAGAACGAGGACCTGCGCCCCCCGCTGCCCGCCGAGCTTCGGGCCAGCTTCACGGGCAAAAACTACGTCCGCAATTCAGTAAAGGCCGTAGTGGATGCCTACGACGGCACCGTGCAATTTTATATTTTCGACGACGAGCCGCTCATCCGCGTCTGGAGCCGCATATTCCCTGACCTGTTTCAGCCCCGGTCGGCCATGCCCGCCGCCTTGCAGGCCCACGTGCGCTATCCCGAAGACTTTTTGTTTGTACAAAGCCTGGTCTATAGCAAATACCACATGGAAGACCCCGTGGTGTTCTACAATCAGGAAGACCTCTGGATTCGGGCTACCGAAAAGTACTATGACCGTGTGCAGCCCGTAGATCCCTACTACGTCATGTGGCAACTGCCGGGACAGTCCACCCCCGAGTTTGTGCTCATCCAACCCTTCACCCCCAAAAATCGCCAGGTACTCGCCGGCTGGATCGCGGGCCGCAGCGACGGCGAGCACTATGGCAAGCTGCTGGCCTACCGTTTCCCCAAACAAAGCCGGGTGCTGGGCCCCCAACAAGTCGAAACCAAGATTGACCAGGACGGCTATTTGTCGGGGCAACTTTCGCTCTGGAACCAGCGCGGCTCCAGCGTAATTCGCGGCAACCTGCTGGCCATCCCGATTGCCAACACGGTGCTCTACGTCGAGCCGATCTACCTGCAAGCCGAAACGGCGGCCTATCCCGAATTGCGGCTGGTGGCCATGGTGCACGAAGACAAGCTGAGCTATGCCCCCACCTTCGAGGCCGCCCTCGAAGGGCTGATCGGCGAGCCGCCCGAGCTGCCCCGCCTATCGGGCAACCTGCCCGACACGCAGCCCGATGCAACCGTGGCACCGCAACGCACGCAAATTGCCCAGGCCAAGCGGGCGTTCGACGACTACCTGGCCGCGCTCGGAGCCCAGGACTTCGAAGGATCGGCTCGGGCGTTGCGCGCTCTCCAAACCAGCCTCGAAGACCTAGAAATCCGCACTGATACGGCGACCGTCGTTCCAGCAACCGATACGCTCGGGCGCAGTTTGCCCGCCAACACGGCGCGCTAGGGCAGCAGTGCCGCCACGCGCTGCAGGGTGGGGCCGTCTATATGGTGGCCTCCGGCAAAGGTGTGGACGCGATAGGCAAGGGGTAGGCCATCGAGCCGCTCCCGGAGGGTTGCAAAAGCTTCGTCGGGGATGAGTTCGTCGGCGGTGCCGTACACCAAGTCGAGCGGGCAGCGGCCGAATACTTGCCGGGCCGTATCGGCCGGAATGTCGGCGGGCAGTTCGCCCGCCCAAAGGATGAGCCGATCGAAGCGGGCCTGCCCTTGCGCCAACCAGCGCGTCACCGTGGCTCCCCCTTGCGAAAAGCCCAGCACCGTCACTCGGGCCGTGGTGTAGGCAAGCAATTCGGCGTACAACCCGTCGAGAAATGCGGTGTGGTTGGCAATGTCGGTGAGGCGGTCTTCGCTGGTCATCCAGCAGGCGCCCACGCGCCCGCTGAAGCCCTCTCGGTAAAAGCGATTGATCCCCTCGGGGGCCACTACAAATGCCCCCGCCTCGGCCAGTGGCTGAAAGTGTCGAATAAAATAAGGCACCAACTGGCCGTAGCCGTGACAGACGACCCAGACGTCGCGGGTGTCGGGTTCAAGTTGACCCAGAGTGGCGTAGCGCAACTGCTGCGGTACGACAAGACGATGAAGCTGCATCGGACAAAGCTAAAACGCCCGCTCGCCCTAGCCAAACTCAGAAACGCTGCCGTACCTGCACCTTGAGGTCAGTGCGCTGTCGGCCTTCGATTCGTTCCAGCCCCGAGCCCACGGCGTCGCGGTCGCGGAAGGAGGTCTGCGCGAGTCTTACCCAGATGTCGGTGCGGGGGGCCAGGCGGTATTGCGCCAGCAAATAAGCCCGGATGCCCCGCCCGCTGTAGGCCGGAATCGAAAAGGCAAAGAGTACATCTTTCTCGAACGCATATTGCCGATTCTCGAAGTCGTCCGTGTCGAAGAGGGCATAACGACCGCTCAGGCGCCAACGCTCCCGTCCGTAGGTAATGTCCTGAATGAGGGCGTAGCCGCGCGTGGTGGGTTGCCCTTCTTGTCCAAAGTCGCTGCACTGCACCCGCGAACTGAGGCTAAAATTGCGATCGGGGGCGTAGTTGAGCACCAGCCAGTAGTGGCGTCTTCGCTGCTCGGCCAGTTGGCGGAGGGGGCCGGGGCTGTCGCGCAAGTTGCGCTCTTTTTGTTCGGCCCGAAATTGGCCGTAGAGCTGCACATTGCGCTGGGGGGCGTAGAGCAGGCGCACCAGGTACTCTTGTCCGCCCGCGGGGGCATCGGCCCGAAACGAGAGCCACGGAAACCGGAAGCGGTCGTAGTAGGCACTCAGCACCCATTTGTCGGTGGGCCGAACCTTGAGGCCCCAGTAAAGCCCACGCTCGTTTTGGTTGCGCGTGCGCTCGCCAAAGGCCTGCCCGTAGGGCGCGTGGAAATCGCGGGCGTAGTCGCGGAAAACCAGGGCCACTTCCACCTGGCGCGAAAGGCTGCCCAGCAGGCCCGTCACCAGCCCCGTGCCGCCGCTGGCCGAGCGGGCCCCTTCGCCAAAGAAATTGAAGTTGCGCCAGACGTAGCTCACGTCCACGGCCAGGTTGTGATTTTGCTGCGCGTTGAACTCAAACTGGTTGTAGAGGCGCAAGTTGCGCCGCAGCGGCAGGTCGTAGCGCTGGTAGAGGGCCGACGCGCCCACCGTCAGCGTGCGGGCCGGATTGCGGTATTGCAAGTGCCCACCGCCCAGGTGCTCGCCGATCTGACTCTTGTTGGCCACTTCGTTGGGGGTACGGTGCAGACCCGTGGCGGGCAACGAACTCACAAATGCCAAGCCTTCTTCCAGCGAATCGGCCAATAGCTGCACGTTGCCGTCAAGGCGTTGACGCGAATAAAATCCGGTCAGTTCCAGGCCCGGCACCACCTCGTAGGTAGCCGCTCCTCCACGGAAGAAGCCAAATTCGAGCACCGAGGTGTAGGGCCGTACGCCCAGCGGGCTGCGACGCACGGTAGCCACCGTTTCGCTGCCCTTGCCGATGGCAAACCCCGAAGCCAACACCAGCCCTTGCCCAAATTGCAACTGATAGTCGCCCAGCGCCAGGGACTTGAGGCGTCCCTTTTCTTGCAGCAGTAGGTGGGCCGAGTAGAAGTCGAAGCCGTAGCGCCGGGTGGAGGCATCCCATGCCCATTGCTCGCCCGGGTCTTTCTCGACCGTAAAGCCCAGGCTAAAGTCGCGGGTGTGCGCCAGTCGGTAGCGGGTGTAGAGCTTGTCGGGCGAGCCCAGGTAATGCGAGCGGAGCGAACCGTCCGCGTTGGTATCGGGCGGCAGGTAGCCGCGCCGGGTCTCCAGTGTGCGTTCGTAGCGGCTGATGACGTAGTGATTGTCCTCTTCGCGAATGCGCTGCCACAGCGAGCGGGTGTCGGCCCGCTCGGCCACGGTCACGAACGGCAGCAAGCGGTGGAGGGTGGCCGGATCGAGGTCGGGCACGGCTTGCAGCTCATAGACTGACACCAGGTCGCCCAACTCGGCCCGGTAGGCAAGCAAACTGCTGATCTGTTTTTCGGTCAGGATAAAAAGGGCCTGCAGGTCTTCGCGCCGCGCCCGGTTGAGGTTGAGCGGGCGGCGGTAATACTGAAACAGGGCTTCGTAGAGGTCTTCGTAGTCCACGTCTTCGTCCTGAAACTGGAACAGCTCTTCGACAAAAAGCTGCAGGTTGAACTCATTGGGCTGTGCCGTCGAAGGCTCGGGGCCGGGGTTGATCTGGGCCACGGCAGGGGTGGCTAGCCCGCAGAGGAGCAGCACGCCGACGAAAGGCCCTTTCACGGCCGTTCCGCTGCGGGGGCGGGCAGGCGGTAGCCGATCGAGAGGTGGTGCGAATAGCCCAGGGCAGGGTGGGCGCTGAGGGCGTAGTCGAATTGAAGGGCTTGCCCTTCGAAGCCTACGCCAAAGGCAAAGTGCTGCGGCCGGGTGCCGATGCCCGTCCGGAGGCTTACCCGCTCAATGGGCCGATATTCTAGCCCGGCGCGGACGTTGGCCGGGTGGTCAATGTCTTTTTCGGCTTCGGCGTTGAGCATCAGTTGGTCTGAAGGACGGTACGAAAGCCCCGCCCGCATCACGGTGGGGTAGCGCTCTTGGTCGTAGTCGGCCAGGCGGGCCTGGTTGAGGTTCGAGATAAAGGCCCCAAACACCAGTGTGGGCACCACTTCGGCCGTGCCGCCAAAATTGAGGGCCAGCGCGCGGTGCGTGCCCAGCGTTTCGATGCTCGTCTGCCAGAGGCTGGCCTGCACGCCCAGCCGGACAAAGCCCAACTGGTGGCCATAGCCAAGGCCAACGGCCTGGGCATTGAACAACTCGTCGCCGAAGCGCCGAAAGCTCAGCCCCGCCGTGCCCGTACCAGGCACAGGAGCAGCCACCGCCAAGGCTACGGTGTTGAAGGCAGCCGTGCCGAAGCGATTTTCGGCAAACAAGCCTACGCTCGGCCGATCTACGGCGGCCAGTCCCCCGATATTGTTGAATAGGCTCCAGACATCGCCGAGCGTGACGGCCGCCCCCCCCAGCCCGTGCGCCCGTCCGCCTACGATCGGTGCGTCGTGTTGGGCGTGGGCACATTGGGCTATCAGCAAAAACAACGCGAGTAATAATATCCTCATACCGTTCCTACCAGCTATTCGGGTAAAAATAGTCGGGGTGAATGTTAAATACTACGGATTGTCAACATTCGACGAAAAAAAATAAACAGAAACGAACAAGGTGTTTACTTGACCCTCATCAGGGGCACCTGAAGTCAGGGCGATCAGTTCTTGCGGCCCACGCTCCAGAGCAGCCCGCCGCTCACTACCAGCGTGTTGAGGCCGGCGTTGGGAGCCAGCAAGCCGCCGCTGCTCAGGTGGCGAAACCCGGTCCGCAGGTCAAGGTGGCTCTGGGCCGAAACGCGCACCGTGAGGCCGCCCAGCACATTGTCGGAAAACAGAAAGCCGCGGGCCTGGCGGGGTGGCCCACCCGAGATAAAGTGCGGCCCAATGCTGACCAGGGCATAGACGCTGACCCGATCGCGCCCGAGGCCCCGCCGCAACAGCAGCCCCGGGTTGATGCCCACTTCGTAGCCTTGGCGCGTGCGGGGCTGATGATTTTCGGGACGGTAGCGGGTACTATTGACCTGAGGCTGCACACAGACCTCTAGGGCCCAGCCACGACGTCGGACCAGGGCTTTGCCCAGTTGTAGTTGAAAAAACCAAACACGGTATTCGTAGGCCACGTCGAGCGCCAACGGCCCGAGGTGCTGGGCGCCATAGCCGGACTGCAGGCCCACCCGCAAAGGTTCGCCGGCCATCAGCCAGTGGCCCTGGGCCGCAGCGGTCGGGACGGTGCTGCCCGAAACGAGCAACCACCACCAGGCGCGAAGGAGATAGCTGGACACGGGCGGAAGATACCCACCCGCCGGAAATAATCGTTCGAAAAGCAGTGCCGTGCGGAAGGTCGTTCAGGTCGTCACGCCCTCGTTGGGCGCGTGGGGTGAAGACCCGGCCGGATCGAATTGGCAATTTTTTCGAAACCATTCTTCCATGCCTTCGAGGGTAGGCCCAAACTTTTCGACGCACATCTCCATGCACCGCTCACTGAGGCGTCCGTTCCAGGCAGCACCCCCAGCGGGCACGCAGTCGCACAGCTCGGAGCGGTTGGCTTCGGGCGGCGGGGCTGCGCAGGCTAGCAGCAAAAACGTCAGCAGCCAGCCACTGTGTCGGGCCAGGTAGGTCATAGCCGCTCGATGCGGGCACCTAGTGCGCGCAATCGTTCGTCAATGTGTTGGTAGCCACGGTCAATCTGCTCGATGTTGTCAATGATGCTGGTGCCATCGGCCGAAAGGGCGGCAATGAGCAGAGCCACGCCCGCCCGGATGTCGGGCGAAGTCATCCGGACGCCGCGCAGGGCTTTTTGGCGGTCGAGGCCAATGACTGTGGCGCGGTGCGGGTCGCAGAGGATAATCTGAGCCCCCATGTCAATGAGTTTGTCCACAAAAAACAGGCGGCTCTCGAACATTTTCTGGTGCACGAGCACGGTGCCTTTGGCTTGGGTGGCCGTCACCAGCACGATGCTCAGCAGGTCGGGTGTGAAGCCTGGCCAGGGGGCATCGGCCACGGTCAGCGTAGAGCCGTCAATGAAAGACTCTACTTCGTAGTGATAGTGGGTAGGGATGTGGATGTCGTCGCCCTGAATTTCGAGCCGAATACCCAGGCGCCGGAAAATGTCGGGGATAATGCCCAACTGATCTACGCGGGCATTTTTGATGGTGAGCTTAGAGCCCGTCATGGCCGCCATCCCGATAAAGCTGCCGATCTCGATCATGTCGGGCAGCATAGTGTGCTCGGTGCCCCCCAGTTCGTCCACGCCCTCGATCCGCAGCAGATTCGAGCCAATGCCCTCAATCTTGGCGCCCATCCGCACCAGCATGGCGCACAATTGCTGGAGGTACGGCTCGCAGGCGGCGTTGTAGAGGGTGGTGGTGCCTTTGGCCAAGGCAGCGGCCATCACCACGTTGGCCGTGCCCGTCACCGAGGCTTCGTCGAGCAAGATGTACGTCCCCTTCAGTTGGGTGCCGTCAATGTAGTAGTGGCCTTCGCGGCTGTTGTAGTTGAACTTGGCCCCCAGCTTTTCCAACCCCAAAAAGTGCGTGTCGAGGCGTCGGCGCCCGATTTTGTCGCCGCCGGGTTTGGGCGTGCGGGCCTGCCCAAAGCGGGCCAGCATGGGTCCCAACAGCATGATCGAGCCGCGCAGGGCTTCGGCCTGCCGGGCATATTCGGGCGTGGTGAGGTAGTCGAGACTGACCTGGTCAGCCTGAAAACGGTAGGCATCGCTGGCGAGTTTTTCTACCTTCACACCCATGGAGGCGAGCAGCTCGATGAGCTTGTTGACGTCCCGAATGTCGGGCACGTTGCGCACCTCCACGGGCTGGGCCGTCAGCAATACGGCGCAGAGAATCTGCAGTGCTTCGTTTTTGGCGCCCTGCGGGTAGATCTCTCCCTGCAGTTGGTAGCCGCCTTCGATCCGGAAAGAAGACATCAGTGGTTGTGGCGTTTGTGGCGTTTGTCAGATTTGCGGCGCGGGTTGCGCGGCTCGCTACGCTGGGTGACGCGCGGGTCGGGGCGGTTGGGCCCGATTTCGAGCAGGTTCTGGGACTTGATGCGCTCTAGGCTCAGGGTCAGCTTGCGGCGCGAGAGGGCTTGTAGTTGCTCAACGATCACCTCGTCGTCCACACCGTCTTTGTTCCAGATCGTGTAGAAGGTTTTCATCAGCCGACCCAGATATACCGTGGCGCCGTCGCGCTCGGGGGCATCGGCGGGCAGTTCGGCCACTTTCTCGACGAGCATCTGCAGGTTGCGGCCGTAGTGGCGGTACCGAATCTTGCTGCCCGGATAGTCCATGCGCTGGGGTTTGCGGCCCAGCACCGAGGGTTCGGGCATGGGAAAGGGACTGTCCACGTCAAGCTGAAAGTCAGTCATGATAAACAAGTGGTCCCACAAGTTCTGGGTATATTCTTGCGAGTCGCGCACGTTGGGATTGAGCTGGCGCATCAGCTCTACGAGCGTATGGGCCGAGCGCGTGCGGGCTTCGCGGTCTTCGATGGTGAGCAGGTGCGCGGCCAGCTTGTGGATATTGCGCCCGTATTCGCGGAGCATGATGGGCCCCTCGTCGGTGTAGTAGTGATGCTTGTACTGAGACATAGAACAAGGTGAAAGCGGTGAACAACCCAGGGGTCAAGATACGCAATATTGCCAGACAAGGCTACGCCCGCGGTGGGGTTGCTTATTCGAGCCCGCTGAAGTCGAAAGTTTCTAGAAACTTGGTAGTAAACTGCCCCGACCGAAATTGCGGATCGTCCATCAGCCGGATGTGAAAGGGAATGGTGGTCTTGACGCCCTCAATGATAAATTCTTGCAAGGCGCGCTTCATGCGTACGATGGCCTCTTCGCGGCTTTGGGCCGAGACAATCAGCTTGGCGATCATCGAGTCGTAGTAGGGCGGAATGGTGTAGCCCGAATAGACGTGCGTATCTACCCGTACGCCGTGGCCGCCGGGCAAGTGCAGGTTGGTGATGCGCCCCGGCGAGGGGCGAAAGCCGTGCGCCGGGTCTTCGGCGTTGATGCGGCACTCGATGGCATACGCCTCGGGGTAGTAGTTGCGGCCCGACACGCGCACGCCAGCGGCCACTTTTATTTGCTCCTTGATCAGGTCGAAACTCGTGACCTCTTCGGTGATGGGATGCTCTACCTGAATGCGCGTATTCATCTCCATAAAATAAAACGCGCCGTGTTTGTCCACCAAAAACTCGATGGTGCCCGCGCCTTCGTAGCCAATAGAGGCCGCCCCCTTGACGGCCGCATCGCCCATTTGGGCGCGCAGGTTGTCGTCCACGATGGGCGAAGGGGTTTCTTCCACCAGCTTTTGGTGGCGCCGCTGGATAGAGCAGTCGCGCTCCGAAAGGTGGCTGACATTGCCAAACTGGTCGCCCACGATCTGGATCTCGACGTGGCGGGGTTCTTCGACGAATTTCTCGAGGTACAGCCCTTCGTGTCCGAAGGCGGCCCCGGCTTCGGCGCGGGCGTCTTTCCACGCCTTTTCAAAGCCAGAGGGTTCAGCCACAAAGCGCATTCCTCGCCCGCCCCCTCCGGCCGTGGCCTTGAGCATGATGGGGTAGCCCACCTCGGCGGCCAGGCGCTGGCCTTCGGCGAGCGAAGCCAGCAAACCATCGGAGCCGGGAATGACGGGCACGCCCGCCCGACGCATGGTTTCTTTGGCCGTGGCTTTGTCGCCCATCCGGGCGATCATGTCGGGGCTAGCGCCAATAAACTTGATCTGGTAATCTTGGCAGACTTTGGAAAACTCGGCGTTTTCGGACAAAAAGCCGTAGCCCGGGTGAATGGCGTCGGCGTTGGTGATCTCGGCCGCCGCGATAATGTTGGGGATGTTGAGGTACGAGCGGGCGCTGGGCGGGGGGCCGATGCACACGGCCTCGTCGGCAAAGCGTACGTGCAGGCTGTCTTGGTCGGCAGTGGAATAGACGGCCACCGTCTTGATGCCCATCTCCCGACAAGTGCGGATGATGCGCAGGGCAATCTCGCCGCGGTTGGCTATGAGTATTTTTTTAAACATAGATTAGGCAACATCCACCAAAAACAGGGGCTGGTCGTATTCTACGGGGGTGGCATTTTCGACGAGCACCTTCACGATGCGGCCCGAAATTTCGGATTCAATTTCGTTGAAAAGTTTCATGGCCTCGATGATGCAAACAGGCTGGCCCTTCTTGACTTCGTCGCCCACATTGACAAAGGCGGGGGAGTCGGGGTCGGGCGAGCGGTAGAAGGTGCCGATCATGGGCGAGCGCACTTCGGCGTAGGCTTTGGCCGGGGCAGCCTCGGAAGGCGCAGAAGGGGCTGCCGTCGGTGCTGGGGCCGGGGCCGATGGTGTACTGGCGGCCGGGTGGGGCGTGGAGGGCGTGGCCGCTACGCCCGGCGTAGCGTGTTTCTTGATAGCAATTTCAAAATCGCTGGTCTTGATCTTGACTTCGTCTAGCCCCGATTGGGCGATGAAATCAATCAGTTCCTGAATTTCTTTGGCGTTCATGCAGTAGCTTATTTGACGCGTTCGGAATAGGCGCGCGTACGGGTGTCCACACGGATCATTTCGTCCTGATCAATGAACAGGGGCACCTGAATGGTGGCGCCCGACTCCATGGTGGCGGGTTTGGTGGCATTGTTGGCCGTGTCGCCGCGCAGGCCCGGCTCGGTGTAGGTCACTTTCAACTCCACGAAGGGAGGCAGTTCGCAGGCCAGAATCTTCTCTACTTCGCCGTGTACAATCAAATCTACTTGCTGACCTTCTTTGAGCAGGTCGTAGTTTTCGACTTGCTCTTGGGGTAACGAGATTTGTTCGAACGATTCGCTGTCCATAAAGTGATAGCCCAGATCGTCTTGGTAGAGGTACTGATGAGGCCGCCGCTCGATGCGGGCCGTAGTAACCTTTACGCCAGCATTGAAAGTATTTTCAATAACGCGGCCCGTGGTGATGCTCTTGAGCTTGGTGCGGACGAAAGCCCCGCCCTTGCCGGGCTTGACGTGCTGAAACTCGATGATGGTGAATAAGTCGTGGTTGAACTCGAGCGTCAGGCCGTTGCGAAAGTCGGCGGTCGTTGCCATAAGATATCTAAAAAGGTGAGTTTGTGGTGTGGGTGGGCACGTGTGCGCCGCAAGTTTAACGCATTTTCCCAGATTGTGCGCCATCCAGGCCCCAGCGCACGTGCATGGCTCCCCACGTGAAGCCGCCCCCAAAAGCGGCCAGGATCAGGTTGTCACCTCGCCGCAACTGATCGGCATACTCCCACAAACAGAGGGGGATGCTGCCGTTGGTGGTGTTGCCGTACTTCTCGATGACGAGCATCACCTTGTCGGGCGAGAGGCCCATGCGCTCGGCCGTGGCGTCAATGATGCGCTTGTTGGCCTGGTGGGGCACCAGCCAGGCCACGTCTTCGGCCCGCAGGCCGTTGCGCTCCATCATTTCGGCGGCCACCTCGGCCATGTTGCGCACGGCAAATTTGAACACGGCCGCCCCTTCCTGATACACATAATGCTCGCGGGCGGCCACCGTTTCAGCGGTGGGGGGGCGACGACTGCCGCCGGCTTTCTGGTGCAGGTGCGGTAGGCCCGCCCCGTCCGATTGCAGCGCAAAGTCGCAGATGCCGTAGCCTTCGCTGTCGGGTTCGAGCATGACCGCCCCGGCCCCGTCGCCAAAAATAATGCAGGTGGCCCGGTCGGTATAATCAATGATGGACGACATCTTGTCGGCACCAATCACGATCACTTTGCGGTAGCGGCCCGTCTCGACAAACTGCGCCGCCGTGGCCAGGCTATAAATGAAGCCCGAACAGGCGGCCTGCACGTCGTAACTAAATGCCCGGCGGATGCCCACCATGTCGCTGACAATGTTGGCCGTGGCCGGAAACACAAAATCGGGCGTGGTGGTGGCGCAAATGACCAGGTCCACCTCGTCGGGGTCGGTGTGGGTTTGGGCCAACAACTGCCGAACGGCGGCCGCGGCCATGTGCGAGGTGCCCTGATCGGGGCCCTTCAGGATGCGCCTTTCACGGATGCCCGTGCGGGCCACGATCCACTCGTCGCTGGTGTCCACCTGCGTGGCTAGTTCCTGGTTGGTAAGCACGTAGTCGGGCACGTACCCGGTCACGCCCGTAATCGCTGCTCTGATAGCCATGCCCGAAAAAGCGTAAGGATAGACAAAACCCAAAGTCTGAACTCAGAGAGTCCGGACTTTGGAAACCTGCACAACGCACACTCCCTGCCGGGGGGCGTTGGCCACTAGTTTTTAGTCTTCAGTACCCTTCATCACCTTGCGACCGCGGTACATGCCCGTTTCCAGGTTGACGCGGTGCATACGCGACTCGTCGCCCGTGGTGGGATCCACAAAGATAGCTTTGGCCGTCAGTTTGTCGTGGGTGCGGCGTTTGTCGCGACGGGTAGTGGAGTGTCTTCTTTTAGGATGCGCCATGATCGTATTGCTATTACTTGTTTTTCTTTAATGTCTGTAGTTTTTCCCAGCGGGGATCTACTTCTTTTTCAGGATGTGCGTCTGCGTCGTCCGCTAGGGTTTGCGAACGGTACACGAGCAGCCCTTCGGCCGTTTCGCCCTGCACGTAGCTCTCGTCAGCTTCGTAGCGCGGATTAATCTTCTTGATAGGAACCGATAACTGTACAAAGTCGTAAAGATGCGGCTGCATATCGAGCAACTCCAGCGAGCGGGGAATCACGAAGATGTTGTCGTCCAACTCCTCAAAGACAGCCCCAAACTTGAACAGCACCGACTGCCGCACGTCGAGCGGGTAGGTAAAATCTTCGAGGCTGCGGTCGCAAACCAAGGTCACTTCGCCGACAATGCGTACGTGTAGCGTGAGCATATTCTCACTGCGCTCCAGTTGCACGTCGGCCCGCAACTGCCCCCGCTGCACGGGCGCTTCGGGCCGATCAGCCAAAAAAGCATCGTCCAGCACGAACGTGTAGTCGTGCTGGCCGTTTTTGAGGCCAACCAGTTCGATGTGGTAAGGGGGGACGCGCATTTTCTCCGCAATTCAAAGGCCGCAAATGTACGGACTTTTCAGGAACGGAAAAAGGAATAGCGCTATCAATCCTTGTCCGATACCCTGGGGGCGGCGGATTTGGGCTTGGGACGTGCCGATTTTTGGTGCCGGGGCCCGTGCGGGCGCGCCATCTTGGGCACAAGCGGGGGCAACTCGTGCCGCTGGCGAAGGATGTCGCTGGCCACAAAGAATGCCTCGCGAAACGAGCCAATGTCGGCCACACCTTTGCCAGCTAGGTCGTAGGCCGTGCCGTGATCGGGCGAAGTACGCACCAGCTTGAGTCCTGCCGTGTAGTTGACGCCCGTTTCGAAGGCGAGGGTCTTGAACGGAATCAGCCCCTGATCGTGGTACATGGCCAGCACGCCGTCGAACTTGCGGTACTGAAACATCCCAAAAAAACCGTCGGCCGGATAGGGGCCGAACACCAGGTGACCCTTTGCCCGCATTTGCTCGACCACGGGGCCAATGATTTGTTGTTCTTCCTGCCCCAGGGCACCATTTTCGCCCGCGTGCGGGTTGAGGCCCAGCACGGCAATGCGCGGCTTGGCGCAGCCAAAATCCTGGCGGAGGGCCGTCAGAAAAATGTGGAGGTAACGTTGCAGACGCTCGGCCGTCACCAGCCCGGCCACATCGCGCAGGGGCAGGTGGCCCGTTAGCACGCCTACGCGCAGCGCGCCGCTGCACAGCAGCATCAGGCTTTCGGGCACACCCGCCACGTGGGCAAAGTATTCGGTGTGGCCCGGGTAGGCAAAACCTGCCTGCCGCATATTGTGCTTGTTGATGGGCGCCGTCACCACCGCTTGCAGCCGCTCGGCCACCAGGTCGGCCGTGGCCGTTTCGAGCGATTGCCGGGCGGCTTGTCCGGCCGCAAGGGTAATCTGCCCGGGCGTGACCTCGAAATTGCCTTCCTGCGCGCCCCGCACGTTGATTCGCCCGGGACGGGCGTCGGCCACGGCAGCGATGGGATGCAGTTTCACTGCTTCTAGCTGCAGCAGTTGTTGGTAGTAGGTCAGTGCGGGCAGGGGGGCGTATATCACCGGTGTGCCGCAGTGCAGCACCCGCTCGTCGGCCAGGGTGCGCAGCATAATTTCCGGGCCGATTCCATTATAGTCGCCCAGGGTAATGCCAATAAGTGGAGAAGAGGAAGCATCCATGTGATACAATAGTCAGAAAAAAAGCGCCTCTTTTTCGCAAGAATGCGCAAAGGGCGGACAAAACACGCTACAAAACAGATAAAACCAGAAAAAATTTCTATTCTCTGGTCAGTAAAGCAGCACCACGTGTGGCCGCACGCCGGGCGTATGCGATATACGCGCCTTGCGCCAAAAGTAGATTCTGCCGCTGCGGTCTCCGGTCGTGTAGGCATCAGATTAGGCATTTTAGGGCAGACCTCCCCGCACGCGTCCGCCTGCTGGTCGCTGCCCGGCCCGCGCCACGGGCCGGGCGTGGCCTTGGCTTTCCGGTGGTGGGGTACTTATCTTGCGTCTTTTCCCGGCCCGCAAGGGCGGCTAAACCCGACCGAATGAGAACCTGGTTTTTGTGCAAAATCACCTACTTCCGCGAAACGGAAGACGGCAAAGTCAATAAAATTAAAGAGCAGTACCTGGTGGACGCCGTGTCATTTACCGAAGCCGAAGCCCGCCTCTACCAAATGCTGAGCAGCACCGTGCCCGAATTTTTGCTGACCAACGTGAGCAAACTCAACCTGGCCGACTTGTTTCATTATGAGGACGCCGAGACCTGGTTTAGGGGCAAAGTGGTCTATACGCAAACCGACGAGCGCTCGGGTAAGGAGAAAAAAATCGTCAACCAGATGCTGGTCAGCGCCGTGACGGCTCGAGATGCCTACGATCGTTTGCAAGAAAGTCTGGGCACAATGCTGGTGCCCTTCCAGATTACGGACATCAACCTGACGCCCATCACGGATATTTTTCCTTACGACGCCGAAGCGGCTGTTTTCGAGCCGCCCGCCATGGCAGATTTTGCCGAGGAAGCTGCCGCCGAGTCGGCCATCCGAAACGATTAGCGCCTTGTCGCCCTCGTCGTGAAGCCCCTCCCGTTTTTTTCGTTCGAAAAAATGCACGCCCAGGTGCGCGCCGAGGTGCTGGCCGCGCTGGCGAGCACTTACGACGAGGGCAGCTTTGTGCTGGGCGACCGGCTGGCGCAATTCGAAGCCGCCTTTGCTCACTATTGCGGCATCGCCCACTGCCGGGGCGTGGCCAGCGGACTCGATGCGCTCACGCTCGCCCTGCGGGCCCTCGACATTGGCCCCGGCGACGAGGTGATCGTGCCGGCCCACACGTTTGTGGCTACTCCGCTGGCGGTGCTGGCCGTGGGTGCCCGGCCCGTGCTGGCCGAGCCCTTGCTCGACACGGCCAACCTCGACCCGGCGGCCGTGCGGGCGGCCATCACGCCGCGCACCCGCGCCGTGGTGCCCGTGCACCTCTACGGGCAGCCCTGCCAGATGGACGCTTTGCTGGCCCTGGCGAGTCAGTACGGGTTGGCCGTCGTAGAGGACAACGCGCAGGCGCAAGGTGCGCGTTGGGACGGCAAACCCACCGGGGGCCTGGGCCACCTGGGAGCCACCAGTTTCTATCCGACCAAAAACCTGGGCGCCCTCGGCGACGGCGGGGCCATCACCACCCACGACGCGGCCCTGGCCGAGCGCGTCGGGCGGCTGCGCAACTACGGATCGGCCGAAAAATACCGCTACGCCGAGGTGGGCACCAACGCGCGCCTCGACGATTTGCAGGCCGCCGTGCTGGCGATCAAACTCCGACACCTCGACGACTGGAACGCCCAACGCCGCCAGATTGCCGCCTGGTACAACGCGCACCTGGCCGGCTTGCCCGACTTGTGCCTGCCGCTCGTAGAGGACAGGGCCACGCCCGTCTATCACTTGTACGTGGTGCGCACGCCCCGGCGGGCAGCATTGCAAGCCCACCTGGCGGCAGCGGGCATCGGAACGGGCCTGCACTACCCCCAGCCGTTCTATCGCCAGCCCGCTTTTCGGGCCCAACAATATCACCCAGCCGACTACTCCCGGGCCGAAGCACTGGCCGCTACGGTGCTGAGCCTGCCCATGTACCCGGGCCTTGCGGCAGCCGACGTAGCGCACATTGCCGGGGTAATAGCTGCCTTTCTGACCAAATAAGTGATGGTGATGCGCGTGCGCGGTCGCAAGCATCTGGGCAAGGAGGTAATTAACAATCGGGCAATTGCTGCTTTTTTGGAGAAATTGCCATATTATTGAAAATCAATTCGATACCTACTCAACTATTTTACTATGAAAAAAATACTACGCTACGTTTTGATAAGCGCCGCAGGCTGGTTGGCTGCCCTGACGACGGGCCAGGCGCAGAGCAATGGGCAACCCGACGCCTTTGGGTACCGCTGGTTTAGCAACACCGACACGAGTGCCGTAACTTTCAACTGGGTGGACATTGTGGGTCGCCCGGGCACTGATTCTCTGCAGGGATTGGCCGACGACAACTCGGTGGGCCCGGTGGACATTGGGTTCGATTTCCGGTACTTTTTTGTGGATTATTCCCAACTGCGCGTGGGCTCCAACGGGTGGCTTTCGTTTAGCAACGTGGGCAACATTGCGTCTTGCTTTCTGAACTTCCCGACGCCGGGCGGTGGCGACAACGTGCTGGCACCGCTGCTCTCGGACCTCAACCTGGACGCCAGCCCCAACAGCGACGGCGCCGTGTACGTCTGGAGCAACAACGTGGACTCCTGCGTGATTACGTACCAGGACGTGAGCTTCTGGATCAACGCCGCCGACAACAACGGCTCGGAGTTTATCGGCTCCAACACTTTTCAGGTGATTCTCAACGGGGCCGATCGCTCCATCACGTACCAATACCTGGATATGGAGCCAACGACTACGCTGACGTCGTACTACAACTGCCCCAGCAACTTTATCATCAGTATCGGCTGGGAGAACGTGGCGGGCAACATTGGCCGTACGATCTCGACCAACGAAATTCCGGCCAACAACACGACCTACCGGATCTTATATCCAGACAGCATCCTGATCCAGATTGCCGACGCCACCATAGAGTGGAATAACCGAGAGGAAAACTTTGGGATTTTCAAGATGCTGGGCGACACGCTGATACCGCAAGCCCAGCTTGCCAATGTGGGCAATGCCGACTTCACGTCGCCCCTCAGCGTTAATACGCGCATTCGCCCGGCGGGCGGCGGCATCAACTTCAACCAGACCGTGTCGGTGGCCAGCCTCGATGCGGGCACCTCGCAGTTGGTGACTTTCCCGCCCTACACCAACCTCAACTCGGCCCGCAGCTACGAGATGACAGTGCGGATCACTAATACCCAAGACGGCAACGCCACCAACAATTTGCGGTCTTCCGAGATTGTGGTGCTGCAACGCGACCAAGCCACGCCCACCCGGCGCGTACGCCTCAATTATGGCCAGACATTGCCGGGTACGGGCGGCGTACAGCCGGCACCGGCCAACTCGGTGTCCTGGTCGGGCGGGGCCAACAACAGCGGTATGGCCACCTATATCGAGCCGCCGTACTATCCGGCCGTCATTCGGGCCATCGAGTTTTTCCACCTTACCAACGACAACACCGGCTTTCGGGGGGCGATCTTCGCCGAGAGCGACGTCTTTGGCCAGCCCGGCACCGAGCTGTTTTCGCAGATAGTCACGGCCCCCGAGGCCAATGCCTACAACGTCATTACGCTGACCGACAGCATTGTCATTGACTCGGGCGGGTTCTACCTGGCCTGGTTTATGGGCGCACCCGAAGTAGGTATCGGGATGCAACCCCTGGCCCAGGGGCCTATTGCGCTGCGCAGTTTCGAGATCATTTCGGGCGCCTGGGCCCCCTACCGTGAACGCGAAAGTGCCGATGCGGCCATGGGCGTTTACATTGACGGCCCCGTCATCCGGCCCGTTGCCACCTTTGAGTTCAGTGTGCTGCCCGACGGCGATCGGACGGTGGCTTTCGTATCGCTGCCCACCCCCAACCCGGGTGCCGAAACGTTTTTCTGGGATTTTGGGGATGGCAACACGAGCGAAGCCGGCGGCACAGTGGTGCACACCTACGACACGCTGGGCAGTTACGAAGTCTGCCACGCTGTGGCCAATGCCTACGACGGCAGCAGCGATACCATCTGCCAAACAGTTGATCTAGAACCCTCTTCGCTACGCAACCGCATCGCGACGACGCAGCACCAACTGCGTCCGCAGCCCATGCAAGTCAGCGCCGAACTGGTCGTAGAAGGCAGCAGTATTGTGTCGCTTGAGCTGTACGACCTGGTGGGTCGCCGACTTTCGGTGCGCCACGCGCCTATGGCTCAGGGCGTGCGTTTGTTCCGCGACCAACTGGCCCCGGGTACCTATGTGTTTCGCGCCGTGACCAACACGGGCGACGTAGCCACGGGGCGGCTGCTGGTGCAATAGCCCGCGCGGCACTACTAACGTTTTTAGAAAGCTCGGCCCCAGGGTCGGGCTTTTTTTGTGGGTCGCTCGGCCCAAATGGTGTAACTTTACTTCTACACGACTACTTGCCATGACAGCTCAAGCCCTTTTGCTGGCCCCATCGGTTTCTTTCTGGCAGCGCCGCTGCGCTCCTGTGGACAACAGCCCGCTGGTACTGTTCCGGGTGGTGTTTGGGTTGCTGTTGGTGGCCGAAGCGGGTGGGGCCATCCTGACGGGCTGGGTGCGGCGGACGTTCATCGAGCCGAAGTTTACCTTCACGGTTATCGGGCTGGAGTGGTGGCAGCCCCTGCCCGGCGACGGCATGTATTATTACTTTGGGCTGATGGCCCTGTGCGGCGTGGGGGTTACGCTGGGCTACCGCTACAAATGGGCCATCGGGGGCTATACCCTGCTGTGGACGGGAGCCTACGTGATGCAGAAAACCAGCTACAATAACCACTATTACCTGCTCATTTTGTTGTGTGGACTTATGTGGCTGATGCCCGCACATGGGGCCTTTTCGCTCGATGCCCGACGGCGGGGTGTACAGGCACGTACCTGCCCCCGCTGGTGCGGCGAGGTCTTGATTTTGCAACTGGGCATTGTCTATACCTACGCGGCCATCGCCAAAATTTATCCCGACTGGCTAGAGGCCCGGCCGCTCGACATCTGGTTTGCGGCCCGGGCGCACTATCCTGTGCTGGGGCCCTGGTTGCAGCTAGGCTGGGTGAAGCAACTGGTGGCCTACGGGGGCATCGCCTTCGACCTGACCATTGTGCCGCTTTTGCTTTGGGGGCGTACGCGCTGGTTGGCCGTGGGGCTGTCGGCGGGCTTTCATTTGTTCAACTCGCTGGTCTTTCACATCGGGATTTTTCCCTACCTGATGCTGGGCATGTTGCTGTTTTTCTTTCCGGCCGAGGCAGTGCGCCGCCGTTTTTTTCCGCGCCGCCCGCCCGTAGAGGCCGTTCGTGTGCCCCCCACCCTGACCACCCCCCAGCGAGCATTGGGCTGGTTTTTTCTGCTCTACTTCGCCATTCAAGTCTATTTGCCCCTGCGGCATTGGTTTTATCCGGGCGACGTGCACTGGACCGAAGAAGGCCACCGGCTGGCGTGGCAGATGATGCTGCGCTCCAAATCGGGGACGAGCCATTTTGAGATAGAAGACCCCCAGACGGGCCAGCGTACGCGCGTGCAGCCCCGCGATTTTCTCACCCCCAAGCAAGCCCGCAGCATGGCCGTGCGGCCCGACATGACCTGGCAGTTTGCCCAGTACCTGCGCCGACACCACGCCCAACAGGGGCAGCCCGGCGTGCGGGTGTATGCCTACAACCAGGTAAGCCTCAACGGCCGCCCCGCCGAGCCCCTCGTGGATAGCCAAGTGAACCTGGCAGACGTGCCCTGGGAGCGGTTTGGCACCGCCGAATGGATTACGCCAGGACCAACCAGGCTAAAATAGGCGCGTTACTTCAAAAAATTATTTCTCTATAAATATGCGTTAATCATACGTGTTAGAATAAATACGACATAGAAATTAAATTTTGGTATTCTGAGGCCCATATTGCATCGAAAATTTTCCGCATACGCTATGGAAGTTTATACCCATCAGGTAGCTACTCAATATCCGCCTCCTCGGGTGCTCGACGAAACACCGTCCGTCCGTGAGTCCGCACTGCCGAGGCTGCAATGGCTGCGTTGGGCAGGTGGTGTGTATGTGGCCGCTGCCCTGGCTCGGTTGCTGAGTCTTCTCTGGTACTACGACCCGTTGTGGCTGCTTTCCGCCCTCGGGGCGGGCACATTGGCCCTGAGCGGGCTGTATTTCTGTCGTGTACGCCGCGTGGAGTGGGCCTACAACGCCTACATCGGGGCGCTCGCTTGGCGCTTGCTGGTACCGGGCTTGCTGCTCGACGAACTGAGCACTGGTTGGTGGATCGAAACGGTAGCCTATTTGTTTGCGGGGCTGCTTTGCGCCGGCCTGTTGGCTACGGCCTTCTATCAGGTGTGGCTCACGGCCCTGGTGATCCTGATCGCCTGGAGCGTGTACCAACTTCGGTTTGCCGACCAGCACGTGTTTCGGGCTGCCTACGATGGGGTAGTGGGGGGAGCCTTGCTGGTGTGCGTGGTAGCTACGGTTTGCTACCGATACTGCTACCAACGGACAGTTCTGCGCCTGCTGGCCAGAATCAAAGCCCTGGCGCGCACGGTGGCTGATTTGGGCAAGGAAAACAGCCGATACACAACCGAACTGAAGATGCGCGTAGAGGTACTCGAGCAAGATGCACGACAACTGCGCTTTCAGGCCCAGCAGCTCGAAAGGGAGCTTGCCACGAGCCGGGCCAGGGAAGAAAAACTTTGCGCAGAAAAGTTGCGGGCCGAAGAGGCCGCACGCACCAAAGAGCAATTTCTGGCCAACATGAGCCACGAGATCCGAACGCCTCTCAACGCTATTGTGGGCATCACCAACTTGTTGCTCAGTGAAGACCCGCAGCCAGCGCAGATGAATAACTTGCATACGCTGCAGTTTTCAGCGCAGAGTTTGCTGGCAATCATCAACGACATCCTCGATTTTTCGAAAATAGAGGCGGGCAAAGTACACTTCGAACAGCTTGCTTTTCGGCCGGCAGACTTGCTGAGTAAAATTCGGAAGAGCTTTGCCCTGCCCGCTCGCGAAAAGGGAATAGCCCTGCGGTTGTTGCAAGACGAGCACCAACCCGAATGGCTGCTGGGCGACCCGACGCGCCTGACGCAAATCATTGTCAACCTAATGAGCAACGCCCTCAAGTTTACTAAGCAAGGCAGCATCATGCTCGAAACGGAAGTGCGCCGCACCCATCCTGCGGGCACCGAACTGGCCATCACCGTCACCGATACGGGCATCGGGATAGCTCCCGACAAGCAACAGGTCGTGTTCAATATGTTTACGCAAGCCTCGGACGACACCACGCGCCACTTCGGAGGCACCGGCCTAGGCCTGGCCATCACACAACGGCTGGTAGAGTTGCAAGGGGGCAGCATCAGCCTGCGCAGCACGCCCGGCGTGGGCAGTGCCTTCACGGTTGTGATCCCCTTCGGCCACGCCACGGGCGGCCCTGTCGCCGCAGATCCCGACGAAGAGGCTCGCCCGGAAAGAAGCCTCGACGGCCTGCGCATGCTGGTGGTGGACGACAACCCCATCAACCTGCAGATTGCCCAACGGATGCTGGTGCAATGGGGAGCGCTGGTGACCACGGCCGACAGCGGCACTGCTTGTTTGCAGCAGTGTACCCAACAAGTTTTCGACCTGATTCTGATGGACATTCAGATGCCCGACCTGGACGGGTTCGAGAC
>DAIRSZ010000005.1:12695-39126 GCA_036804165.1 Catalimonadaceae bacterium | reverse complement strand
CCTACGCCATCGAAAGCTACCAACGGGCATTGGAGAAAAGCCCACCCAACACGGGCGAAATCAACTACAAAATTGGCGAAGCCTATCGGCTGAGCAACCGTACGCACGAGGCGGCCCCCTTCTACGCCGAAGCCGTAGAGGCCAACGAACCCAAGGAAGACCTTTACTTCCACTACGCCATGGCCGTGAAGGCGCAAGGCGACTATGCCAAGGCTTCGGAGATGCTCAACAAGTACATCCGTACGGGCACCAACATTGACTACATCAATCGCGCCAAGCAGGAAATAAAGAACCTGAAAGAAATTGAGGCACTTGCCGCTGCATCGCCCAAGTACAAGGTCGAAAACTTCGAGTCGCTCAACACCCCCGAAGCGGACTATTCGCCCTTGTACCTCAACAATGAGATGATCTTCACTTCGGCCCGGGGAGAAGGCAAGGTGTATGCCGCAACGGGCGGCAGCTTCACCGATTTGTACCGCTTCCGCTTCGAGGCCCTGCAAGATTCGACGGCCAGCGCCGTTTCGTTGTTCGACCAAAAACTCAAGATGGAGGGTGTGCACGATGCAGCCGCCACCCTGTCGCCCGACGGCAAGATGCTCGTCTTTGCCCGGGGCAACTCTGGCAAACGCAAAGGTATGCGCGACGTCAACCTGTTCATCAGCTATTACCGCAACAACGAATGGTCGGAGCCGGAACTACTCCCCGTCAGTGATCCCAAAGCTTTTGATACCTCGCCGGCCTTCTCGCGCGATGGCAAAACGCTCTATTTTGCCTCCAACCGCGAAGGTGGCTTTGGCGGCATAGATTTGTACCAAGCCAAAATGGATCGTAACGGCCGCTGGACGGAAGTGCGCAACATGGGCAGTAAGCTCAATACCAAAGGCAACGAAATGTTTCCCTACGTATCCGACGACGGCAAGCTCTATTTTTCCTCCGATGGTCACCCGAGTTTCGGGATGATGGACCTCTTCGTGGCCGAGCGCAGGGATGGCGAAATCAGCGTGGAAAATTTGGGTCAGCCCGTCAATTCGCGCTTCGATGACTTTGGTATCACCTACAAAAACGCTACCGAAGGTTACTTCTCTTCGAATCGCGAAGGCGGTAAGGGCGACGACGATATCTATTATTTCAAAGACGTTTCGTCCACCATTCGCAATGTGGACTTTGTGCTGAGCGGCGTGACGAAAGGGCGCGACGAAAGCGGCAACGAAGTCGCCCTGGAGGGCGTCAAGCTCAAGCTCATGAACGGGGGCGAAACCCTGGCCGAAACCACCACGGGCCCCGACGGCGCGTTCGAGTTTCCGCTGCAGCCTCAGTCCAACTATACGGTCATCGGCGAGAAAGAAGACTACTTCACCCGCCGCGATAGCTATTCGACCTACGGCAAAAGCATTCCGCAAGAAGAACTCGACAACGACACCACCCTAGTGATGGACTACACCTTCGTGCTCGACAAGATCGTGGTGGACAAGGCCATCGTGCTCGACAACATCTACTACGACCTCAACAAGGCGGACATTCGCCCGGACGCAGCGCAGGAGTTGGACAAGCTGGTGGACGTGCTCAACGACAACCCCGACATCTCGGTCGAACTCAGCGCCCACACCGACAGCCGGGGCGACGCTGCCCTCAACCAAAAGCTCTCGCAGCGCCGCGCCGAAGCAGCCGTCCAGTACATCGTCTCGCGGGGCGTAGCCGCCGAGCGCATCCAGGCCAAAGGCTACGGCAAAGACAAACCCGTGGTGCCCAATGCCGAAACGGAAGACGAGCACCAGCGCAACCGCCGCACCGAATTTAAGGTGTTGCAAATCAACAAATAGCTTGATGCACTGAGCCACCTACGGTGCGGCGTACCTCGGCGAACCCTCATCAAAACAAGCAGTCTCTCCCTTGGGGAGACTGCTTGTTTTTGTGCCACAACCAATACACCCATGGATAAATACACGCAGCGCGGCGTTTCGGCCGACAAAGAAGACGTGCACCGGGCCATCCGTCACGTAGATCGGGGGCTGTTTCCTCAGGCATTTTGCAAAGTAGTGCCCGACCTGTTGGGTAACGACCTAGACTTTTGCAACGTCATGCATGCCGACGGGGCCGGCACCAAATCGTCGTTGGCCTATGCCTATTGGAAAGAAACGGGCGACCTTTCGGTGTGGAAAGGCATCGCCCAGGACGCCGTGATCATGAACGTAGATGACCTGCTCTGCATCGGCGTAACGGACAATATCTTGCTCTCTTCCACCATCGGGCGCAACAAGAACCTAATCCCCGGCGAAGTAATACAGGCTTTGGTCGAGGGCACCGAGGCGGTGTTGGCCGAACTGCGGGCGCACGGCATTGGCATCTTCAGCACGGGCGGCGAAACGGCCGATCTCGGCGACCTGGTACGTACCGTCGTGGTGGACAGCACCGTGACGGCCCGGCTGCGGCGCGACGAGGTAATCAGCAACGACGGCATCCGCCCCGGCGACGTCATCGTGGGGCTGGCTTCGTCTGGCAAGGCCACCTACGAAACGGCCTACAACAGTGGTATCGGCAGCAACGGACTCACCTCGGCCCGCCACGAGGTGTTCCGAAAAGACCTGGCCGAATCGTATCCAGAAACCTACGACAACGCCATTCCCAGCTATTTGATCTATACGGGCTCGTACCTGCTCACCGACCAGGTGCCGGGCTTGCCCCTCGACATGGGCCGGCTAGTGCTTTCGCCCACGCGCACCTACGCGCCGATTGTCCGGGCTGTGCTGGCCGCCCACCGCCCAGCCATCCACGGAATGGTACATTGCAGCGGGGGCGGACAAACCAAGGTGCTTCATTTCGTGGACAAGGTGCACGTGATCAAAGACCAGTTGCTGCCCGTGCCGCCCCTTTTCTCGCTCATCCAAGCCCAAAGCGGCACCAATTGGCAAGAGATGTACAAGGTGTTCAACATGGGCCATCGGTTCGAAATTTATACCGATGCGCGCACGGCCCTTCAAATCATTGACATTGCAGCCCGCTACGAGGTGGAGGCTCAGGTGATCGGACGGGTAGAAGCCAGCGACCGACCCCGCCTGACGATCCGCAGCGACCACGGCGAGTTTGCGTGGGGCAATGCCTGAGGAGGTTCAGCGCATCAGTTCGCGCAGCACCCCCAGCGATTTGAGTTCGCCGAAGTTGGCCACGTGGCGGCGATAAAGCACCAGGATGTGCGCCAGCAGCGAGCGCCGCACCGTGAGGGGCAAACCGAGCGGCTGGGCATAAGGCCGATGGAGCAATTGCCGAAGGGCTGCCACCTCGGCGGCATCGGCCACCGAGGCCCAACCCTCGGTGTCGAACACTTCTTCGTAGAAATGATCGGCCGATTCGGGAAAGAAACCCAGAAAGCGGCTCAGTTGAAGCAAAAACTGCAAGTGAAAGTTTTCGAAGTGCGCCGCGAGACCATCGAACACCAGCAGGCTGTCCCACAAAAACCGGAAAAGCCCGGGGTTGGATTCGGCCTCTTCCCGGATGGTTCGGCCCAGCACCTCGGCCATGAACATGGCCATGCCCGACTTGTGAAAGTCGAGCGGAATGTGCTGATAGGTGTAGGCGCAGCGCAGTTCGGAGATGCGCTGCAAGGGTTGCTCGGCACGGGCACTTTCACGCTGATAGACGACCAGGTCGAGCAAGGTGAGGGGTTGCAGCAACGCCATCCGCGAGGGGGCGGCTTTGCGCGGAGGCGTACGTACGCCGTTGAGGAGGTAACTGCGCAGGCCCAACTGCTCGGTGTACATCCGCACGATGAGCGAAGTTTCTCGGTATCGAAGGGTACCCAGCACAATGCCTCGGGTTTTTTGCAGCATATCAATCTACTACGGCAATCTTGGTGACGAAGGTCTCGTCGCCTGCCAGGTCGGCACTGAATACCAAGTAGATGCCCGTCTGTGCGCGGCGGCCGTTGTAGTCGCGGCGGTTCCAGGTGGCCGTGCCGCCGTTGGCCCGCGTCTCGAAAACGAGCTTGCCCGACAGGTCGGTGATCTTGACCACGGCGTTGGCCGCCAACCCCGAAATGGCCACCGTACCCTGAAACTCGGGTCGCACCGGATTAGGAAATACCTTGACATCGGTGTGCGTCGGCGTGGCACGGGTAGCGTCGCTGCGATAGGAATAGACGCCACGGGCCGTCGCGGCAAACACTTCGCCCGTTATGTCGTTGATGGCCAGCCGGATCACTTCGTTGGTAGGCAAGGGGCTATTGCGCGTATCAAAGAAATTGAGCTGCTCGCTGCCGTCGGGCGAAAACAAATATAACCCATTGGCTGTGCCCATCCACTTTCGATTACCGCCGTCCACGGCCAGGCAAAGAATTGGCTCGTCTTCGAGCAAGATCGTAAACAGGTTTTCGCCCACCCGGAAGCGCGGCCGATCGGCATTGACGGCCCCTTCGAAGACGAAAGCCGTATTTCGGAATACGGCCGGCCCCTGCGAAGTGGCCACCCAGACGTCCCCGTTCTGATCGGTGGCAATGTCACGAATCGTGTTGCTGGGCAGCCCGCCTTGCCCTTCTTGGCTGACCAAGTTGCGGGCGCGGCCCGTGCGCGGATCGAACACCCCCACGCCCCCTTCGCCCGTGATCATCATCCAGACAAAGCCGTTGCCGTCAATGGCCAGCTTGAGGGGGCTACGTCGGTCGCTGATGTTGAGGAAGTCGAAGTCAAAGACCTCAAAGTTGCCCGTGCGGTCGAGCGACTTGAGGTGTTCGTTGGGCAAGGTGGACTGGGCGATCCAAAGCGTGCCGTCCTGATCTACGGCCAGCCCCGACACGCGCACAAAGTCGAAGCCCGGATCAGCGTCCGGCAAAGCCGTGGCCAGCAAACTGTTGGTAGGGTTGAAGAGGGTGATCTGACTATCAGGACCAATTTCGAGTAGGCCTTCGCCGTGCATGCCGATGTACAGCTTGTCCGTCAGGGGATTGTAGGCTGCCGTAGTAGCGTCGAACAACGGGTGGTTGTCGAGCGACACAATGCTTTGCCATTGGGTGCCGTCGAGGACGGAAAAGCCTTCCAGGTTGCGCTGTTGCACCAGGTTGCCCCGGTCGAAGCCGCCGTGCAGCAAAACGACGCGATCGGCATAGCTATAGAGGTCGTGGATGCCAACGCCCCGTGGCCCGTTGGGGCTGGTGGCCACCAAAGCCGTATCGCGTTGGGCCAGCAAGCCCGCCGAAGGGCTGGCCAGCCAGGCGGCGCCCGTGGCATCCCGCAGGGCATCCACCACGTCCACGGGGCGGATGTCTTGGCTGCGGGCCACCACCTCGCCACCCCGGAGCTGCCAAAGGCCCGTGGAGGTGCTCACCAGCAAATGGTCGTCGTCGGCGCGCAGGCCCTGCACAAACAGAAAGTCGGGCACCAGCAGATCGCGCGCCCACGCCTGGCCGTCGAACCGGTAGAGTCCCGTGCCGATGGGGGCAGCGTACACCTGGTTTTCGTGCGTGGCCAAGAACCGAATAGGTGCCGGCGGCAAGCCTGCCTCGCCCGGCAAAAAGCGGGTCAGGGTCTGGGGCTGCAGCAGGCCATCGGGCCCGATACGCAACCGCACCAGCCCGTTGGTGGTGGCCAGCCAGAGAAAATCTTCTAGCACGGTGGCATCGAAAATCTCGACCTGGCTGCCGTTGGCGCCCAGATTCAGAAAAGCCGCCCGAAACTCGTCGCGCACCAGGTCGAGCACTACTAGCCCAAAGCCCGTGGCCACGTAGGCTCGTTCGTCCCGAAACGCCACTTGATTGATGCGACGTGCGCCCACCAGATTTTCCTGGCGGGCAATGTCGCGCAGGATAGTCACTTGCTGGCCTCGCAACAGGTCTATGTTGCCATTTTCGTAGCCCACAAAGAGCACATCGCGCTCGGCGTAGTAGCGCAGCCGCGTAATGCCCACCTCCGAAAACCCGTCTAGCCGCGAAAGTACCCGCGGGGTGCCATCGGCCTGGTCGAAATAGAAAAAATTGGTAGGCGAGGCGCTGTAGATGCGCTCGCCGACCCGGGCCACGGTGCGCGATTGGGTGTAGTTGAGGTGCGTGCGCCAGGCGCCAATGGGCGTGGGGGCCGACACCGTGCGTTGCGCCAGCGCAGGGCCGAAGGTGCCGCCAAAGAGGAGAAGTAGGAAGAAAACGTATTTCATGCGCAGCAACAGAGTTTTTATAACGACGGCGGAGGGATATTCTGTACAGAAGATGTCGGTGAAGTGTGTCCGGCCGACTGACCCTGGCGAAAGCAGCCTCGGCAGCGCGGCTCGTAGTCCCTTTTTTCCCCTAACAGCACCTGGGCGCGGTCGGCACTGAGGCGATACGAGAAGGAAGCCACTGCCCCACAACGCGCACAAATGGCGTGTACCTTGGTGACAAACTCGGCCGTGGCCATCAGCGCAGGCATGGGGCCAAAGGGCCGACCCTCATAGTCCATATCCAGGCCGGCGATGATCACGCGCGTGCCCCCATCGGCCAGTTGAGCACAAACTTCCACAAGGCTTTCGTCGAAAAATTGCGCTTCGTCAATGCCCACCACGGCGCAGCCTCCGGCCAGCAAGCGCATCTCGCCGGGCGTGGCAATGGGCGTCGAGCGAATGGTCAGGGCACTGTGCGACACAATGTCCGTATCGTCGTAGCGCTTGTCGAGGCTGGGCTTAAAGATCTCGACACGCTGCCGGGCAATTTGCGCCCGGCGCAGGCGACGGATCAGTTCCTCGGTTTTGCCCGAAAACATCGAGCCGCAGATCACTTCAATCCATCCCGAAGGGGCCGGATGGCGCGAAGGATGACCAAAATGGGGTTCGATGAACATGGACTAGTCAGTGTAGGTAAGGTGCGGCAAACGGCAAGCCGTCGGTACACTGACCAGCACCTGGCCATCGGCGAGGTACGCCTGGCAGGCCAGGCGTTCGTCGTCGCGCAGGCGTTGCTGGGTCCGGAAGCGCACCTCGGCTGCCGAAGGTTCGCTCAGGTGCTCTGCACCGTCCAATATGCGTATCCGGCAGGTGGTGCACCGCCCCCGCCCGCCGCAGGCGTACATCCAGTCGAGCGCCTGCGTGTGCAGGTGCGCCAGCAACGACCGATTAGGGTCTGCGATGGGCACTACTTTGTGGTTGAGGCTACGTATGACTAACTTTGACATGAGTTGAATGACAAAAAAACGCATTATGGCGTTGGAGAACAAACTTAACCGCCCGGCCATTGAGCGCTACGCCCGCGATTTTGCCAGCAAACAAATCAATAGCTTTTTTGGTCACCACCAAACCGCCAACGGCCAGCAGTTGCTGGAACTGACGCCCATCCGTCAGGTGAACCTGTTCGTGCTCAAAGCCCTTCACGATCGTTGGCAGCAGGAGTCGCAGAAACTGCGCAGTCCCTACTTCGACTATCAACATCCCGAGGTCAAGGAAGGAATGCGGCGGTTTCTGAACGTGCTTTCGCAGCACATTACCGTTGGTCGCCACGACCTGGAGCCAATGCTGGTGCAGGCCACGGCCGATACGCTCGTGCTGACCCTGGCGCCGGTGGTCTATTTTAGCGAAGAAACCGAGCGCAACGCTCGCCCTGTCGTCACGGTGGCGCGCCTGCAAGAGATCAGCAAGTACGTGGAGCTGAACAACGTCCTGATTCGGCAAGTGATCCGCGAATTGGCACCCGACCGCAAAGAGGTTTTCGCGGGCGAAGCCGTGCGCTTTTTCCACAAGGCCCGGCAGGAGAATGCACTGCGGCTGGCCGACGCCGACGAGATACTACAGCACTTCGATCGGGTATTGGGTGTGCAACAGCGCGACCTGACGGTAGATGACGGCGCGTCGGCCCTGCCCGAAAACCATCGGCCTGCGACGATGCCCGAAGGCCAGCGCCCCGAGGCTGCCCCGGCCGCAGAGGTACCGACGCCTGCCACTGAACCCGTTGCGAAAACCGCCCCCCCGCCCGTGACGGCTGCGGCCGGGGTAGCCCCTCTGGCATCGTCGCCCGAGACTCCCCCCAAGTCGCAAACCCTGCACGAAAAGCTTAGCCACGACGCGCCCCCCGCCGACAACCTGGCCGAAAGGCTTCAGAAAAGACCTATTGAGAGTATTCGGCAGGCCATCCCGATTCATCAAAAATTTATGTTCATCAACGAACTGTTTCAGGGCGACAACGTGAGTTGGGCGGTGGCCGTCAACGAACTAGAAGAGAGTGCCTCGCTGGCGCAGGCTCACCAGCTATTGCGCGAAAAGTACGCCCCCCGCTATGCCTGGAACCTCGAGGCCGCCCCGGCAACGGAGCTGATGGCCATCGTCGAGCGGAAGTTTATCCGCTGAGCTGCCTGTGGTCAATCCTTGGCCCGATGGCAGGCACCTATCCGCAGCGATCCTGGTTGGCAGGTTATAAACGATACAAAGTGGAGTCGCCCGAAGGTCCCCGCACTTTTTCGCTGATTGGTTTCGCACGACTTGTGCGATTGGGCAATCTGCTGCTCATCGTGCTGACGCAGTACGTAGCGGGCATCTTCCTGATCGGGGAGTCCGGCGATTGGCGCATGCGCCTGGTGGATCCAGCCCTGTTGCTCATTGCCCTCTCGACGGCTTGCATCGCGGCGGGCGGCTACATCATCAACGACTATTACGACGTCAAGATTGACGTGATCAACCGCCCCGATCGGGTAGTGATAGACCGCCTGCTCAAGCGGCGGGTGGCCATGGGGGCGCACCTGGTGCTCAGCTTGGTCGGGATTGCCCTGGGGGGGGTGCTGGGCTGGCGCGTGCTGGCCCTCAATGCCCTTTCGGTGTTTCTGCTCTGGCTCTACTCCAACCAACTTAAGCGCCTGCCGCTGGTGGGCAACCTGACGGTGTCGTTGCTCACGGCCCTGACGCTGGTGGTGATGGCGGCCCACTACCGCCAAAACGAACTGCTGCTGATGATCTTCGCCACCTACGCCTTCTTTATCACGCTCGTGCGCGAGGTGGTCAAAGACATGGAAGACATGCGAGGCGACGCCACCCACGGCTGCCAGACGTTGCCCATCGTATGGGGCGTGCGGCGTACCAAACGATTGCTCTACGTGCTCATTGCCATATTCATCGCTGTGCTCTTTTCCATGTCCGGACAGCTACCCAATCCGCTTATCGGGTATTTCTTTTTTGTGTTGCTCGTGCCCATCACCTGGTTGGTGGTTCGGCTTGTCTATGCCGACACCGTGCGGGCCTATCGTTACCTGAGCCGTCTTTGCAAAGCCATCATGCTGCTGGGCGTGCTGAGCATGGTTTTTTTGTGAAGCAAACAAAAACTTCTCTTTTCTTACGCCGGCGACCTCTCCCCCCCAGGTTGCCTTACCTTAGGGGACACAATCGGCTCTTTATGACACTGCGCGTCTTAATTCTCGCGGGCTTGCTGGTTTGGGCAAGAATCGCCACGGCCCAGGACGTGGCCGTCACCGCCCGGCAGTTGCTCGAAAAGTACGAAACGGCTTTGCAGCGCATCGGCGATCCTGTCCTGTCGCCCCGCGACATTGGCCAAGCCAAAAAAGAATTGCTCGACCTGCTGGCTTCCAACCAGATAGTCGTTTGGAACGACCTGGACACCACCGATGACGCCGCGCTCGTTACCATGTTTCAGTACGTACAACAAGAGATGCCTGCACGTTTTCCGGAAGGTGTGCGCACTACCTTGGCGTACGAGCAACTGCGCCTGGGGCGCCCCGCCTACGACTCGGTGCGGGCTTGTGCCGTGCTGGAAATGCGTGTGCCCAAACAAGTGCGCTGGTTTGTGCTGACACCCGCCGAACTGGCCGATGGGGACACCACTCCGCTACCCGTGACGATAGACACAGTATGGCACAGCTACGAAGTGCCCCTCAGTTTTTTTGTGCAGTATCAGCCCGATCAGCTCGCTACGGCGCGGATTGCGGCCACCTCGGCGGCGGGCCAGCCACCCAAATGGTTGCCCCTGCCCCCGCTAGTGGCCTGGTGGCACGAAGAACTCGACGACACCTGGCGCCAAATGCTCATGGACAAATACCGCCAACGGCGCTACCCCAGCAACTATGACCTCAACAACCTGGTCAACCAGCGGGAGATGTCGCTGCGCGGGCTGGCTACGGCCGATTTTGCGCCCCTGGCCAAGTTTGGCAACCTGCGCAAGCTCGATTTGCAAGGAACGCTGATGGCCGACCTGGCCCCGCTGGCGCAACTCAGGCAACTCGAAGAACTCGATATTTCCCAAACCAAAGTCCAGCACCTGTCCGGACTAGAAAATTTGGAGCGGCTGGTGGTGCTGCGGGCGCAGGGGCTGGGCCTTACCGACCTGACGCCCATTGCAAAGGCCACCCGCCTGGTCGAGCTGAACATCACCAGCAATGCGGTAGGAGAGCTGTTGCCGCTGGCCAACCTGAAAGCCTTGCAAGACTTGCAGTTGGCACACAACCAGGTGGTTGACTTATCGCCGATTGGCGAGCTGCCCGTGTTGCAGAAGCTAGTCATTGGCCGCAACAAGGTCAAAAGCCTGGCCCCGTTGGGCAAACTGCCCGAACTGGTCTATCTCGATATTTTCAGTACCGACATTGCCGACCTGGAAGCCGTGCGCCCGCTCCAGAAATTGATTCACCTCAACGCAGGGGGCAATCCCATCAGCAACCTGGAACCCATCGCGCACCTGCGGTATTTAATCCACCTCAACGTAAGCGAGACGCGCGTCAAAGACCTGGGGGTAGTCAAAAACTTTGCCTACCTCGAAGCACTCGATTGCTCCAATACGGGCATCGCCGAACTGGGGCCTGTCCACAACCTGGATCGGATTCGGGAGCTAAAGATTTTTTATACCAAGATCACCGTCAAAGACAAAGATCGTTTTAAGAAACGTCACCCCGACTGCCGGATCACTTATTACTGAACGGGCGCGTTGGCATAACGGGCGGCAAGTTTGTCGGCGGCATAGTCCACCTCTTCGGCCGTGTTGTAGCGCCCAAACGAGAAGCGCACCGCCCCGCGACGGGGATCGCAATGGAGGGCCCGCAGCACGTGCGAACCCATTTCGGAGCCGCTCGAGCAGGCACTGCCCCCCGAAGCGGATATCTGCTCAATATCGAGGCTGAACAACAGCATATCGTCCATCTCGTGGGGGGGCAAGCTAACGTTGAGCACGGTATATAAACTGTGCGCGTGATCGGCGCAATTCCCATTAAAAGCCACTCCCGGGATTTTGGCGACGAGGCGTGCCTGCATTCGGGCCTTTAGTTGGCCAATGTGCTCGGCGTGAGTGGCGCGGCCCGCACACGCCAGTTCCAGGGCCTTGGCCAGCCCCACCACGCCCGCCACGTTTTCGGTGCCGCCGCGCTGGTTGCGCTCTTGTGCGCCGCCCGATACGAAAGGCGGTATCTGAGTGCCCGTCCGTACGTAGAGCAAGCCGACGCCTTTGGGGCCATGCAGTTTGTGGGCCGAACCCACCACAAAGTCCACGGGCCAGTGGGCCAGGTCGAAGGCGTAGTGGCCCAAGGTCTGCACCGTATCGGCGTGAAAAAGGGCTCCGTGCGCTTGGCAAATAGCGCCGATGGCTATTACGTCGTTGAGGTTACCGATCTCGTTGTTGCCATGCATGAGCGACACCACGGCGGGGGGCTGGTCGCGCAGCAGGGCTTCGAGGTGGGTTAGGTCTAGCCGACCTACGGCGTCGTGGGCCACCCATTCAATCTGGGCTTCTCCCGCACGGGCCAAGGCTTCGGCGCAGTGCAGCACGGCGTGGTGTTCGAGGGGGCTGGTGACGATCCGCCGACGGCCCAGGCCCCGGACAGCCCCCACCAAAGCGGCATTGTCGGCCTCGGTGCCGCCCGAAGTAAAACATATTTCGGCGGGGGCGGCCCCAAGCAGTTCGGCCACCTGCTTACGCGCCTTCTCGATGGCCGCCCGGGCGGTTCGTCCGTGCGTATGGATGGAAGACGGATTGCCAAAATGGGTTTGCCAATAGGGAAGCATGGCTTCCAGCACGGCCGGATCCAGGGGAGTAGTGGCCGCGTTGTCTAAGTAAACCCGCATAACGTTATGCTTTTTCAGTGATGATTTCCTTGATGTCGGAAATAAGTTTGTTGGCTAGCGCTTCGGCGGTGGCCATGGTGGGCGATTCGGAATAAATGCGAATAATGGGTTCGGTATTGGAACGACGCAGGTGCACCCACTGCTCATCAAAATCAATTTTCACGCCGTCAATGTCATTGATCGGCTGCTTGTGGTACTTTTCTTTAATGGCATGCAGCACGTGATCCACATCAATTTCGGGCGTAAGTTCAATTTTGTTCTTCGAGATGTAATAGTTCGGATACGAACCCCGCAGCATAGAAGCAGTTTTACCATACTTGGCCAAATGCGTCAGGAAGAGGGCGATGCCGACCAGGGCATCGCGACCATAGTGCAGGGGCGGGTAGATAACCCCGCCGTTGCCTTCGCCCCCCACCACGGCGTTTACCTCCTTCATGAGGGCGACCACGTTGACTTCGCCCACGGCCGCTGCATAATGCTGTCCGCCAGCCTTTTTGGTTACATCGTGTAGGGCCCGCGTGGAAGACAAATTCGAGACGGTATTTTTTTCGCCCTCTTTGGCGTGTTTGAGTACATAATCGGCCACGGCCACGAGGGTGTATTCTTCGCCGAAGGGGGTGCCATCTTCGCGGACGAAGGCCAGGCGATCCACGTCGGGATCTACGGCAATGCCCAGGTGATAATTGCCGCGCTCCATTTCGTTACACAAAAAAGTCAGGTGCTCGGGCAACGGCTCGGGGTTGTGCGGAAAATGCCCGTCGGGCTCGCAAAAGAACTTCTCGATCTGCCGCACTCCCAGGGCTTCGAGGAGCATGGGCACGGCAATGCCACCCGTAGAGTTGACGCAGTCGAGGGCAATGCGAAAATTTTTTTTCTCGATCGCTTTTTTGTCCACCAAAGGCAGGGCCAAAATGGCGCTGATGTGTTTTTGCAGATAGGTGTCGTCGGTGCGATAGGTGCCCAATTGCTTGACTTCGGCGTATTCGAGGGGATGCCCGGCCAGTTGCAGCACGGCCTCGCCTTCGGCATCGGAGATAAACTCGCCGTATTGGTTAAGTAGCTTGAGGGCATTCCACTGTACGGGGTTGTGGCTGGCCGTGATGATGATGCCGCCGCCGGCTTGTTCGGCCACCACGGCCATCTCGACGGTAGGCGTGGTGGAAAGACCCAAGTCCGTGACGTGTATGCCTACGCTTTGGAGGGCACCGCTCACCAGTGAGGACACCATTAGCCCCGAAGGGCGCGCATCGCGCCCGATCACCACGTGCGGATTCTGCGTAGTCTGGCGCACCCAAAGGCCAAAAGCCGAAGTAAAGCGCACAATGTCAGGTGGCGTAAGCGCGTGGCCCGGCTGGCCGCCGATGGTGCCCCGAATACCGGAGATAGAGCTAATAAGAGTCACTGCTGCACGGTAAAAATAAGAAATAACAAAAAAGAAGGTAGCAAACTAGGCCGTCGTCACCGATTTGCCGATCCGGGGCATTTCGGAAGGCTGTCCACTCGACTGGGCACTGTCGCAGGTGCCCGGCTCTTTGCCACAGCCGCATTTAAGGCCTTTGCGTTGCAGAAAAGGGTTTTGCGTAGCGCACGTGCCCCTAAATTCGCCTTTATCGAGCAGCAACAGGCGTACCGACATAAGCACGATAAACAATAACAGAAAACCAGTAGTAAGCAGAAAAGTAGCCATATTGAGCGCGATCAGTAATTGCCAAAATTAGCAAAAAATTGCTGTACCCGAACCGCTGCTTGCCTCCGAAAGTTTCGGGGACAGCCCTGATCGGAAGCCCTCCGTTTACACAAAAAGACCCGTCGGCCCATGCCGACGGGTCTGAACGGAAGATTTTTGGAGGCACCAACCAACGGAAGCCTCAGCCCGCCTGTGATCCTTTGCTGGCTACCAGCCGAATGCCCAGGTTCACTTCCTTGTTGATGATCCGATCGCGCACGGAGGCGTCGGAGCCGTAGCTGACGTTCCACTGGGTGCGGTCAATGTTGAAGCGCGCTTCGGCCGTGAGCTGTTCGTTGTCCATGCCTATTCGGGCCGGAAACGTAATGCTTTTGGTTTCACCCCGCAGGGTCAGGTTGCCCGTTATGAGGTGCGTAGGGTTGCTGATGCGGTATTCTCCTTCGCCGCTCAGGCTGCTGTCGGCCGGAAAGGGGCGCACTTCGGTTACTTCAAACTTGGACGTGGGGTATTCCGACACCTTAAAGAAGTCCTCGCTCTTGAGGTGCCCTTCCAGCTTGGCCTTGTCTTCGGCGTCCATTTCGTCAGTGGCACGCAACGATTCCATGTCAATGGTAAAGCTACCCGCCACGATCCGGTCGTCTTCTACGGCCAACGTGCCATCTTGAATAGTGAAGACACCTTCGTGATTGCCACCCACCAACTTGGAGCCTACCCAGGTGATCTGGCTTTGCTGGGTTTGCACATTGTAGCGTGTCGAAGCTGCATCGGCATCGGCTACTTCGCGGGCTTCGGAGGCTTCGGCTTTGTCGCTTTCGGGCGCCGAGCCGCAGCCAGTCCAGACGAGGGCAGCGGCTACTACGTACATCAAATGCTGAATTTTCTTCATAGAGTTAGAAAATTTATGGGATAAGATTCGCTTTCCCTCAACGGACATGCTGCGTAAAAAGTTGACCTGCCGCTAGCGAATATCTGCGGGACGGACAGGCCAATTTTGCCCTATCTTTGGGTGGTGCGACGGGCCAAAATACTGTCCTTTTCTGATACCCGCCGAGCCAAGCGGCCCGTAAAGCATTTTATCTGATCACTCTTGACCATTTCAGCCATGAAAAAAATACTAGTACCCACCGATTTTTCCGACGAGGCCACCGCTGCCCTGCACTATGCCCACGGGTTGGCCAAAGCTTTGGAGGCCGACGTTCACTTGCTGCACGCCGTGATGCCCTACGGCACGCAGGTGTTGCCCATTCCGGGCGTAGGGGCCGACCAAAACGTGGGCGATCAGGGCCTGATGCCCCGGGCCATCGAGCAGATCAAACACAAAATGGAAGCCCTGATGGCCGACCCCGCCTTCGCCGACATCAAGATGTACTATACCGTGACCGTCGAGCGGGTGGCGTTTCAAATTGAAAAATACGCCAAAGAGCACGCCATTGACCTGATCGTGATGGGTACCAGCGGCGCCGACGGGCTCGACGAGATGCTCATCGGCTCGAACACCGAGAAGGTAGTGCGCCGTGCCGTGTGCCCCATCATTGCCGTGAAGGCCAACACGCCCCCGGGCAAGCTCGATCATATTGTGTTTGCCACCGATGGTGCCGAAAAATCGGCCAAGATTGTACAGACGCTGCAAACCTTGCAAAATGCTTTTGGCGCGAAGGTGCACTTGCTGACAGTAAATACGGCCAGTCGTTTTAACAACACCCGAACCCTGCGCCAGCGCCTTCAGCATTTTGCCGAACAATACCAACTTGACAACTACACGGTCAACATCTACAACGATGCCAGCGAAGAAGACGGCATTATCTATTTCGCCGATGAACTGGGGGCCGACCTGATTGCCCTCGTGACGCACGGGCGCACGGGGCTAGCCCATTTGTTTCGGGGCAGCGTGGCCGAAGGGCTCGTCAATCACGACCAGCGGCCTGTGCTGACCTTCAACCTTCGCTTCGCGCAATAGGGCGGCGACAGTTTTAGTTGGAAGACCTCATTTACAGGAATATCCTTGCGGATTCCCTACACTTTTTTCGTTGCCCAATATTCTGTGAACACTCGCGCCCATTGCTCCCGTGTGCTTTTCATCGTCAATCCGGCTTCCGGATTTGCACAGCGCATCAATTTTCCGGCCCTGTTGGCCCGGCACCTCGACCGATCGCGTATCCACGACCGCGTGGTGCAGACGCGGGGGCCAGGACACGCCTTCGACCTGGCCAGCGCGGCCGTGGCCGAAGGCTACGAGGGCGTGGTGTCTATCGGGGGCGACGGTACGGTAAACGAGGTTGGGCGTGCTTTGCTGGGCACTTCTACCAAGCTGGGCATTATACCCGTGGGGTCGGGCAACGGCCTGGCGCGGCACCTGGGCATTCCGCTGCGCCCGGCCTGGGCCGTACGGCTGCTCACCAACGGCCGATCGCTCACGATTGACAGTGGTTCGGTCAATGGTCAGCCGTTCTTTTGTACGATGGGCGTAGGCTTCGACGCCGAAGTAGCCCACGCCTTTGCCACCGGACCCCGGCGGGGCTTTGGACAGTATCTCCGGATCGGCTGGCGAGCTTTCAGGCAGCACCGGCCAATGCGGCAACATTTCGAGGCGGACGGATGTCGTTACGAGCAAGATGCCTTTGTGATGACCATAGCCAATGCTTCTCAGTATGGCAACAACGCCCATATCGCCCCGCAAGCCCACATCGCCGACGGCTGGCTTGACCTGTGCTGGCTAGCGCCCTTTCCGGTGTGGCAGGCTGCCGACTACGTCCGGCGCCTGTTTGGCGATTCGCTGCCCGCAGCACCTCATTACGGCACCCAACGCGTGCGTCGGCTCTGTCTGGAGGCCGAGTCGGGCTTGTTCTATCACCTCGACGGCGAGCCGCTCCGGGCCGAGGGGCCTTTGCAAATAGCGGTACATCCGCAATCGCTGCGCGTGGTAGTTCCCTTCGGCTCGGAAGGGCCTCGTTGTTCCTAAACCTAAACACCAGTAGCTATGAGCCAATCATCTCATCACCGCGATCGCAACGGAATTGTCTATTCGACCGATGCGCAACATGCCTACGATTACGGACAAGCGAACGAGCCTGCCACCTTGCCGCCGGGTCAGCAACAGTTGTGGGTGGCCCTCGACCGAAAAGGGAGAGGGGGCAAGCAAGTAACCCTTGTCACGGGCTTTGTGGGCAAAAACGAAGACCTGGCCCAACTGGGCAAGGCACTCAAAACTTTTTGCGGCACGGGAGGAGCCGTAAAAGATGGCCAAATCGTTGTTCAGGGCGAATTTCGCGACAAGGTGGTGCAGAAACTCGAAAAAGAAGGGTACCGGGTGAAACGCCGCTGACCGTCGCCGCGCGGCAAACCAAATGGGTTGTGCAAAGTTGTTAAGACGAAAAGCCCCCTTCAAATAATGAACGAACGCACTCGTCAGCGGCGCAGGTGGTTGCGCGTGGCCGCTGTGTGCCTTGGCCTGCTGTTTACGTTTCGCCTATTGTTGGGGTGCGTGCAGTTCCGGCATTCCGACGAAGAGATCGTGGCCCGTTTTGGGTACGCCGATTTTGTGCCCAAAGTACACCGCTACGAAAGCCACGGCCATACCATCCGTTACGTGTCCGTAGGGGCCGATAGCTTGCCCGTGGTGATGCTCGTGCATGGTGCGCCCAGCTCGCTGAGTGGCTATTCGGCCTATCTGCGCGATAGTCTGTTGCTGCACCACGTGCAGTTGGTTGCCGTGGATCGGCCCGGCTACGGATATTCCGACTTCGGAGCCTCGGTACCCTCGATTCGGGAACAAGCTCAGTTGCTGGCGCCACTGCTGCGGCAGTTTCGGCAGCGGCCCCTAGTGCTGGTGGGCTCTTCGTACGGTGGGGCCGTCATTGCCCGGTTGGCCATGGATCACCCCGAAGCCGTGGACGGACTGGTGTTTATTTCGGCGGCCCTGGCGCCCGGACTCGAAAAAACCTATTGGATTTCTTATCCGGCCAATTGGTGGCTGTTCCGCTGGCTGGTGCCTACGTTGTTGCGCGTTGCCAACGACGAAAAGCTCTCGCACCGACAGAGCCTGGAAGAAATTCTGCCCGACTGGCCCCGCATCCGGGCGGGCGTCACGCTGCTGCATGGCCAACAAGACGGACTGGTGTACTACGAAAATGCCGCTTTTGCCGAGCGGCAACTTACCCACGCGGCCGACGTTCGGCTGGTGTCCGTTCCTGACGCCGGCCACGGGTTGCCCTGGTCGCGCTTCGAGTTGGTGCGTGCGGCTATCCTCGAGCGGGTGGCCGCGTCGAGACCGTAACAATCATATTGATCGTTTATTTGCAATGCTCAAAATAGCGTACGCCGACCTCTACGTACATCCGTTGCCAGAAGGCCACCGCTTTCCGATGGCCAAGTACGAACTGTTGCCCCAGCAGCTTTGCTACGAAGGCACCGTGACGGCCAGTAATTTCTTTGCGCCGCCGCCCTTGCCCGAAGCCGATCTGCTGGCCGTGCACGATGCCCACTATTGGGAGCGCCTCCGGGCGGGCACGCTCAGCAAGGCCGAGATTCGGCGGACGGGCTTTCCGTTGTCTGACCAACTAGTGGCACGCGAGATTGTCATCGCCCAGGGCACCGTGATGGCAGCGCAATTTGCCCTCCAACACGGCGTGGCCATGAACATCGCGGGCGGCACCCACCACGCTTTTGCCGACCGGGGCGAAGGCTTTTGCCTGCTCAACGACATTGCCATAGCGGCCCGCTACTTGCTGCGCCACCAACTGGCCCGCCAGGTGTTGGTCGTGGACCTGGACGTACACCAGGGCAACGGCACGGCCAAGCTTTTCGCCGACGAGCCCGCCGTGTTTACGCTGAGCATCCACGGAGCCAACAACTACCCTACGCACAAGGAGACATCGGACCTGGACATTGGCCTGCCCGACGGCACCGACGACGCCCACTACCTGCACACCCTGCATCAAACCTTGCCGCGCCTGTTCGATGAGGTGCAACCCGACTTCGTGTTTTTTCAGTCGGGCGTGGACGTGCTGGCCTCCGACCAGTTGGGGCGCTTGGGCCTGTCGGCGGGAGGGTGCCGGCAACGCGATGCCTATGTGTTTGGTGTTTGCAAGCAGCACCGCGTGCCTGTTGTGGCCTGCATGGGCGGGGGCTACTCGCGTCGGCTGGCCGACATCATCGAGGCCCATGCAAATACCTATCGCGTGGCGCAGGAAATATTCTTTTAAAAGAAGTTCAATGCGCGTTATTTCATAATCATTCTAAATTACTGGGGATAACGACGTTTTATAAAGTAAAACGTACTTTTTTTGTCTAACAAATCTGCGTTCAGATGATGCCTACGGCGACCTTTTGGCTCTCTCCGATTGTGAGGAAAGTCATTTGAAAAAGAAGGCCTGCTTAAGTACCTTTGTTTGCTTCTGTACAGACACGATCATCCGTTCATCAATATATTCATTCATGCTATCTCACCGGAAATACAACCAGTTGGGTCGGTCTTTTGCGTTATGTAGCCTGTTGCTTGGGTTGCTCCTAGTGCCCGCCCTCGCGCAGGAAGAGGCCGCCGAAGGCGGTGACGGTCCCGACGCGGCCTCCGTCGAAAAGGGAGAAGTGGTGTTCAATGCCAACTGTACGCAGTGCCACGCCTTCAACCAGAAACTGGTGGGGCCAGCCATGAAAAACGCCCACGAGCGCTGGGACACACGAGAGAACCTCTTTCAATTTATTAAGTACCCGCAGCGCGTGATCGAGAGCGGTCATCCGCACGCGGTAGCCCTCTACGAAGAGTACAAGCAGTTTATGCCCAATCACGACTTTCTCGAAGACGACGAGATCTACGCCGTGATTGACTACATCGAAGCCAAAAGTGCCGAGGCCCCCGCACAGGCTCAGGCGGGCGGGGCCGCCGCTGAAGGCGGTGGCGGACAGGTGGCCGCGGGAGGCGGTGCAGGCGTGGGTAGCGAGTTTATGACCATCATCCTGATCGGACTGCTCGTGGTGCTGCTGCTGGTGTTGTTGGTGTTGGTACTGCTAATTTCGGTATTGGCCAAGTTTCTCAAGAGTCAGGACGTTACCCAAGAAGAGCGCGCGACGGCTCAGCAACGGCTCGACGTGGGCAAAATATTTAAAAGCAACGTTTTCCGGGGGACGGTGACGGCCATATTGGTGGTGGTGCTGGTCAAGGTGGGTTTCGATCAGGTGTACGCCGTGGGTGTCCAACAAGGCTATGCGCCCAAGCAACCAATCGCATTTTCGCACAAGTTGCACGCCGGGATGTACGAAATCAATTGCGCGTATTGCCACACGAGTGTGTACAAAGCCAAATCGGCTAACATTCCGTCGGCCAACATCTGTATGAACTGTCACAACCAGATCAAGACCGAGTCGCCCGAGATCAAGAAAATATGGGCAGCCGTGGAGAACAATCGGCCTATCGAGTGGATTCGGGTGCACAACTTGCCCGACCTGGCCTATTTCAACCACTCTCAGCACACCAAAGTGGGGGGCTTGGCCTGCCAGACCTGCCACGGGGCCATCGAAGAGATGGAAGTGGTTAAGCACCATTCGAGCCTCACGATGGGCTGGTGCATCAACTGCCACCGCCAGACGGTAGTGAAGGCCGAAGGCAATGCCTACTATAACAAATTGATTGAACTCCACCAGGAGTCCAATGGCAAAGAACCCATGCACGTAGCCGATATCGGTGGCCTGGAGTGTTCGAAGTGCCACTACTGATCTTAACCACTCAATGCTCCTTCTCTGAGATTGCGTTTTACTGACCCATGGAAGAAACCAAAAAATATTGGAAAGGCCTCGAAGAACTCCGCAACGACCCGGAGTTCGTCAAGAATGCCCATAAAGAATTTCCTGATTACTTGCCCTCGCGCACGCAGGGCGACTCGGTAGAGGGCCTGCTGACCACTGACCGGCGCGACTTCCTGAAAATGATGGGCTTCAGCCTGGCGGCCGTGTCGCTAGCCGCCTGCGAAACGCCCGTCAAAAAAGCTATTCCGTGGTTGAACAAGCCCATGGACCTAGACCCGACCATCCCCAATTATTACGCTTCCTCCTACGTGGAAGGGGGCGACTATTGTAGCGTGCTTGTCAAAACGCGCGAGGGACGGCCCATCAAGGTGGAAGGCAACGCCCTTTCTTCGGTTTCGATGGGAGGCACGTCGGTGCGGGCGCAGGCTTCGGTGCTCACGCTCTATGACGAAACCCGCTACCAGCATCCGCTGATCGCCAATAAGAAAGCCGAATGGTCGGACGTGGACCGCGAAGTGGCAGGCAAGCTGCGGGCCGTAGGCAGCAAAAAGATATACCTGATTTCGCCCACCATCATCAGCCCCTCTACCAAGAAGGTGATTGATGAGTTCAAGGCTGCGTATGGCTCGGCCACGCACGTGAGCTACGACGTGGTGTCGCAATCGGGGCTGCTAGACGCCAACCGGCAAAACTTTGGCGTGCGGGCAGTGCCTTCCTACGACTTCAGCCGGGCCAACACCATTGTGTCGTTCGGGGCCGATTTTATCGGTACGTGGATTTCTCCCGTCGAATATGCGCGTCAGTTTGCCAAAAACCGTCGGTTAGGCCAAGACCGCAAGAATATGTCGCGGTTGTTTGTGTTCGAGACTACGCTTTCGCTGACAGGTTCCAATGCCGACCACCGCATTCCTGTTCGCCCTTCGGAGCAAGGATTGTACGTCGCGGCACTTCACAACGAAATTGCCAAACAGACCGGTGGGGCTTCGGTGCAGGCACCCGCCCCGCGCGATGCAGCCAAAGTGCAGCAGGTTGCCAAAGAACTGCTGGCCCAGCGGGGCAAGTCGCTGGTGGTGTGCGGCGTGAACGACGTCAACGTGCAAATACTGGTCAATGGTATCAACCAAATGCTGGATAACTACGGCAACACCCTGAGCTTGGGTGTGCCTTCGTATCAGCGACAGGGCGACGACCGGGCTATGCGCACGTTTGTGGAGGATGCCAAGGCGGGCCGCGTGGGGGCCGTGGTTTTTTACGGCGTCAACCCGTTGTATGACCATCCGGCCGGCGGCGAACTCCAAGCCGCTATGGAAAAGATTGGCGTTAAGATTTCGTTGGCCGACCGTCCTGACGAAACTACTGTGCTGTGCGACTACATCTGCCCGGATCATCATTACCTAGAGTCTTGGGGCGATGCAGAACCTAAGAAAGGCTATTACAGCCTCATGCAGCCCGCCATTTCGCCCGTGTTCAACACACGGCAGGCCCAACTGAGCCTGTTGGCCTGGTCGGGTTCGCGCGAGCGCGACTATTATCAATACGTGCGCCGCCATTGGGAAGAAGCCATTTATCCGCAGCAGTCGTTTCACCCCAGTTTCCGCGAATTTTGGAACTATAGCCTTCACGATGGAGTCTTTGAGACCAATGGCCTGAAACGGTACAACCGCAGTGCCAACGAAGCATCTCTCACCAAGATTGAAGTGGCAGCGCTGCCCATGACCGGACAGCCCAGCTTCGATGGCAGCGCAAAGAACAACGCCGCTACCCGGATTGCCCAAACTTACAAGGCCAATGCCCAGGAGATCGAGCTAGTTGTGTACGAGAAAATAGGCCTTGGTGGCGGCCAGCAGGCCAACAACCCCTGGCTGCAGGAGTTTCCTGATCCCATCTCGAAGGCTTGCTGGGACAACTATCTCACCATTCCGCAAGCAATGGCTGCCGAAATGGATCTCAAGCAAGGCGATCTGGTGAAACTAGAGGCGCAAGGTAAGCCCGCTGTGGAAGTACCCGTGCTGGTACAACCCGGGCAGGCACGCGGCACGGTTGGTTTGGCTCTGGGCTACGGTCGTAGCGTTGTCGGCAAAGTGGCGGAGGGTGTAGGGGTGAACGCGGCGCCTTTCCTGACGATGACCAACGAAGGGGTTGCCAATACCTTGCCGGGCGTCAAGATATCGCGCACCAGTGGCAACCGTGAGATTGCCCAGACCCAGACGCACCATACGATCATGGCTCGGCCCGTCGTGCAGGAAGCTACGCTGACGGCTTACCAGCAAAATCCCGCAGCGGGCCGCGAGATCATCAAAATTACGACAGCTTCGGGCGAGAAGCTTTCGCCTACGGACATCAGCCTCTGGGATCGTCATGAATATCCCAACCACGCCTGGGGGATGGTCATTGACCTTAACTCGTGCATTGGCTGTGGGGCGTGTACCATCGCTTGCCAGGCTGAGAACAACGTGCCTGTGGTGGGTCGCAAAGAAGTGCTGAATCGGCGCGAAATGCATTGGATCCGGATAGACCGCTACTACAGCAGCGATGCCACCAAAGAAGATGGCTACAAGGCCCTGGAGGAGGCATCGGAGAACCCGGATGTGGTTTTCCAGCCGATGATGTGCCAGCACTGCAACAACGCGCCTTGCGAGACGGTGTGCCCAGTTCTGGCTACTACCCACAGCTCGGAAGGACTCAACCAGATGACTTATAACCGTTGTATCGGCACGCGCTACTGCGCCAACAACTGCCCCTACAAGGTACGGCGCTTCAACTGGTTCAGCTACCCCGACAACAAGCAGTTTTCGGACGTCAACCCTGCTCAAAATGCGCTGGGTCGGATGGTGCTCAATCCGGACGTCACGGTGCGCGCGCGGGGCGTGATGGAGAAATGCTCGATGTGCGTACAGCGCCTGCAAGAGGGCAAGCTCAATGCCAAGCGCGAAGGCCGTCGCCCCTACGATGGGGAGATCAACACCGCCTGTGCCCAGGCGTGTCCGACCGAAGCCATTGTGTTCGGCGATATGAATGATCAGAAAAGTTATATTACGCAACTCATTGGCGAAGAGTACGATAAGCGGGCTTTTCACGTCCTGGAAGAGATCAACGTCCGGCCCAACATCGCGTACCTAACCAAAATTCGAAACAAAGCCTAGCAAGTACAATTTTATCATTTATGCAAGTCACAGCCGAAGTTCGCAAGCCGCTAGTCACGGGTGGCAAGACATACGCCGATGTCACCGATGACATTTGTCGGCACGTAGAAGCCGCCCCTAATATCCGCTGGCTGGCGGCCTTGGGCGTCTCTACCATCATCCTCGGGTTTGGGGCCATCTCGGTGTACGTGCTCCTCTTCGAGGGTATCGGCTCTTGGGGATTGAACAAAACCGTGGGTTGGGCCTGGGACATTACTAACTTTGTATGGTGGGTAGGTATTGGCCACGCCGGTACGCTCATTTCGGCCGTGTTGCTGCTCTTCCGTCAGAAGTGGCGGACGTCCATCAACCGAGCCGCCGAGGCCATGACCATCTTCGCCGTTATGTGCGCGGGCCAGTTCCCGATCCTGCACATGGGCCGCCCCTGGCTGGCCTACTGGACATTGCCGCTGGGCAACACGTACGGGTCGTTGTGGGTGAACTTCAACTCGCCTTTGCTGTGGGACGTGTTTGCGATCAGTACCTACTTCACCGTGTCGCTGGTGTTCTGGTACATCGGCCTGATCCCTGACCTGGCCACCATCCGCGAACGGGCAAAGGGCAAGATATCGCGCCTGATCTACGGCACGCTGAGCTTTGGCTGGAACGGCGGCGCCAAAGACTGGTCGCGCTACGAGTCCGTGTCGCTGATTTTGGCCGGTATGGCCACCCCGCTGGTGCTTTCAGTACACACCATCGTGAGCTTCGACTTCGCTACCTCCGTGATTCCGGGCTGGCACACCACCATTTTTCCGCCCTACTTCGTGGCGGGGGCCATCTTCTCGGGCTTCGCTATGGTGCTTACGCTCATGCTCGTAACGCGCAAAGTGTACAAGCTGGAAAACTACATCACGATGGAGCACATCGAGTCCATGAATAAGGTCATCATCGTGACGGGTTCCATTGTGGGAATTGCCTACATCACCGAATTTTTCATGGCCTGGTATTCGGGCGTACCCTACGAGCAGTACGCTTTTATCAACCGCGCTTTTGGCCCTTATGCCTGGGCCTACTGGATGATGATGACCTGCAACGTGATCTCTCCGCAGCTATTCTGGTTTCGGAAAATCCGCCGTAGCCTGCTGGCCACTTTCGTGCTTTCCATTGTCGTGAACGTAGGGATGTGGTTCGAGCGCTTCGTGATTATCGTCACGTCGCTGCACCGCGACTACCTGCCTTCGAGTTGGGCCATGTTTTCCCCTACCATTCACGACATCGGTGTATATGCCTGGTCTATCGGGTTCTTTTTTGTGGCATTCTTCCTTTTCTCGAAATACCTGCCCGTCATCAATATGGCCGAGGTAAAGACGATCCTCAAGTCTTCTTCGGAACCTGTGGCCGTGCCCGAAAAGGCCTATGCGGGGAGCAGCTCCGTGCTGAACCCCTCGGCCAGCCGCAATCTCAATCCTGACAAAGACAAGCAATAGCTTTTATGCAAACGCAACGCAACTTTCTGGTTGGCATATATGACGACGAAGACGTTCTGATGAGCGCCCTCCGTAAGATTCGCACGCAAGGTGTGAAGGTGCACGAAGTGTACTCGCCCTTCCCGATCCACGGAATTGATGATTTGTTGGGTTATAAGCATTCCCGCTTGCCCCGCGCTGCCTTCTTCTTTGGGCTGTTGGGCACGTCGCTGGCCTTGCTGATGCAGACGGGCATGAACACCCTAGACTGGCCCATGATCGTGGGAGGAAAGCCTTACTTTCCGCTGCCTACCTTCATTCCGGTTACTTTCGAACTGACAGTTTTGCTGGCTTCGCTAGGAATGGTGACTACCTTTTTGATTGCTAGCAACCTTTATCCGGGCAGCAAGAAACTGATGCTAGACCCACGGTGTACGGACAATAAATTTGTGTTGGCCCTGGACCTGGACAAGAATAAAACCATTGCGCCCGAAACGTTGAGCCAGCTGCTTCGCGAAAACGGAGCGACCGAAATCAATCAGAAAGAAGTACAACTCTAAGGAAATGCAAAGGCCTTTTAAACTTGCCGCATGGGTGATAGCAGGGCTGTCGGCAGGTATGCTGACAGGATGCAAGAGTGACCCCAACAACACGGGCGTGGAGTATGCCTCTCAGATGTATCATTCGATACCGTACGAGCCGCTTTCTCAGGTAGAAGGCGAGACCCATCCGTATAACCAAAACGGCATTCATGCGCGGTACCCGGTTAACAATACCATTCCACGGCAGAATTTTTCCGGTAAACCCCTCAATGAGGTGGCTTCCGAAATTATCCTCTACAATATTCCGGCGGACAGCATCGAGCTTGCAGCGACCTTGAAAAATCCGGTGCCGCAAACCGAACAGACCTTGGCTGAAGGCAAGGCACTCTACCTGCAATTTTGCAGTGCGTGCCACGGCGAAAACGGCAATGGGCAGGGCAAAGTAGCGGCCCAGTACCAGGGTGTCCCGTCCTACAAGACCGGGCGCGTGTCGCAATTGCCCGCCGGGCATATCTACCATACCATTGTGTATGGCAAAGGCCGAATGTGGCCGCACGGGTCGCAGATGAATCCACAAGAGCGCTGGAAAATTGTACACTACGTGCAAGAATTGCAGAAAGGAAGCTGATTTTACTTAAACCAAGCATTGCATCAGATCATGGCAGGCCATCATCACGAGGTTGAGATAACCGAAGAACATTATCAGATCAGGCCCGGCGCCCGCAAAAATGCCCTTATCGCGATGGTAGCTGGGGCCGTGTTGCTCATTGCCGGCCTTGTGTTGCTGGCTACGCTGGGCGACAGCCACGGAGCCGAGCACGCTGCCGCTGCGCATGACGGAGCCGAGCACGCTGCCGCCGCGCACGACGGAGCCGCGCACGA
>DAIRSZ010000005.1:0-12595 GCA_036804165.1 Catalimonadaceae bacterium | reverse complement strand
GCCGCGCACGACGCCGCGCATGGTGCCCACAGCGACGAACACCACGGTTTTCATTGGACGCAGCGCCTCTGGGCGAATTTGTGGCTCAATAGCGTGTTTTTTACGGGGATAACGGTCATTTCCGTGTTCTTTGTCGCCTTCAACTACGTAGCCAATGCGGGCTGGTCGTCGAGCATCAAGCGCGTGCCAGAGGCCATTGGGGGTTTCCTGCCCTACGCGGGCGTCGCCCTGTTGGTCACGCTAATCTTTGGCTATCACGACCTTTTTCACTGGACGCACGGCTACCTGTACGAACCCACATTGGAAGATGGCTCTCCCAACCCGGAATATGACGAGATTTTGGTAGGCAAACGCGCCTACTTGAATGTGCCCTTTTTCTTTGTGCGGACCATCGTGTACTTCGTCATTTGGTACCTGCTCTACCGTGTATTGCGCCAAGCCTCACTCAGCGAAGATCGCCTCGGCGGAACGACCAACTACTACAAAAGCATCAGATACTCGGCCATATTTTTGGTGTTGTTTGCCGTTACGTCCTCTACGGCAGCCTGGGACTGGGTTTTGTCTATTGATCCGCACTGGTTCAGCACGTTGTTTGGTTGGTATATGTTTGCAAGCTGGTTTGTAGCCGGACTAGCCACCATCACCCTCGCGATTGTGTTGCTTAAAGAAGCGGGCTACCTGCGCATGGTGAATGCCAACCACCTGCACGATATGGGAAAGTTTATGTTTGCGTTCAGCATTTTCTGGACGTACCTGTGGTTTTCGCAGTTTTTGCTGATCTACTACGCCAACATTCCGGAAGAAACAATCTATTTTCTGGAGCGAAAAGAAGGCTTCGGAGGCCATTATACAGCCCTTTTCTACGTGAATCTGATCATAAACTTTTTCATTCCTTTCCTAGTTTTAATGACACGCGATTCGAAGCGCCAGCTCTCCTTTCTCAAAGTGGTGTCTTGTATTATCATCTTAGGTCATTGGCTCGATTTTTACCTGATGATCATGCCGGGCACACTCAAAGAAAACAGCGGTTTCGGTCTGATAGAGTTTGGCACGGTTGCCATGTTTGCTGGTTTGTTTGTGTTTGTATTGCAGAAGTCGCTTACCAAGGCTTCACTGATACCCACCAAGCATCCGATGATCAAGGAAAGTGCGTATCACGATATCTAGTAACTTTTAAAAATTAATACAATGACCAACTTACTGTTAGTAGTAGGGGCTATCTTCATCCTGATCATGGTGGTGCTGGTGTTTCGCATCCAGTCACTGGTTTCGGCAATGAAGGGAGTCGAAAAAGAGAAGTCACCTGCTCGGATTGACAGTGCCAACAAGTGGAATGCCCTGGGCATGATGGCGTTTTTAGTGATTGGAACGGGTCTGTTCATTTGGTACTCAGTCGTAGCTTCAAACGATTTTCTGCCGGAGGCTTCTTCGGTACACGGCAAAGAGATAGATCAGATATTTTGGATTACGATGGCGATCCTGATATTCGTATTTATCCTGACGCACATCTTGCTGATGTATTTTAGCTATCGCTATCAGTACAAAGAAGGTGCAAAAGCTCACTTTTTCCCTGATAATAACCGTCTGGAAATTATCTGGACAGTGATTCCTGCGTTCGTGCTATCGGTATTGGTATTTACGGGCTGGAAAGTATGGACAGATATTACTACCGATGCCCCGGAAGATCGGGTAGAGTTGGAGATCGTCGGAAAGCAGTTCAACTGGATTGTGCGTTATCCTGGCAACGATAATCGGTTGGGCCGCCACGACTATACGATGATTGATGCGACCAATCAGTTGGGCATGGACTTCAGCGACAAGAATAATTTCGACGACTTCCTGCCGCGCGAGATCCATATCCCCGTCAATAAAAATGTATTGTTCCGCATTCGTTCGCGAGATGTCTTGCACAGCGTATTCGCGCCCCATTTCCGCTTGAAGATGGACGCCGTACCTGGTATGCCGACCCGGTTTTGGTTTATACCTACCAAAACAACCGCCGAAATGCGCGAAGAACTGGGCAACCCCAATTTCGACTACGAAATTGCGTGTACCGAAATTTGTGGCCGTGGGCACTTCAGCATGAAGTACATCATCAAAGTAGTGGAAGAAGATGCGTATGAAGAGTGGTTTGCATCTCAAAACTCATTCCTTTCGCGCAACCCTGAGTATCTGACGCAGGTACCCGAAGAACTGCGGCCGCTGGCAGCTCAGCAAATTTCGCCAGAAAAGGTAGCTGAGGTGTTGGCTCAAGAGGAAAAAGCTAATAAGGAGACGATGTCCACAGTTAGCAATATAGCCATCAAATAAGTTTTCCTTCCATTCGTCTAATCACTCGTTTTTTTATGTCAACGGTAGATATCAATATAGCTCAGGAAACGCATGCGGGTCATGACGGACACCATGAGCACGAAGAACATCACGATAACTTCATTACGAAGTACATCTTTACCACCGACCACAAGATGGTGGCCAAGCAGTTCCTGATTACGGGACTAATGTGGGCACTCATTGGCGGGTTGATGTCGAGTGTGTTCCGCCTTCAGTTGGGCTTTCCCCAGTTGAACCTAGAGTTTTTGCGCCCTATTTTGGGTAACTACCTGGACTCGGGCGGGCAAATTGATGCGGAGCGCTACCTGGCACTCGTTACGATGCACGGTACCATCATGGTGTTCTTCGTACTGACAGCAGGGCTGAGCGGAACCTTCAGCAACTTCCTGATCCCGCTTCAAATCGGTGCCCGCGACATGGCCTCTGGGTTTATGAACATGCTCTCGTACTGGTTTTTCTTCCTGTCGAGTGTGATCATGTTTGCCTCTTTGTTCATTGAAACCGGACCGGCTGCCGGTGGTTGGGTAGTGTATCCACCGTTGAGTGCCTTGCCACAAGCAATTGGAGGCTCAGGTTTGGGTATGACGCTTTGGTTAATCAGCATGACGCTGTTCATTGTGTCCACCTTGCTAGGAGGTATCAACTACATCTCGACGGTGATCAACCTGCGCACCAAAGGAATGAGTTTCTCGAAATTGCCACTTACCATCTGGGCCTTCTTCTTGACGGCTATTATTGGCCTGCTTTCGTTCCCGGTGCTAGTGGCTGCTGCGCTCTTGCTAGTGTTTGATCGCAGTTTTGGTACCAGTTTTTACCTTTCGGAAATATATATCAATGGTGAAGCGCTATCGAACGTGGGCGGTAGCCCCGTGTTGTATCAGCACTTGTTCTGGTTCTTGGGTCACCCCGAGGTGTATATTGTGCTGCTGCCCGCTTTGGGTATTACTTCCGAAGTGGTAGCTACCAACTCCCGGAAGCCCATTTTTGGCTATCGCGCCATGATCGGTTCCATGATCGGGATTACAGTACTTTCATTTGTAGTATGGGCACACCACATGTTTGTGTCGGGCCTGAATCCGTTCTTGGGTTCTATTTTCATGTTTCTCACCCTGATCATCGCGGTGCCCTCGGCCGTAAAGGCGTTCAACTACATCACGACACTCTGGAAGGGTAACATCGTGTTTACGCCCGCTATGCTCTTCTCGATCGGTCTGGTATCACTCTTCATATCGGGTGGTTTAACGGGCATCGTGCTAGGTAATTCTGCAGCAGATATCCAGTTGCACGACACCTATTTTGTAGTGGCGCACTTTCACTTAGTGATGGGTTCATCTACATTCTTTGGCATGATGGCCGGGGTTTATCATTGGTTCCCCAAAATGTTCGGGCGGATGATGAACGCCAAGCTGGGCTACCTGCATTTCTGGGGCACCTTTGTGGGCGTGTACATGGTCTTTTTCCCCATGCACTACATCGGCATTGCAGGCTTCCCGCGTCGTTATTATTCGTTCACGTCTTTTGATTTTACGAGCAGCTTCGTGGACCTGAACATGTTCATCTCGGTGGCTGCCATTTTGGCCATGGCGGCTCAGTTCATCTTTGTGTACAACTTCTTCCATAGCATGTTCTTCGGTAAGATAGCTCCGCTCAATCCGTGGCGTTCTAACACGCTGGAGTGGACTACGCCGCGCAATCCTGGCCACGGCAACTGGCCTGGTGCGCTGCCCGTCGTGTATCGTTGGCCTTATGACTATTCCAAGCCGGGGGCTTCCGAGGATTACATTCCTCAGAACGTGCCTTACGCATTGACGCCTGAGTCCAACCTGCCGCACGAGAACGACGACGTGCAGGAGGAAGATGAGGACTTGGTAGTCAATGAAAAATAGTCAGCGCGCACAAGGCCAGTTTATAAAGTTCGGGACAGTCACTGTCGGTGCCGTCTATCTCCTGATCCTCATTGGAGGAATTGTGAGAAGCACAGGTGCCGGGATGGGCTGTCCCGACTGGCCTAAGTGCTTTGGCCAATGGGTGCCCCCCACGGAGGTAAGTAAGTTGCCAGACGATTACCGTGAGTTGTACGCAGAAAAGAGGCGCGACAAGAACAAACGCGTAGCGGCCTACTTTGAATACTTGGGCTTTGAGCGCCTAAGTTATCAGATAGCGCACGATCCCTCGCTGTATGAGGAAGCCGAATTTAATGCCGTAAAAACCTGGACCGAGTACGTAAATCGTCTCGTTGGCGCCCTGATAGGGCTATTCATCATTGGTACTTTCTTGGCTTCTTGGCGCATTCGTCGCGCACATCCGCGTGTGCGTTGGTGGGCGGGTACTGCCCTGATAGCGGTACTTTTTCAGGGTTGGCTCGGCTCGGTAGTCGTTTCCACCAATTTGTTGCCCTGGCTGATCACCCTGCACATGTTGCTGGCCATTGTTATTGTGGGCCTGCTCATCAGGGCCGTAGTGGAGGTTCAGCGTCGCCAGAAATGGCGGACCGATCGTACCTTCCGCACCATATTGTTGATCAGTGCCGCCCTGACGGTGGTGCAGATTGTGCTGGGTACCCAGGTGCGCGAGGCCATCAACGAGGTAGCCGATTTCCTGCCACGTGCGGCTTGGGTTGACAACCTAGGCGTTCGTTTCAAGTGGCACCGATCTTTTTCTTGGGCTTTGCTGTTAGTCAATTCGTACTTGTTGTACCGCGTGTGGGCAATACAGGGCCATCTCCGGAGATGGGCAGTTGCTATGTATGTCGTGATGTTGGCTGGCATGTTTTCAGGTATAGGAATGGCCTATGCGGGCGTTCCGGCCTTTTTGCAGCCTGTACATTTGCTCGTGGCCACACTGCTCATCGGTATGCAACTGTACATCTACTGGCGAACGTCTCCGATTTCTACTCTACAAGAAAGACAGTCCTACGCCACCGTACTAACGACTGAGCAATCATGATTACTGAAAACCTCACCTTAACGGCCAGGATGTCATCCGCCAGGGACTATTGGCAACTGCTCAAAGCCAGACTTTCGGGATTTGTGGCGCTCTCAGCCGTATTGGCATTTTTGATGGGCAGCACCGGACCCGTTGATTGGATACGTCTGTTGGCGTTGATTGTCGGCGGATTTGCGGTGACTGGAGCGGCCAATATCGTCAATCAGATCATAGAGCGTGACCTAGATCGGCAGATGACGCGCACCCAACAACGTCCGCTCGCCACGGGCGTCATCAATCCAGTGGAGGCAGCCACTTTTGCTTTGGCCATTGGCCTGATGGGGTTCTTTTTCCTGTTTTTTCTGGTCAATGCACTGACGGCCCTTCTGACCTTGCTTTCTTTGATCCTCTACGGATTCGTGTACACCCCCCTCAAACAAAAGTCTTCGCTGGCCGTGCTGGTAGGTGCCATTCCGGGCGCAATGCCACCGTTGATCGGGTGGGCAGCGGCCACGGGCGCGGTTTCGCACGAAGGGGTCATCTTGTTTGCCATTCAGTTCATCTGGCAGTTTCCGCATTTCTGGGCCATTGCCTGGGTGCTCGACGAAGACTACCGCAAAGCCAATTTTCGCCTGCTGCCCAACGGCGGCCAGACCGACTACAGATCGGCTTTCTACATCATGATCTACACGCTCACCCTGATTCCGCTCGCGGTCCTCCCAACGCTGTTTGGCATGACAGGCTGGATATCGGCCTTGGTAGCTATGCTGGCCGGTGTACTGTTTCTTTGGCCTACTTTTCAGTTGATGCGCGATACTTCGCGCAAAAGTGCCTTGCGAATTATGTTCGGGTCGTTTTTGTACTTACCAATCGTGCAGATCGCTTATTTGCTCGATAAACTATAATTGTTATGGAACGTTCGCCCCTGAAAGGATATAAACTTACGAACCTTCCGGTAGAAGAGCCGCGCCCGACGCTTTCGATGCACCCACACAAATTTTTGATGTGGCTTTTTATCGTGACCATCGTGATGCTATTTGCCGCCTTGACGAGTGCCTACATCGTGCGCAGGGCAGAAGGCAACTGGCTCGAATTCGATTTGCCCGACCTGCTTTGGGTGAGTTCGGGCGTAATCCTCGTGAGTAGCGTGACGATGCACTGGGCCTACGTGTCAGCCCGACGCGACGCCCTGGGGGCCATGAAAATCGCTACGGTGCTTACCTCTTTGTTGGGGGTTGTTTTTATGGTGACCCAGTGGCAAGCCTGGCGGCAATTGGTTGACCAGCAGGTATTTTTTGCGGGGAGTGGAAGTAACCCGTCAGGGTCGTTTATGTACGTGCTGACAGGACTGCACGCACTGCACATTGTAGCGGGGCTGATTTTCCTTTTCATTGTGCTAGGAAAAGCTTTTTGCCAGCAAATTCACGCCAAAAGCATGACCGTGATGGAAATGGGTGCCACCTTCTGGCACTTTTTAGGCGGGTTATGGATATATTTGTTCCTCTTCTTACTCTTAAATCAATCGTAAGCCATATGGCAACAAGTCAAGCTAACGGAGCTGCCGTCGTAGAGCGGCCATCCAAAAATATTTGGAACGGAGGCCAGTCCCCTCTGAAGGTGAGCTATGGCAAAATGATGATGTGGTTCTTCTTGCTCTCCGATGCCTTCACTTTTTCGGCGCTGCTGATTACCTACGGGATGATCCGCTTTAGCCACCCGGCCTACGAAGGCACCGTGCAGGATTTTGAGTTTTCGCAAGAATATTGGCCCATTCCCGAAAAAGTGTTCGAAGCCGTGCCGTTCCTCCACGGCGTCGAGCTTCCGCTGGTGTTCGTTGGCATCATGACCTTTGTACTCATTGCCAGCAGTGTGACGATGGTGCTGGCCGTAGAGGCGGGGCACCGAATGGACAAGGCCGACGTCGAAAAGTGGATGCTCTGGACAATTCTGGGGGGGATTACCTTCCTGAGCTGCCAGGCATGGGAGTGGTCGCACTTTATCCATGGCACCGAAGAAGGTACCCTACTGGCCGATGGCACGCGTGTGTACGGTGCCAGCCTCGTAGAAAATCAGTACGGACCAACCCTGTTTGCGGACTTGTTCTTTTTCATCACTGGATTTCATGGCCTGCACGTAACGAGCGGCGTATTTCTGCTCATGATGGGTTTCTACCAGGCGGCCGTTGGCACCTACGAGCGGCGCGGTCACTACGAAATGATCGAAAAAATTGGGTTGTACTGGCACTTCGTGGACTTGGTGTGGGTGTTTGTGTTTACTTTCTTTTACCTTATCTGACCTTAGACAATGGCTAATACATCACACGCGGCCGGCGCACCGGCCAAGCCCAATACCAAAAAAATTTGGCGCGTATTCTGGATTTTGCTAGGCGTAACGGCCCTCGAGTTTTTATTGGCCTTTACGGTGCCCCGAGGTGTACTCCTGACGTCCATGTTCGTTGGATTGACGATCGTAAAAGCTTTTTACATCGTAGCCGAGTTTATGCACCTGCGCCAAGAGGTCAAGGTGCTGATCTGGTCCATCGTGCTGCCCACCATTTTTATTGTCTGGTTGCTCATTGCCCTCATGCTTGAAGGTAATTCTTTAACGATGGTGCGGTAAACTTCGCGCAGCCGAGCCTTGTTGAAGATGTAGCAAAATTGTTGCATCAGTCTGTAAAGCGCTCATGAAAAATCTAGTAAAGTCGGGTACGCTGGTGTTGATGCTGGCCGTACCCGCCCTTGTTTTTGGCTTTCTCAAGTTATTTGGCCAAAACAAATACGAATTGCCCATTATCACGCCTGAGTTTTATGATTCCACCGCCGTCGGCAATCTGTATCGCATAGACTCTTTGCCTGCCTTTGCCCTGACCGACCAAAATGGGCAGCCCTTTGGGCGCGAAGACCTGCGGGGCAAAGTGGTGGCCGTTAACTTCGTGTTCAGTCGTTGCCGGGGTATTTGCCCCCAGATGACTACGCAGATGACGCGCGTGCAAAGGGCCTTTCGCGATCGCGACGACCTGCTGATCGTCTCGCACTCGGTGGATCCCGAATACGACACGCCCGACGTATTGCGCGAATATGCAGCGGCCTTCGAAGCCCAGCCTGGCAAGTGGTATTTTCTGACGGGCGACAAAAAAGATGTGTACTGGCTGGCTCGCTATGGCTATAACCTCCCGGCGGGCGAAGATGGGGGCGACGAGGAGTTTTTGCACAGCGACCGGATGATCTTGCTCGACCGGCGAGGACGCATCCGCGGTTATTACAGCGGCACTAATACCGAGGAAGTTGATCGGCTGATCGTAGAAGCAGACTTGTTGCTCGACGAAAATCGCCTGGCCGTCCGTTAGTTATGTGTTGAATCTGTTAATGGTTACAGCTATGAAAATCAAAATGCTTTTTGTTGTCCTTGCGATAGCCACGTGTTGCCTATGGGTGGCGCCCACGGCGCAAGCTCAGTGCGCCATGTGCCGTGCCACGGTGGAAAATAACATCAGCAGCGGTGAAAACCGTATTGGGTCCGGGCTCAATACCGGCATCTTGTACCTAATGGTTACCCCCTATTTGGTAATCAGTGTGATTGGATATTTTTGGTATCGAAACAGCAAGAAAAAGCGGGATATTCAGCTAAGGGTGGCCCAAGCCATCCGCGCGAGTGGTTCCTGACGCCCGTTTTTTTCTTGAGAAAAAGCCAACTGCCGAGCGGTTGGCTTTTTTATTGCGGTAAGTGCTAATTTACATTTTCGTATGCCCGTACCAATCCGAGTTGTTTGTAGGCAACATGGGGCCCTGATAGCCGCGTGTCTGGCGCTGCTGCTGGCAGGGGGCTGGCAGGCAGTGCCGAAGTGGCAGGAAGCCGAACAGCGCAAAGTCGCTTCGCTGCGCCAGGGGCAGGCGCAGATACGCACGCACCTGGAGGCGATGGCCCAGCAATGCACGTCGTTGTTGGCGTTGATGACTGCCCCGCGCCTGCCCCCCTTTGCGCAGCTCAACGAGCGGGCACAATATCCTACGCTGGTGTACGAAAGCGGTACGCGCTACTATTGGTCTGACGTGCAATACTTGCCCGACTACCAATCGTTGGCGGGCCACTACACCTACCGTCTGGTAAGCGTGCGGGGGGGGAGCTACCTGGCCTATCGGCGGGCCGTCATGGTAGAAGCCGACCTCCGGGAGGTGTTTGTGCTGTTGCCCCTGGCGCGGCGTTATCAAATCCAGAGCCGCTATACCGAAAGTGCCTTCAACCGCGAGCTGTTCCCTTCAGACGAGATATTGCTTTCGGCACTCCCGACAGCCCCCGGGGTGCCTTTCTACGCACCCGACGGCACCTTCTTGTTCATAGCCGACTATGCCGGCAACTACGATCAGTTGGGGCGGGCCAATCGCCTGATCATTGCCGGTTGGATAGGGCTGGCACTCTTGTTTTTTGGGGTGTACGCATGGCAGCGAATTCGGCACTGGATACGGGCGGGCGACTACCGTACGGCCCTGCTTTTTCTGGCAGTTGGCTTGTTGGGCACGCGGGCGATCATGTTGCTGTTCAACTTGCCTTTTGCCATCTATCCCTTCGAGTTGTTCAATCCCAAGTTCTATGCATCCTCGTTTGCCACGCCTTCGTTGGGCGATTTGCTGCTCGACCTGCTGACTTTCGGGGTTTTCTGGCACTTTTTGGCACGAAGCGTACCGCACTTTTCTGGGTACCAACACCACAAATCGCAAATTCAACTTGTCGTGGGGGGAGGGCTGGTGCTGGGGGCGCACCTGGCCCTGCTGATCGCCGTTTCGGTGCTCGAAACACTCTACTTCAACGCGCAGTGGACGCTCGACATCACGCAGAGCATCCGCTTCACGGCACTCAAGGTAACGGCCTTGCTGGTGTTTGTGCTCATTGCAAGTACGTATTTTTTTGTGGTGACCGATCTTATCCGGGCTTTGCGGGTGTACTTGCCACACAAGCGGCGGCGGTGGCTGGCGTTGGGGCTCGGCACGTTGGCCTATCTCGTGGCCGACAGGCTGCTGTCCTGGCATGGGCAATTTGTACTCCCCGTCAGTCTGGCTTTCCTGAGCCTGAGCCTGCTCATTGATTTTCCGAGCTACCTACGTCGGCTGCGCTATCAGACCTACCTCTACCTTTTCATCGGGGCTTTGGTGGGTGCCATGGCGGGCACCTATGCCCTCAACGAGCATACCCAACGCGAAACGCAGCGCGACAAGGAGCGTTTTGCGGCCCAGTTGCTCATTGACCGCGACGTGATGGCCGAATTTCTGCTCAGCGAACTGCGCACCCAAATTCGGGAAGATGAGTTTATCCGGCGTCGTTTCCTCAACCCGTTTTCGTCGCGCGAGCTGGTGGAACAAAAAATCCGGCGCAGCCACCTGAGCAATTATTTCGATAAGTACGAAATACAGATCATCCTTTTCAACGGATACGGCAATATCCTGACGGACATCGGAGAGGAAATTAGTTATCATCGGTTGAAGCAGATATACGATAAGCCCAAGTACCGAACCGAGTTTGAGGATATTTTTTTTTACTCGGAGGTGGAGCGCAACGTGTTTAAGCGCTACCTCGCCTTTGTGGAGGTGCGCGAGCGCAACGAGGTGTTTGGCTACGTGGTGGTGGACTTGCGCATGAAGCGCATCATTCCCAACAATGTATATCCCGAGTTGCTCGTAGATCGGCGCTTTGTGCAGCCGACCAAATACCGTGAATACAGCTACGCCGTCTTTGCCAACAACGACTGGCAGTACAGTTTTGGGGAGTTCAACTACGAACAGCAATTTTCGGCCGCCACGTTTCAGAACCCCCGCCTGGTGCGGGAGTCTTTTGTCCGGCAAGACTATCACCACCTGGTGCTGGAAGGGCAGGGCGGTCAGTTTGTGGTGGTTTCGTCGCTGGCCTATACCACGCGCAATTTGCTGACCAACTTCTCGTTCTTGCTGCTGATCTTGATGGTGGTGGCCCTGCTGGTGCTGCTGGGCTACTCGCTCTCGCAATGGCCGCGAAGTGGTCGGCTGACGCTAGCGGCCAAAACGCAGATATTTCTCAACATCGCCTTTTTTCTGCCGCTCTTGTCGGTCAGTATCATTACGGTCAGCGTAATGAGTGCCAACTACCGCGAAGACCTGCGGCAGTCATTTGTGCGCCGCTCCGAGAACGCCGCCCTCAACCTGACGGCACCGCTCGAAGCCTATCGCAATCGCCTCATCAGCCTCGACGAACTGGGCCGGGCACTCAGTCAGATTGCCCGGCACACCGAAATGGACCTCAACCTCTACGACACGCGGGGTCGGCTGGTGCTCTCGAGCCAGCCGCTCATCTTCGAGAAAGAATTGCTGATGCCCTATGCGCATCCGGTTGCCTTGGCCCAACTCATGGAACGACGCGACAAAGTGGCTCTACTAACCGAATCGGTGGGTACGCTCAAGTATAACTCGGTGTACGTAACCTTGCGCTCGTTAGAGTCAGGCCAATTTGTGGGCTTGCTCAGTATTCCCTTCTTCGAGTCGCGTGCTGAGCTAGAAAAACAAATAACGGACGTGTTGGGCACGATTCTCAATATTTTCACCGCCATTTTTATTCTCTTTCTGGTGTTGTCATACCTGACGTCGCAACTCCTGACCGAGCCGCTCAAACTCATCACGCGCAAGATTCAGGGCACTACCCTCGACCGCAACGAACCGCTCGAGTGGCCCGCCGCCGACGAAATAGGGTTGCTGGTGGACGCCTACAACAAGATGTTGGTGAAACTCGAAGTGAGCCGCGAAGCCCTGGCGGCCAGCGAGAAAGAATCGGCCTGGCGCGAGATGGCCCGGCAAGTGGCTCACGAAATCAAAAATCCGCTCACGCCTATCAAGCTTAAGCTGCAGTTGTTGCAGCGTGCCCTGCGCGAAGACCGCCCCAACCTGCGCCACCTTACTGGGCAGACGGTGAGCACTTTGCTGCAACAGGTGGACACGCTCAACGACATTGCCACGTCGTTCTCGGCGTTTGCCAAGATGCCCACCCCCCAGCAAGCACCCTTCGACCTGACGGCCCTCGTACGGCAAGTGGTCAGCCTGCACGATACGGACAATGCCGACGCGTCGCTGATACTTCGGGCACCCGACCAGCCCGCCGTGGTCAGTGGCGACGAAGCCCTGATGGGCCGGGTATTGACCAATCTGCTGCTCAACGCCGTGCAATCGGTACCCCGCGAGCGTACGCCGCACGTAGAGGTCTGCCTCAGCGTCAATCAGTCCCGGCAGATGGCCCGGCTAGAGGTGGTCGACAACGGGATGGGCATTCCCGAAACCATCCAGCACAAAGTGTTTATGCCCAATTTCAGCACCAAATATGCCGG
>DAIRSZ010000004.1:0-44965 GCA_036804165.1 Catalimonadaceae bacterium | reverse complement strand
GGTAGCTGCCCTCGCTCACGTAGCGCAGACCAATCACGCCGTCGAAGGGCGCGCGAATGACGTACTTGTCAATCCGGGCCTTGAGGTTCTCAATCTCGGCCTTGAGGGAGTTGAGTTCCGTCAGGGCCACGTCGTATTCTTGCTGGCTAATGGCCTCCTTGTCGAGCAGTACGCGCTGCCGCTCTTCGCTTTGCTGCAGCAATTGCTCGCGAAAGGCCAACTGCTGCAATTCGGCCCGCAATTCGTCGTCGTTGATGCGCAGCAGCACGGCTCCGCGCTGCACGCGGTCCCCCTCTCTGAAAAGCACCCGCGTTACCTTGCCATTGATCTCGCTGCGGATGTCCACGTCTTCGTTGGCCAGCACCGAGCCCGTAGCCATAATTTGGTTGCTTAGCGGGGCGGCGCGTGCCACCACGGCCCGCACCGTCACCTGGGTTGGCCCACCCGCTGCTGGCCCCGGCCCGCCCGACGATGCCGGAGAAAAATCTAGCTTGGGCCAGGCGATGACAAACAGCAAAACTACGATGACGGCGGCCGTAAGCAGACGCTTGGTAAGTTTTTTCATAGAGGTGTGTGGGCGATCGGGCGGGCAAAAGTCGGGGGCTGATCGGTTAAAAGACAAACAAATTAGGTTGGACGGTGCCAAGCGTTTTTTGGCGGCACCGAAAGGGCGGTCCCATCAAAAAGTATCACGCAATGTGGGTAGGCCAACCGGGGCGGCCAAAACAACCAGGCGCAAGAGGTGTGATCGTTACAGGCCTAGGCCTCACCCAATGGCACACGATCTACTCAGGTAATCTCCATTCACCAATGCGCAAATTTTTCGCCTACTCATTTGACAAACGAACAAAACCTGCTACTTTTGCATCTCCTTAACGGGATACCCACGCAAATGGGTCTCGGTTAAGGATTTTTCGCCTAAAGGGGGAGATACTCAAGCGGCCAACGAGGACAGACTGTAAATCTGTTGGTGTATGCCTTCGCAGGTTCGAATCCTGCTCTCCCCACCACCTTTCCAATTCGTTGGGGGGCGCGTGCAGTAAAGTAGTAGTAATAATAAGCGGGAGTAGCTCAGTTGGTAGAGCGACAGCCTTCCAAGCTGTAGGTCGCGGGTTCGAGCCTCGTCTCCCGCTCCACACTATGCGGAGCCAGTGTTCTTATCAGCCGACGTAGCTCAGGGGTAGAGCACTTCCTTGGTAAGGAAGAGGTCGTGGGTTCAAATCCCGTCGTCGGCTCTTGTATGCGCCCCGCAGCGTGTTTTTTTGCTTTAATAGTATCACTCATCAACGTAATCCAGTTCTAAAGAAATGGCAAAAGAGACCTTCGACCGTTCCAAGCCGCACGTTAACATCGGCACGATCGGCCACGTCGACCACGGCAAAACGACCCTGACCGCTGCCATCACGAAAGTGTTGGCCGCCAAAGGCTTTGCCCAAATGCGGGATTTTTCTTCGATTGATAACGCACCCGAAGAAAAAGAGCGCGGCATTACCATCAACACCTCGCACGTGGAATACCAGACGGAAAACCGTCACTACGCCCACGTGGACTGCCCCGGCCACGCCGACTACGTCAAAAACATGGTGACGGGTGCTGCCCAGATGGACGGTGCCATCCTGGTGGTGGCAGCCACCGACGGCCCCATGCCCCAAACGCGCGAGCACATCCTGCTGGCCCGTCAGGTAGGCGTACCGGCCCTGGTGGTGTTCATGAACAAAGTGGACATGGTGGACGACGAAGAGCTGCTCGAACTCGTCGAGATGGAAATTCGCGAACTACTGAGCTTCTACGAATTTGACGGCGACAACATTCCCGTCGTACAAGGCTCGGCCCTGGGCGCGCTCAACGGCGAAGCCAAGTGGGTAGAGAAAGTGGAAGAACTGATGACGGCCGTGGACGAGCACATCCCGCTGCCCGAACGCCTCATTGACAAAGACTTCCTCATGCCCGTCGAAGACGTGTTCTCGATCACGGGTCGCGGCACCGTGGCCACTGGTCGTATCGAGCGCGGTGTCATCAAGACGGGCGACGCCGTGGACATCCTCGGGATGGGTGCCGAAAACCTCAAGTCCACCGTAACGGGGGTAGAGATGTTTCGCAAGATTCTCGACCGCGGCGAAGCGGGCGACAACGTAGGGCTGCTGCTGCGCGGGGTGGACAAAACCCAAATCCGCCGGGGCATGGTCATTTGCAAGCCCGGATCGGTGAAGCCACACCAAAGCTTTGCCGCCGAGGTGTACGTGCTTTCGAAAGAAGAAGGTGGCCGTCACACGCCCTTTTTCAACAAATACCGTCCGCAGTTCTACTTGCGCACCACCGACGTAACGGGTGAAATCAGCCTCCCCGAAAACGTAGAGATGGTGATGCCCGGCGACAACGTCACCATCAAGGTAGAACTCATCAACAAAGTAGCCATGGAAAAAGGCCTTCGCTTTGCCATTCGCGAAGGAGGCCGTACTGTGGGTGCCGGTCAGGTAACCGAGATTTTCGACTAGTCCGAAAAATTTTCCCCAAAAGCGCCCTTGAAATTTTCAAGGGCGCTTTTATTTGTCGGCTATAAGCCGTAAATTTGCCCTCCCTTTAGCCTTTTAACTTACGGGTGTAGCTCAATTGGTAGAGTAGCGGTCTCCAAAACCGTTGGCTGGGGGTTCGAGTCCCTCCACCCGTGCATAACAGAGAGTAGAAATGAACAAGCTAGTGGCTTATTTCCGGGAATCTGTGGACGAGATGCGCCACAAAGTTACCTGGCCGACCGTGGGCAATTTGCAGCGCGACTCGCGCCTGGTGCTGGTGGCTTCCCTGATTTTTGCGCTGTTCATTGGGGCTATTGACTTTGGATTTGAAAATCTGATGGCGGTGCTTTATAGCCTCTGATAAACCCCTCAAGGCTATGACTGAACACAGCTGGTACGTAGTCCGGGCGGTAGCCGGTCAGGAAAAAAAGGTGAAAACGTACCTCGAAAACGAGATCAATCGCTACCATCTTGAAGAGGCCATTTCACAGGTGCTCATCCCCTCGGAAAAGGTATATGAAATGCGCAATGGCAAAAAACGGGTGCGGGAGCGGAATTTTTTTCCGGGATACGTGATCATATCGGCTGACCTGAGTTCGGGCGAAACGACCCACGTGATTACTAGCATACCGGGCGTGATTGGCTTTTTGGGCCAAGGCGACGGCACGGGTCCTAATAAGATTCCAGTGCCCCTCCGGCAGTCGGAGATCAACCGGATACTGGGCAAAGTGGACGAAACCGAGCAAGACGAAGTGCTGCTCAATACGCCCTTTATCGTGGGCGAAATGGTAAAGGTAATGGATGGGCCATTCAACGGCTTTTCGGGTACGGTGGAAGAAGTATTCGAAGAACGTAAAAAACTTAACGTAATGGTGAAGATTTTCGGACGCAACACGCCCGTAGAACTGAACTACTTCCAGGTTGAAAAACAATCCTGATCAACACAATGGCAAAGCAGATAAGCGGATACGTAAAATTACAGGTGAAGGGCGGACAAGCCAATCCCTCGCCGCCCATTGGTCCGGCACTCGGCTCGAAAGGGGTCAATATCATGGAGTTTTGCAAGCAATTCAATGCGCGTACGCAAGAAAAGCAAGGCATGGTGTTGCCCGTGGTGCTCACGGTCTATACCGACAAATCTTTTGACTTTGTCATCAAGACGCCACCAGCACCCGTGTTGCTGATGCAAGCCGCCAAACTCAAATCGGGTTCGGCCGAGCCGAACCGCAAAAAAGTGGGTTCGGTCACCTGGGATCAGGTGCGCGAGATTGCCCAAACCAAAATGGAAGACTTGAATGCCTTTAGTGTGGAACCTGCCATGAGGATGGTGGCAGGTACTGCCCGCAGCATGGGCATTACCGTAACGGGAACGGCTCCCTGGGAGGCCTGAACAAAATATCATTATGACCAAGCTCACCAAAAATCGTAAGGCCGTTCTCGAAAAGTACGACCTCAACAAAGAGTATCAGCTAGACGAGGCTACCCGCATGTTGAAAGATATCACTTTCACCAAGTTCGACGCCTCGGTGGATGTGGACGTGCGCCTGGGAGTGGATCCGCGCAAGGCCGATCAGATGGTGCGGGGCGTCGTGACGCTCCCCCACGGCACAGGCAAGGAAGTACGGGTGCTGGCCCTGGTGACGCCCGACAAGGAAGACGAAGCCCGCGAAGCTGGCGCCGATTACGTAGGACTCGACGACTTCATTGCCAAAATTGAAGGCGGCTGGACGGACGTGGACGTTATTATCACGATGCCCACCGTGATGGCCAAAGTTGGTCGGCTAGGTCGGGTGCTGGGTCCGCGCGGATTGATGCCAAACCCCAAATCGGGTACCGTGACGCTCGACGTGGCCAAAGCCGTGAAGGAAGTGAAAGCGGGCAAGATTGACTTCAAAGTGGACAAGACGGGGATCATCCACGCCAGCATTGGCAAGGTGTCGTTCTCGCCCGAAAAATTGCAAGAAAACGTACAAGAGGTGGTCAGCGTCATCTCTCGCCTCAAGCCCGCGTCGGCCAAAGGAGCTTACTTCAAGTCGGTTCACTTGTCAACTACGATGAGCCCTGGTATTATCGTTGACAAAAATTCCCTGCGGGGCACTAAAGTTCAGGAATAGTCATGACCAGAGAAGAGAAAATTCAGATCGTAGAAGAACTTTCGCAGAAGTTTGCTGCCCATAATTACTTCTACATTACCGACGCGTCGGGCCTTTCGGTGGCCAAGATAAACCGCTTTCGTCGCCTGTGCTACGAGCGTGGCATCGAGTACCGCGTCGTGAAAAATACGCTGATTGGCAAGGCACTGGCCAAGTACACGCAGAACGCGGGTATTGATACCGATTACAGCGAGCTAGACGACACGGCCCTCAAAGGCTTTTCGGGGATATTGTTTGCTACCGATTCGGGAAGTGCGCCCGCCAAGCTGTTGAAGGAATATTACAAAGCCGAAAAGCAAGACCGAAAAGCAGGCTATAAGCCCGTACTGAAGGCGGCATCGGTAGATCAGTCCATTTTCATTGGAGTTGACCAGCTCGACTTTCTCGAGAAAGTCAAGACCAAGCCCGAACTTATTGCCGACGTGGTGGCGTTGCTTCAATCGCCTGCCAAGAACGTACTCTCGGCCCTGCGCAGTGGAGGAGACAAAATTGCTGGACTGGTCAAAACACTTTCCGAGCGTGAAGCTCAATCTTAACCTTTCGATTATTTTTATTTAAAGCAGATACAAAAATGGCAGATCTGAAAGCAATCGCTGAACAGCTAGTGAACCTCACCGTCAAAGAAGTCAATGAACTGGCCTCTATCCTGAAGGATGAATACGGCATCGAACCCGCAGCAGCGGCCCCCATGATGATGGCTGGCGGCGGTGCAGGCGCAGGAGATGCGGAAGCCGTCGTCGAGAAAACCTCTTTCGACGTGGTACTTAAGGCCGCTGGTGCTAGCAAGTTGGCCGTCGTCAAGTTGGTGAAAGAACTTACGGGTCTGGGCCTGAAAGAAGCCAAAGAAGTGGTGGATACCGCGCCCAAAGCTGTGAAGGAAGGCGTGTCGAAAGACGAAGCAGAAGCACTCAAAAAGCAACTCGAAGAAGCTGGTGCGGAAGTAGAACTGAAATAATATCAGTGCTGCGCACGCCACATATCGGCTTCGTGTTCAAACAGGCCTGGCTTTTTAGTCAGGTCTTTTCCCGTTTGTATGCCACTAATTCTCTGGCTTGTACAGCGGGACTCAATAGTCGGCACGGCCTTGCGTGGCCGACGCACCAAATGGTTCATTGCGGTTGCCCCCGCTTCCTTACGAAATAGGGCGACTGTTGGTAAGTGGCCCCGGGCCACGCGTTAGTTTGAGGTACTCGTAAACCTCGATTTCTAACATTTTAAACTCTAATGTCAATGGCATTTATAGACACGATCACTGGTCGTAAGAATTTTGCCTCTATCCGCACAGTCGTTGATTATCCGGACTTCCTGGACGTACAATTACAGTCTTTTCAGGACTTTTTTCAACTCGAAACGTCGGCTGAAAAGAAAAATATGGAAGGCCTCTACAAAGTTTTTGCGGAGAATTTTCCCATATCCGACTCAAGGGAGAATTTTGTTCTCCAGTTTGTAGATTACACCGTAGATCCTCCCAAATATTCTATTGACGAGTGCATTGATCGGGGACTGACCTATTCGGTGCCGCTCAAGGCAAAACTGCGTCTCATCTGCAACGATGCCGACAATGAGGATTTCGAAACAATCGAGCAGGAAGTGTTTTTGGGAAACATTCCCTACATGACCCAGCGCGGCTCCTTCGTAATCAACGGAGCCGAGCGCGTCATCGTGTCGCAGTTGCACCGTTCGCCGGGCGTGTTTTTTGCCCAAAGCAAGCACACCAACGGCACCAAGCTATACTCGGCCCGCATCATTCCCTTCAAGGGGTCGTGGATTGAGTTTGCTACGGACGTCAACAATGTCATGTACGCCTACATTGATCGGAAGAAGAAATTTCCGGTGACGACCCTCTTGCGGGCCATTGGCTACGGTACCGACAAGGACATCCTGGACTTGTTCAACCTTTCGGAAGAGGTGCCCGCCACCGCCGCCGCGCTGTCCAATGCTGTGGGACGTCGCCTGGCGGCCCGCGTGCTGCGGACTTGGACGGAAGATTTCGTGGACGAAGACACGGGCGAGGTGGTATCCATTGATCGCAACGAGGTGTTGCTCGAACGCGACTCGTTGCTTTCGGCCGACGACCTGGAGGTGATCCTTTCGTCGGGGGTGACGTCGGTGATTTTGCACCGCGACGACATCAATATCGCCGATTACACGATCATCTACAACACGCTGCAGAAAGACAACTCCAACTCGGAGAAAGAAGCCGTCGAACAAATTTATCGTCAGCTTCGCAACACCGACGCACCCGACGAACAAACGGCGCGCGACATCATCCAGAACTTGTTTTTCTCCGACAAACGCTATGACTTGGGCGAGGTAGGCCGCTACCGAATCAATAAAAAACTCGGGCTGGAGATTGACCAGGACGTACGCGTGCTGACCACGCAAGACATCATTGAGATCGTCAAGTACCTGATCGGGCTGATCAACTCCAAGGCCGTCGTGGACGACATTGACCACCTCAGCAACCGCCGCGTCCGGACGGTGGGCGAACAGCTCTACAGCCAGTTTGGGGTAGGCTTGGCCCGCATGGCCCGCACCATCAAGGAGCGGATGAACGTGCGGGACAACGAAGATTTCAAGCCTGTGGACCTGATCAACGCCCGCACGCTCTCGTCGGTGATCAATTCCTTCTTCGGCACCAACCAGTTGTCGCAGTTCATGGACCAGACCAATCCGCTGGCCGAGATCACCCACAAACGTCGCTTGTCGGCGTTGGGACCAGGTGGACTTTCGCGCGAGCGGGCTGGTTTTGAGGTGCGCGACGTGCACTACACGCACTACGGCCGCCTTTGCACCATCGAGACGCCCGAAGGGCCCAACATTGGGCTTATCTCCTCGCTGTGCGTTCACGCCAAAGTCAATAATATGGGTTTTATCGAGACCCCCTACCGGAAGGTGAAGGAAGGGCAGGTGTCGAACGACCTGGTGTTCTTGACGGCCGAAGAAGAAGATCGGCACAACATTGCCCAGGCCAACGCGCCCATTGATGAGCAAGGGCACTACGTCAACGACATCGTCAAGGCACGATACGAAGGCGACTTTCCGCTCGTGTCGCCCGACAAAGTGACCTATATGGACATTGCCCCGAACCAGATTGTGTCGGTGGCTGCGTCGCTGATTCCGTTTTTGGAACACGACGACGCCAACCGCGCCCTGATGGGTTCGAACATGCAACGCCAAGCCGTGCCGCTGCTGCGCCCGCAGGCGCCCATTGTGGGCACTGGCCTGGAGCGCCGTGTAGCCCTCGACTCGCGCACCCTCATCACGGCCGAAGAAGACGGTACGGTGGATTTTGTGGATGCCTACAAAATCGTGATGAAGTACGACCTGACGGAAGACCAAAAGATGGTGGATTTCGACAGCGAAACCCGTACGTACGACCTGATCAAGTTTCGCCGTACCAACCAGGACACGTGCATCAACTTGCGCCCAATCGTTCTTAAAGGCCAAAAAGTTAAAAAAGGAGATATTCTTTGCGAAGGCTACGCCACCGACAAGGGCGAGCTGGCGCTGGGCCGAAACCTGCTCGTGGCCTTTATGCCCTGGCAGGGATACAACTACGAAGATGCCATTGTGATCTCCGAGAAAGTAGTACGGGAGGATATTTTCACCTCTGTACACATCGAGGAGTTTGAACTCGAAGTGCGCGATACCAAGCGCGGCGAAGAAGAATTGACCTCCGAGATCCCGAACGTAAGCGAAGAGGCCGTCAAGAACCTCGACGAGCGGGGCATTATCCGGGTAGGCTCGGAGGTGCGCGAAGGCGATATCCTGATCGGGAAAATTACGCCCAAAGGCGAGACCGACCCAACTCCGGAAGAAAAACTGTTGCGAGCCATTTTTGGCGACAAGGCGGGCGACGTCAAAGACGCTTCGATGAAAGCACCGCCTTCGCTGCGCGGGGTGGTGATTCATACAGATCTGTTCTCCAGGCCCAAGAAAGACAAGGACCTACGGGCCAAGTCGAAGAAGGAAGTGGAAGTGCTCAAGAGCCGCTACTCGTACGACTTGTCGGTGGTGCGCGACCAGATGATTGACAAGATGGTGGGCCTGCTGGAAGGCAAGGTGAGCCAGGGCGTCAAGCACAAATTTGGCGAAGAGATCGTCTCGAAAGGGGTGAAGTTTACCCGGAAGAACATAGAGGCCAATGTCTTTCCCAAGAAGAACGTCTATCGCGACGAGAGCACCTACAACGTGCAGGAGGAAGTAAACCTGATCTCGGACCTTAACCTTGAAAACTGGACGGTTGACTCACGCATCAACCGCTTGTTGCTGGATTTGGTGAAGAATTATACGCGCAAGCGCAACGAGATCACGGGCCGCTTCAAGCGCGACCGCTTCACGCTCGAAGTGGGCGACGAACTGCCCACGGGCATTGTCAGCATGGCCAAGGTGTACATCGCCAAAAAGCGCAAACTCAAGGTAGGCGACAAGATGGCGGGTCGTCACGGCAACAAAGGCGTGGTGGCGCGCATTGTGCGCGAGGAGGACATGCCCTTCCTCGAAGACGGCACCCCTGTGGACATCGTGCTTAACCCGCTGGGAGTACCTTCGCGGATGAACCTGGGCCAGATTTACGAAACCGTACTGGGCTGGGCGGGTCTCAAGTTGGGACGCAAATACGCCACGCCCATATTCGACGGTGCCACCGAAGAAGAGGTGATCAGCGAGCTGAAAGAAGCCAACCTGCCTGACCTGGGTCGAACGGCCCTTTACAACGGATTGACGGGCGAACGCTTCGACCAGAAAGTGACGGTCGGCGTGATCTACATGCTAAAACTTGGTCACCTCATTGACGACAAAATGCACGCGCGTTCGATCGGCCCCTACTCGCTGATCACGCAGCAGCCGCTGGGTGGTAAGGCGCAGTTTGGCGGACAACGCTTCGGCGAAATGGAAGTGTGGGCACTCGAAGCCTTTGGTGCCTCGCACATCCTGCAGGAAATCCTGACGGTGAAGTCCGACGACGTGGTGGGCCGCGCCAAGGCGTACGAAGCCATCGTCAAAGGCGAAAATATGCCCAAGCCCAACATTCCCGAATCATTCAATGTGCTGGTGCACGAGCTACGGGGGTTGGCCTTGGAAATTACCCTCGAATAACCAGCACGTTCGTACCGCCGAAGGCGCACGGCTTTCGGCGGTTACTTTCAAGCTTTTAACCTTCTCCCTTCACGATGGCATTCAGAAAAAATAAAAAACTTAATCAAGAGTTTTCCAAGGTTACGATCAGCCTGGCCTCGCCAGAGTCTATCCTGGAAAGTTCGCACGGTGAAGTTACTCAGCCGGAGACGATCAACTACCGCACCTACAAGCCCGAAATGGGCGGCCTGTTTTGTGAGCGCATTTTTGGGCCGACCAAAGACTGGGAATGCCACTGCGGCAAATACAAGCGCATCCGATACAAGGGCATTATCTGCGATCGTTGCGGCGTAGAAGTAACCGAAAAGAAAGTCCGGCGCGAGCGCATGGGCCATATCGAGCTAGTGGTGCCCGTGGCGCACATCTGGTATTTCCGTTCGCTGCCCAACAAAATTGGGTACTTGCTGGGCCTACCTACCAAAAAGTTGGATCAGATCATCTACTACGAGCGCTACGTGGTGATCCAGCCGGGGTCGAAACAAGAAGACGGGGTTAATTACCTCGACTTCCTGACCGAAGACGAGTACCTCGACATCATGGACAAGCTGCCGCGCGAGAACCAAATGCTCGACGAGCACGACCCTAACAAATTCATTGCCCGGATGGGTGCCGAGGCCCTCGAGATGTTGCTGTCCCGCCTCAATCTCGACGAGCTTTCGTACAGCCTGCGTCATTCGGCGGCCAACGACACGTCGCAACAGCGCAAGGCCGAGGCCCTCAAGCGCCTCAAAGTGGTGGAGGCATTCCGCGATGCCCGCACCCGGATCGAAAACCGTCCCGAGTGGATGATCATCAAGATGGTGCCCGTCATTCCGCCCGAGCTGCGGCCGTTGGTGCCGCTAGACGGCGGACGATTCGCTACGTCCGACCTTAACGACCTCTATCGCCGGGTCATCATCCGCAACAACCGCCTCAAGCGCCTGATCGAGATCAAGGCGCCCGAAGTGATTCTGCGCAACGAAAAGCGCATGTTGCAGGAAGCCGTAGATTCGCTCTTCGACAACTCCCGCAAGGTGAACGCCGTGCGGGCCGAAGGCAACCGGGCGCTCAAATCGTTGTCCGATATGCTGAAAGGCAAGCAAGGCCGCTTCCGCCAAAACTTGCTCGGCAAACGTGTGGACTACTCGGGTCGTTCGGTGATTGTGGTGGGGCCAGAACTCAAACTCCACGAGTGCGGCCTGCCCAAAGATATGGCCGCCGAGTTGTTCAAGCCCTTCGTGATCCGCAAGCTCATTGAGCGCGGCATCGTCAAGACGGTGAAATCGGCCAAGAAAATTGTGGACCGCAAAGACCCCGTGGTGTGGGACATCCTCGAGAACGTACTCAAGGGCCACCCCGTGCTGCTCAACCGCGCGCCTACGCTGCACCGCCTCGGCATCCAGGCCTTCCAGCCCAAGTTGATCGAAGGCAAAGCCATTCAGTTGCACCCCTTGGTGTGTACGGCCTTCAACGCTGACTTTGACGGTGACCAGATGGCCGTTCACGTGCCCCTGGGACACGAAGCCATCCTGGAGGCGTCGCTGCTGATGCTGGCTTCACACAATATTCTCAACCCCGCCAACGGGGCACCCATCGCCGTGCCTTCGCAAGACATGGTACTGGGGCTTTACTACCTGACCAAAGGGCGGCGCAGCACCGACGAGCACCACGTACAGGGCGAAGGCATGACTTTCTCGGGCGTAGAAGAAGTTGTGATTGCCCTCAACGAAAAGCGCCTGAATAAGCACGCTTACATCAAGGTGCGGACAAAAGTCCGCAACGAGCAGGACGAACTCGAGACCCGTGTGGTCGAGACGGTAGCGGGCCGCGTGATTTTCAACCAGTCGGTGCCCGAATCGGTGGGCTACGTCAATGAGCTGCTCACCAAGAAAAAGTTGCAGCAGATAATTGCAATGGTCTTCAAACGGGCAGGACTGATGGCCACGTCCAAGTTTTTGGACGATATCAAAACCCTGGGCTTCCAGAATGCCTTCACGGGTGGCCTTTCGATCGGCCTCTCGGACGTGATCATTCCCGAAGCCAAGAGTGTGCTGGTAGTAAAAGCCAAAAACGAAGTGACGGCCGTCGTGAACAACTACCAGATGGGCCTGATTACGGAGAACGAGCGCTACAACCAGGTAGTGGACATTTGGACGCGCGTCAACTCCCAGCTCACCGAGACGCTCATGCAGCAGTTGGAGCAGAACGATCAGGGCTTCAACTCCATCTACATGATGATGCACTCGGGCGCTCGTGGCTCGAAAGAGCAAATCCGCCAGCTTGGTGGGATGCGGGGCCTGATGGCCAAGCCGCAGAAAAACCTCCAAGGCTCAGTGGGAGAGATCATCGAAAACCCGATTCTGTCCAACTTCAAAGAGGGCCTCGACGTGATCGAGTACTTCATTTCGACGCACGGTGCCCGGAAGGGTCTGGCCGATACGGCCCTCAAAACGGCTGACGCTGGCTATCTGACCCGCCGCCTTGTGGACGTGGCGCAAGACGTGGTGATCAATGAAGAAGACTGCGGTACGCTGCGCGGGCTGATGGTGTCGGCCCTCAAGGACAACGAAGAGATCGTAGAGTCACTCTACGACCGCATCTTGGGCCGTGTAACGGTGCACGACGTTTTTGATCCCCTCACCGACGAATTGCTCGTGCCGGCAGGTGCCGAGATCAACGAAGAACTGGCCCAGCGCATCGAAGCAACCGCCATTGACACCGTCGAGATTCGCTCGGTGCTCACGTGCGAATCTAAGCGCGGGGTCTGCGCCAAGTGTTACGGACGCAACCTGGCTACGGGCCTGATGGTGCAGAAAGGCGAATCGGTGGGCGTCGTGGCGGCGCAGTCCATCGGCGAGCCGGGCACACAGCTCACGTTGCGCACGTTCCACGTGGGGGGTACGGCCTCCAACGTGGCCGTAGAGGCTACCATCAAAGCCAAGTTCGACGGCGTGGTGCAGATCGAAGACATTCGTTCGATAGCCGCCGAAGACAGCGAAGGCAACCCGATTCGAGTAGTGATGGGCCGCTCGGGCGAAATCCGGCTCGTTGACCCGCGCACCCAAAAGGTGCTGATGAGCAACGTGGCTCCCTACGGCTCGTTCCTGACTGTCGAAGACGGACAGTCCGTCCAGAAAGGTGCCACGCTCTGTCAATGGGACCCCTACAACGCCGTGATCCTCTCCGAGTTTGCGGGGGTCATCGAGTTCGATGCCATCGAGGAGAGCATTACCTACCGCGAAGAGTTTGACGAGCAAACCGGCTATCGCGAGAAGGTAATCATTGATACCAAAGACAAAGCCAAGAACCCGGCCGTATTCGTTCGGGGTGCCGATGAGTCGAACTCGAAAGGCTACAACGTGCCGGTAGGTGCCCGCCTGACGGTGCAGCAGGGCGACAAGATCAAGCCGGGTCGTATCCTGGCTAAAATTCCGCGCTCGGTAGGCAAAACCCGTGACATTACGGGTGGACTGCCGCGCGTGACCGAACTGTTCGAAGCGCGCAATCCCTCGAACCCAGCCGTGGTGAGCGAGATTGACGGAGTCGTGACCTACGGCGGCATCAAGCGTGGCAACCGCGAAATCTACATCGAGTCGAAAGATGGCGTACAGCGCAAATACATGGTGCCCCTGTCGAAATACATTTTGGTGCACGACAACGACTTTGTCAGTGCTGGGATGCCCCTTTCGGACGGCGCCATTACGCCCAACGACATCCTCTCGATCAAAGGCCCTACGGCCGTGCAAGAGTACCTCGTCAACGGTATTCAGGAAGTGTATCGCCTGCAAGGGGTGAAGATCAATGACAAGCACATCGAAATCATCGTCCGGCAAATGATGCAAAAAGTGGAAGTGCTCGAACCGGGCGATACCACCTTTTTGCCAAACCAAGTAGTGGACAAGCTGACGTTCCAGACCGAAAACGACGAAATCTTAGATAAGAAAGTCGTAGTGGAAGCCGGAGAGTCCGACAAGCTTAAGCCGGGCCAGATCGTGACGCCCCGCCAGTTGCGCGACGAGAACTCCAGTTTGCGCCGCCGGGACTTGCAGTTGGTGCAAGTCCGAGACGCCCAAGCGGCCGTATCGCGCCCCACCTTGCAGGGGATTACGCAAGCCTCGCTGGGTACAGAGAGCTTCATTTCGGCCGCTTCCTTCCAGGAAACTACCAAGGTGCTCAGCGAAGCCTCGATCCGGGGCAAGACTGACTACTTGTTGGGCCTGAAGGAAAACGTGATCGTAGGCCACCTGATCCCGGCTGGTACGGGCTTGCGCGAATACGAAGACTACACCGTCAGTTCGAAAGACGAATACGATCGGATGATGGCCGTTCGGCAGGCCGAAACATCGAACCGCCGTACGAAAGAATTGCAGAAGTAAACGCTCATCACGGGGCTGATCTCGACCAGATCAGCCCTGTTTTAACCTTTTCCCCAATGGCTGAAAAAAAAGAAGGCGTCCACAACCAACTCAATATTGAGTTGTCAGAAGATATTGCCGAAGGCATTTACGCTAATCTGGCCATGATTGCGCACTCCAACAGTGAGTTTGTGATTGATTTTATCCGGCTGATGCCAGGCGTGCCCAAGGCCAAAGTGAAATCGCGCGTGGTCGTGACACCCGAGCACGCCCTGCGCTTTCTGGCCGCCCTGCGCGAAAACATCGAGCGTTACGAAGCCGCTTTCGGCAAAATCAAGCAGACGGATGGCAATATGCCCAACTTCCCAATGAATTTTGGGGGAACCATGGGCCAGGCTTGACACATAAGGCAAAAAAACGTTGGTAAATAGCGGCTATTTACCTAATTTCGCACCTCAAAATTTTTCTAAATCGGAAAATCGCTTAAATGCCCACGATACAGCAGTTAGTAAGAAAGGGCCGCAAGACGCTCATTAGCAAGTCGAAGTCGCCCGCGCTAGATGCCTGTCCGCAGAAGCGGGGCGTCTGTACGCGCGTTTATACCACTACGCCCAAAAAACCCAACTCGGCCATGCGCAAGGTGGCACGGGTGCGGCTGGCCAAAAGTGCTAAAGAAGTGAATGCCTACATTCCCGGCGAAGGCCACAACCTACAAGAGCACTCCATCGTGCTCATTCGGGGTGGTCGGGTGAAAGACTTGCCCGGTGTGCGCTACCACATTGTGCGTGGGGCCCTCGATACGGCTGGTGTAAATGGTCGCCTGCAATCCCGCTCCAAGTACGGAGCCAAGCGTCCCAAGCCCGGTGCTGCGCCCGCCGCACCCGCAAAAGGTGGTAAAAAGAAATAAAAATAATTGATCCATGAGAAAGGCGAAGCCTAAGAAACGGTACGTACTGCCCGACCCGAAATTCAGCGATACACTGGTGACCAAATTTGTCAACAGCCTGATGGTGGACGGCAAGAAAAGTATTGCCTACAAAATATTTTACGATTCACTCGATCTGGCCGAAAACCGCACTAAGGAAAACGGCCTGGAAACCTGGCGCAAAGCCCTCAGCAATGTGATGCCCAACGTGGAGGTGCGCAGCCGCCGCGTGGGAGGTGCCACCTTTCAGGTGCCAAGCGAGGTGCGTCCCGAGCGCAAGCAAGCGCTGGGTATTAAATGGCTGATTGCCTATGCCCGGCGCCGTGGAGAGAAAACCATGACCGAAAAACTGGCTGGCGAAATTGTGGCTGCGGCCAAAGGCGAAGGGGCGGCCGTCAAGAAAAAAGACGATACGCACCGTATGGCCGAAGCTAACAAAGCATTTTCACACTTTAGATTCTGATTCATGGCACGTGACTTAAAGTACACCCGTAACATCGGAATTGCTGCCCACATTGATGCCGGCAAAACCACTACCACCGAGCGCATTCTTTTTTATGCAGGCGTAAGCCACAAAATTGGAGAAGTGCACGACGGCGCGGCTACCATGGACTGGATGGAGCAGGAACAGGAGCGTGGTATCACCATCACTTCGGCCGCAACCACCGTCACGTGGCCCTACCGTGGACAGGAACACCACATCAATATTATTGACACGCCCGGTCACGTGGATTTCACGGTCGAAGTAAACCGCTCGCTGCGGGTGCTCGATGGCCTGGTGTTTCTCTTCAGCGCCGTGGACGGCGTAGAGCCGCAATCGGAGACCAACTGGCGTCTGGCCAACAATTATAATGTGGCCCGCATTGGTTTTGTCAATAAGATGGACCGGTCGGGAGCCGACTTTCTGGGGGTTTGCAAGCAAGTAAAAGAAATGCTGGGTAGCAATGCCGTAGCGTTGCAGTTGCCCATCGGTGCCGAAGATAATTTCCGGGGCGTGGTGGACTTGGTCAATTTCCGAGCCATCGAGTGGAACGAGGAAGATTTGGGCATGACGTTTACGGAAGTGCCCATTCCGGACGATATGCTCGAAGAAGCCAAGGAATACCGCGAGAAATTGCTGGAAGCCGTGGCCGAGTATGACGAAACCCTCATGGAGAAGTATTTCGAAGATTCGACCTCAATCTCCGAAGACGAGATCCTGAGTGCCTTGCGCCGCGCTACCATTGACATGGCCATCGTGCCCATGCTGTGTGGCTCGTCTTTCAAGAACAAAGGTGTGCAAACCATGCTTGACTACGTGATGGCCCTGTGCCCATCGCCGCTCGACAAGGAAAGCATCAAGGGCATTGATCCCGATACGGGCGCTGAAGTGAGCCGCAAGCCTTCGGAGTCAGAACCTTTCGCTGGGTTGGCCTTCAAGATCGCCACCGATCCGTACGTAGGTCGCCTGTGTTTTGTGCGCGCCTATTCGGGTGTGCTTGAGTCGGGTTCTTATGTGTACAATACCCGCTCGGACTCCAAAGAGCGCATTTCGCGGGTTTATCAGATGCACGCTAACAAGCAGAATCAGATCGAGCGTCTGGCCGCCGGCGACATTGCAGCCGTCGTGGGCTTTAAAGACATTAAGACTGGCGATACGCTCTGCGCGCAAAATGCGAAGATCGTTCTCGAATCTATGGTATTCCCCGAGCCAGTAATCGGCTATGCAATCGAACCCAAGAAGCAAGCCGATCTCGACAAAATGGGCAATGCTATTGCCAAGCTGGTCGAAGAAGATCCCACCCTCCAGGTGAACACCGACCACGAAACGGGCCAAACGATCCTCCGTGGCATGGGCGAATTGCACCTGGAGATCATCATGGATCGGATGCGCCGCGAATTCAAGGTCGAAATCAACCAGGGCGCGCCGCAAGTAGCCTACAAAGAGGCCATCACCAAGTCAGTAGAGCATCGTGAGGTGTACAAGAAACAGACCGGTGGCCGTGGTAAGTTTGCCGATATTGTATTCGAACTCGGCCCTCGCGACGAAAGCGAAGGCGTAAAGGAAGGTTTGGAGTTTGAAAATGCCATCGTAGGCGGGGCCATCCCTCGCGAATTTATTCCGGCCATCCAGAAAGGCTTCGCCGAAGCTATGAAAACGGGCGTGCTGGCTGGATTTCCGCTTTCGTCTATGAAAGTAAGACTCTTTCACGGGTCGTTCCACGACGTGGACTCCGATTCGCTTTCGTTCGAAATGGCCGCTCGGATTGGTTTCAAAGAAGCTGCCCGCCAGGCAGGTGCTAAACTGATGGAGCCAATCATGAGCGTTGAGGTGCTAACCCCCGAGGAGTTTACCGGACCCATTACGGGTGACTTGAACCGCCGTCGGGGCTTGATGAAAGGAATGGATACCAAAGCGGGTTCGCAGGTGATCAAAGCCGACGTTCCCCTCTCAGAACTGTTTGGTTATGTGACCGACCTGCGTACCATCTCTTCGGGACGGGCTACGGCCACCCTGACGTTCTCGCACTACGAATTTGTGCCCAACAACCTGGCCGAGGGCATCGTGAGCAAACTCAAAGGTGCCGCCGTAAACTAAACTGCTATGTCCCAGAAAATTCGCATAAAACTCAAGTCGTACGACCACAATCTGGTGGACAAGTCTTCCGAGAAGATCGTACAGGCTGTGAAGGCCACCGGAGCCATCATCAGCGGCCCCATTCCGCTGCCCACCGAAAAAGCTATCTATACGGTACTGCGCTCGCCCCACGTCAATAAAAAGTCGCGGGAGCAATTTCAGTTATGTACCTACAAGCGACTCGTGGACATCCATTCCTCGACGGCCAAGACCGTGGACGCCCTCATGAAGCTGGAATTGCCCAGCGGCGTGGACGTCGAAATTAAGGTCTGAGGCAGCCGTGGTACAGAAGCAAAGCACCGGAAACTCTCCGGTGCTTTTTTTGTCAGTTCGACACCCGTTTTCATAAAAGTGTTTGTGAGAGCCATTCGCTTTAGCTATCTTTGCAGTCCTTTTGCCAACCAGCGTCCGCTAAAGCGCAAAAGCAAATAAACCCGCTCATGTCAGGTATCATTGGAAAAAAAATCGGAATGACGAGCATCTACAGTGCCGATGGACATAATGTCGCATGCACAGTGATAGAGGCTGGTCCCTGCGTAGTGACGCAGGTAAAGACAGTGGCGAGCGATGGCTACGCGGCTGTTCAGCTCGCCTACGGCGAACGCCGCGAGAAGACTACTACCAAGCCTTTGCTTGGGCATTTTCGCAAGGCCAACACCACTCCTAAGCGCAAGCTGGTGGAGTTTAAAGAGTTTAAGCAGACGTTTGATTTGGGCGACGTGGTTGCCGCCCAGGATTTGTTTGCGGAAGGCGATTTTGTGGACGCTATCGGTACTTCTAAGGGGAAGGGCTTTCAGGGCGTCGTCCGTCGGCACGGCTTTTCTGGGGTAGGTCAGGCCACACTCGGCCAGCACAACCGCCAGCGTCACCCCGGCTCGATCGGTGCTTGCTCTTTTCCTTCGCGAGTATTTAAGGGATTGCGGATGGCCGGCCGGATGGGTGGCGATCGCGTGAAGGTGCAAAACCTGAAGGTGCTCAAGATTATGCCCGAGCAAAATCTGCTGCTGATCAGTGGCTCGGTGCCGGGTGCCAAAAACTCATTCGTAATTCTCGAGAAGTAGGGTCATGGAAGTTCCTGTTATTAATAAAGATGGCCAAGATACGGGTCGCACCGTACAGTTGGCCGACGAAGTGTTCGGCATTGAGCCGCGTGAGCACGTCATGTATTTAGACGTAAAGCAATACTTGGCCAACCAGCGCCAAGGTACGCACAAGTCTAAGGAGCGTGCCGAAGTGGCCGGCTCTACGCGAAAAATCAAAAAGCAGAAAGGCACCGGGGGTGCCCGCGCAGGTAGCCTCAAGTCGCCAGTGTTTGTGGGAGGCGGAACGATATTCGGCCCGCGCCCGCGTGACTATGGCTTTAAAGTCAACCTTAAAACTAAGGTGCTGGCGCGCAAATCGGCTTTGGCGCTCAAAGTAAGGGATCAGAACCTGAAGGTGGTCGAAGACTTCAACTTTGACAAACCCAGCACCAAAGCGTATGGTCAGTTTCTCAAGCAACTATCGCTGACGGGTAAGACACTGCTGATTTTGCCGGAAACCAATAAGAACGTCTATCTGTCGGGCCGCAATTTGCCCAAGACGAAAATTACGACCGTAGATCAGCTCAATACCTATGACCTGTTGCATACGGATACCATTTTGCTGAGCGAAAACTCGGTGGCTCGCGTCACAGAACTACTAAATAAATAATGGCCATGGAGGTACTTATAAAACCCATCGTGACGGAAAAGATTACCCAGCTCCATGAGAAGGGTGTCTATGGCTTTGTAGTGGACAAACGCGCCAACAAGGTAGAAATCAAGAAGGCAATCGAGCTGATGTACGGCGTCAATGTCAACCAGGTGCGGACAATGAATGTCCGTGGCAAAGTGAAGACTCGCTTCACGAAGCGGGGCGTCGTGACGGGCCGCACCCGTTCGTACAAGAAAGCCCTCGTGACGGTAGCGCAGGGAGAATTCATTGACCTTTACAGTAATATTTAAGGCATTCGCATGGCACTCAAAAAACTACGGCCCGTTACGCCGGGACAACGCTTCCGCGTAGGGCCTTCTTTCGACGAGATCACGACCGACAAGCCGCAACGCTCGTTGTTGGCACCTCTTAAAAAGTCGGGTGGTCGCAACAGCCAAGGCCGCCTGACGGTGCGTCAACGCGGAGGTGGCCACAAACGTCGGTACCGAATTATTGACTTCAAGCGGGACAAGTTTAACATGCCCGCCACCGTGGCTACCATTGAGTATGATCCGAACCGCACGGCCCGGATTGCCCTTGTGACATACGAAGACGGCGAAAAGCGCTACATCATTGCCCCCGCTGGCCTCACCGTTGGCCAAACAATTGTATCGGGCGCAGGAATCGCCCCCGAATTGGGCAACACACTGCCCCTGTCGGATATTCCGCTCGGTACAATTGTGCATAACATTGAGCTGGTGCCCGGCAAAGGAGGCGTGATGGCCCGCAGCGCCGGGTCGTATGCCCAGTTGGTGGCCCGCGACGAGCGCTACTCTACGCTGAAAATGCCGTCGAGCGAAATGCGTATGGTGCTTTCGCGGTGCTTGGCCACGGTAGGTACGGTCTCGAACGGTGATCACATGAATGTGAGCATCGGCAAGGCGGGCCGCAAGCGCTGGCTAGGTCGCCGTCCGCGCGTCCGGGGGGTAGCCATGAACCCAGTAGATCACCCGATGGGGGGTGGCGAAGGCCGTGCTTCGGGCGGACATCCACGCTCGCGGACGGGTGTGCTGGCTAAAGGCAAGAAAACGCGTGACCGCAATAAGAATTCGAGTAAATACATCATCAGCAGAAGGAAGAAATAATGGCACGTTCGCTCAAGAAAGGCCCTTACATTGATTACCGCCTGGCCAAGAAGGTGGATGTGATGAATGAGGTCGGCAAAAAAACGGTGGTCAAGACATGGTCGCGGCGTTCGATGGTATCGCCCGATTTTGTTGGCCATACCTTCGCCGTACACAATGGCAATAAGTTCATCCCGGTGTATGTAACCGAGAACATGGTTGGACACAAGTTGGGTGAGTTTGCGCCCACGCGTAACTTCCGGGGTCACGTCAACAAAAAGGATAGAAAACGATAGGTCGGCCTGCGCGTCGCATCTAACATTGATACTATGGAAGCAATTGCCAAACTCCACAATGACCAGTCATCTCCGCGCAAAATGCGGATGGTGGCCGATCTGATTCGGAACAAAAAGGTAAGCCTCGCCCTGGCCATGCTCAAGTTTGAGCCGCGCGCCGGTGCCGAAAAGCTAGAGAAGCTGCTTTTGTCAGCCATTGCCAACTGGCAAGAAAAAAACCCTGACCAGAAAATTGAAGAAGCTGGGCTGTACGTCAAAACTATCTGCGTGGACGGAGGTCGGATTCTCAAGCGCATCCGACCCGCACCGCAGGGACGCGCTCACCGCATTCGCAAGCGCTCTAATCACGTGACGATCGTGGTGGGAGACCACCTACAGGAGAATGGCGGCGACGATCTACAAGTAAAAACCGAAAAAACCGCCGTACAACCGACGCAGGCCGTCGCGGCTCAATAACGATATGGGACAGAAAGTTAACCCCGTTGGCCTTCGATTGGGTATTGTCAAAGGCTGGGACTCGAACTGGTACGGTGGCCGCACCACGGCTGACAAGCTGGTGGAGGACGAAAAAATTCGCAATTACGTAAAGGCCCGCATACCAAAAGGTGGGATTTCGAAGGTTATCATCGAACGCACCATCAAGCGCATAACCCTTACCATCAACACGGCGCGTCCTGGAGTGGTGATCGGGAAAGGCGGTGCCGAAGTAGATAAACTCAAAGAAGAACTTAAGAAAATCACCAACAAGGACGTTCAGATCAATATTTTTGAAATCAAACGCCCCGAGTTGGATGCCAAGTTGGTAGGGGAGTCCGTCGCTCAACAACTAGCCGCCCGAATTTCTTTTCGGCGAGCCATGAAGCAGGCCATTGCCTCGGCTATGCGCGTAGGTGCCCAAGGCATTAAGGTCAAATGTTCGGGCCGTTTGGGAGGTGCCGAAATGGCACGTACAGAAATGTACAAGGAAGGCCGTACGCCCCTGCATACCCTGCGGGCAGATATTGACTACGCCGTGTCGGAAGCACAAACTGTCTATGGCAAGATCGGCATAAAGGTATGGGTGTTTAAGGGTGAAATTCTAGGTAAAAAAGACCTGTCGCCCAATGCGGACCTGACCACAGCGGATGCACCGGCCGCCCGGCGTCGGCGCGGAGGTGAACGTGGTGAGCGCGGCGATCGCAACGACCGTAATGAGCGTGGCGGTGGTTCTGGTGCGGGTGGCGATGATCGTCAACGTCGTCGTAATAAGCCATCGCGCCCGCGCAACGCTTAATTTTAAATAGCTATCATCATGCTACAGCCAAAAAGAACCAAATTCCGAAAGATGCAGAAGGGCCGCGTACGCGGTATTGCGCATCGTGGCTCCGAAGTCGTCTTTGGCTCGTTCGCCATCAAATCGCTCGAACCAGGCTGGATCACATCCCGCCAGATAGAAGCTGCCCGTATTGCCGTTACACGCGCTATGAAGCGCGAAGGCCAAGTGTGGGTACGCATTTTTCCTGACAAGCCTATTACCAAAAAGCCCGCCGAGGTGCGGATGGGTAAGGGCAAGGGCGCACCTGAGTATTGGGTGGCCACCGTGCGCCCCGGTACGATTATGTTTGAGTCGGGTGGCGTAAGCCTGGAAGTGGCCGAGGAGGCCCTTCGTCTGGCAGCTCAGAAACTGCCCGTACGCACTAAATTTGTTGTTCGCCGTGACTACGACCCGAATTGATTATGAAAGCAGCAGAACTAAAAGAGCTTAGCTTAGAAGACCTTCGCGAACAGTTGCAGGGCGAGAAAGAAACGCTGAAGCGTTTACGCTTTGCTCATGCCGTTTCGCCCCTCGAAAATCCGATGCGCATGCGCCATACCCGCAAGGCCATCGCCCGAATCAATACCATTATCCACCAGAAACAGCAAGCCCAATGACGGAAGCGCAACAAAATGCCGATCAGGTTACTTCCACCACGCCAGCGGCCGCTGAAGGTAAACTCGTACGGAACGCCCGCAAAGAACGGGTAGGTCGTGTGGTGAGCAATAAGATGCAAAAGTCCATTACTGTGTTGGTGGAGCGGCGCGAGAAGCACCCCATATACGGTAAGTTTATTACGAAAACGTCGAAGTTTATGGCCCACGACGAAGCGCAGGAGGCCAACCAAGGAGACTTAGTACGTATTGCCGAAACGCGTCCGCTTAGCAAACTTAAACGCTGGCGCTTGGTGCAAATTATCGAAAAAGCTATCTGATATGTTACAGCAAGAATCAAGATTATCGGTAGCCGACAACAGCGGCGCAAAAGAAGTGCTCGTGATCCGTGTGCTGGGTGGTACGGGCAAGCGCTACGCTACGATTGGAGACAAAATAGTGGTGACGGTTAAGTCCGCGCTTTCTTCTAGCAATATGAAGAAGGGTACCGTCTCGAAGGCCGTAGTGGTACGTACCAAAAAGGAAATACGGCGCCGTGATGGCTCCTATATTCGCTTTGAAGACAACGCCGCCGTGTTGCTCAACAACAATGACGAACCCCGGGGTACGCGCATCTTTGGTCCAGTAGCCCGCGAACTGCGCGAAAAGCAGTTCATGAAAATTGTATCGCTCGCCCCTGAAGTGCTCTAGCCATGTTGAAGGTTGATAAAAAAAAGTACGACTTTAAGTTCCACATCAAGTCGGGAGACACGGTGAAGGTCATTTCTGGCAACGCCCGTGGCAAAACAGGTACGGTACTTTCGGTAGATCGGGTTAATTATCGGGCTGTTGTGGAGGGCGTCAATATGGTGAAACGCCACACCAAGCCCAGTGCCAAAAACCCCCAAGGAGGCATTATCGAAAAAGAATCCGGCATTCATATCAGCAACCTAATGGTGGTGGAGTCGGCTACGGGCCAACCCACCCGGATCGGCCGCAAAGCAAACGCCGAAGGGAAGTTGCAGCGGTATTCGAAAAAGACGGGAGATTTTATCCAATAGAATTATGGCTACTCCGAGACTAAAAACCAAGTACCAGAACGAAATTGTGCCGAGCCTTCAACAGAAGTTTCAGTACAAATCGGTGATGCAAGTGCCGCGCGTAACCAAGATTGTAGTCAACAAAGGCATTGGTGCGGCCGTGTCCGACAAGAAGTTGGTGGACACGGGCGTGGAAGAGCTGACGCTGATCACGGGTCAGCGCGCCATCGCCACGATTGCCCGCAAAGCTATCTCTAACTTTAAGCTGCGCGAAGGCATGCCCATTGGGGCCCGCGTGACCTTGCGGGGCGAACGCATGTACGAATTCATGGATCGCCTGATGAGCATCGCGTTGCCCCGCGTGCGCGACTTCAAAGGCGTGAGCGACAAAGGCTTTGATGGTCGCGGTAACTACACCCTCGGCGTACGCGAGCAGATCATCTTCCCTGAAATCAGCATTGAGAAAGTCAATAAGATATCGGGCATGAGCATCACCATTACCACCAACGCCCGGACCGACGAAGAAGGACTCGAGTTGCTCAAAGCACTCGGGATGCCATTTGCCAACCAGAAAAAAGAGGAAACCAACTAATATGGCTAAGGAATCAGTAAAAGCCCGGGAACGCAAGCGCGTTCGGTTAGTAGCGCGATACGCCAACAAGCGTGCGGCTCTTAAAGCCGCCGGCGACTACGAAGGACTCGACAAACTGCCCCGAAATGCTTCTCCGGTTCGTTTGCACAACCGTTGCCGACTGACGGGACGTCCCCGCGGGTATATGCGCAAATTTGGCATCTCGCGGGTAGTGTTCCGCGACATGGCTTCGTCCGGAAAAATTCCTGGCGTAACCAAATCAAGTTGGTAATTGGTTTTTTGCTAAGTAATAAATCTCTATCTTTGCGCCCCTGTTTCCCTGTGAAGGGCTGAGAACACAAAGGCAATAGCTCATTATGAATACGGATCCCATCGCTGACTATCTCACCCGAATTCGGAACGCTGTGCGGGCCAATCACCGCATTGTAGAGATACCCGCGTCTAATGTAAAGAAGGCACTTACCAAAGTGTTGTACGAAAAGGGCTACATCCAGAACTACAAGTTCGAAGACAAACAGCCTTTCCAGACCATCAAGATCGCGCTGAAGTACGACCCACAATCGAAAGAACCCGCTATCGTCAACTTGGTGCGCGTAAGCAAGCCGGGTTTGCGCAAGTATGCGGGTGCGGATCGTATCCCACGGGTGCTCAACGGGTTGGGTATTGCGATTCTCTCTACGTCGCACGGCGTGATGACGGACAAAGAGGCGCGGGCACAAAGTGTTGGCGGTGAAGTACTTTGCTACGTGTATTAAAGAGAACATTATGTCAAGAATTGGAAAGAAACCTATCGAGTTGCCCAAAGGCATTGAGATAAAGGTGAATGGCAGCAATGTGGTAGAGGTGAAGGGCCCTAAGGGTACGCTCACTCAGAAAATAGATAGTGATATCGAAGTGAAGCTGGAAGACGGGTCAGTAGTTCTGGTGCGTCCAACCGAACAAAAGCGTCATAAAGCTATGCACGGCTTGTACCGTACGCTGATCAACAACATGATTATCGGTGTTACGGAAGGCTACAAACTGCAGATGGAACTGATCGGCGTTGGTTACAAAGCCACCGTATCGGGCCAGATGCTTGAGTTGAGTTTAGGCTATTCGCACAGTATTGCCCTGGTCTTTCCGCCCGAAGTAAGTATTTCGGCAGAAACTTTGAAAGGTAAGCCCCCGACCATCACCGTCGAAGGGATTGACAAGCAGTTGGTAGGACAAGTGGCTGCCAAAATTCGCTCCTTCCGCAAGGTAGAGCCTTATAAAGGCAAAGGCGTTCGCTTTGTGGGTGAACAGGTTCGTCGCAAAGCAGGTAAAACCTCGGCCAAATAACTTTAGTAGTATGTCAACTAAGAAATTACTCAGAAGGCGACGCATTCGTTACGCGATACGTAAGCGGCTCAGCGGTACGAGCGAGCGTCCCCGCCTCTCTGTGTTTCGCAGCAACAAATTTGTGTATGCCCAACTCATTGATGACGTAGTGGGCAAGACGCTGGTAAGTGCCTCCATCAGCCAACTTGAAGACAAAGTGGGTACTAAAACGGAAGTAGCCCAACGCATCGGCAAGAAGATTGCCGAGTTGGCCCTTGCGCAAGGCATCAGTGCCGTAGTGTTCGATCGCGGAGGTTATTTGTATCATGGCCGTGTGAAGGCGCTGGCCGAAGGCGCCCGCGAAGGCGGACTTAAATTCTAATTAGGCGATGTCGCAGCACATGAAAACAGTTAAGGCCAGTGAAATTGACCTTAAAGAAAAAGTTGTAGCTATCAACCGCGTGGCCAAGGTAGTAAAGGGCGGCCGTCGCTTTAGCTTTTCTGCCATTGTGGTGGTAGGCGATGGCAACGGAGTGGTCGGCTACGGATTGGGTAAGGCCAACGAAGTAACGGACGCCATCACTAAGGGTGTGGACGACGCTAAAAAGAACCTTATCAAAGTACCGATATTTAAAGGTACGGTTCCGCACGAGATGTACGGCAAATTTGGTGGGGGCTTTGTATTGCTACGGCCCGCTTCGCCCGGTACGGGCGTAATCGCTGGTGGTGCCATGCGGGCAGTCTTCGAAAGCGCGGGCATCCGGGATGTGTTGGCCAAGTCGAAAGGATCTTCCAACCCGCACAACGTGGTGAAGGCTACGTTCGACGCCTTACTCAAGATGCGCGATCCTCACGCCATTGCCAAAAGACGCGGCATTTCTCTTTCGCAAGTATTTAACGGATAGCAAGCACATGGCAAAAGTAAAAATCACCCAAGTGCGCAGCACCATCAAGCGCCCCAAGAACCAGAAACTCAATATTGCCGCGTTGGGCCTGGGTAAAATAAACAAAAGTGTAGAGGTGGAATATACTCCTTCGGTGGCCGGTATGGTCCGCAAAGTAGAACACCTGGTAACTGTAACGCCCGTAGAATCATGAATTTGCATACACTTCGTCCCGCAGCCGGTTCTGTTCGTAACCGCAAGCGCGTCGGTCGTGGCCAAGGGTCAGGACGGGGCGGCACCGCTACGCGCGGGCACAAGGGTGCCAAAAGCCGCTCGGGCTACAGCCGCAAACTTGGCTTTGAAGGTGGCCAGATGCCTTTGCAACGGCGTGTGCCCAAGTTCGGCTTCAAGAACCCTACGCGCGTGTCCTACAAAGTCATCAACTTGGACACGATCGCGGCCCTGCTCGAAGTGGCTCCGGCCGAAATGGTAGATATCCAGTTTTTGATGGAACACGGACTGGCCAACAAGAAAGATTTGGTAAAAGTGTTGGGACGTGGTGATCTTTCCCAGTCCGTTTCGGTTAAGGTACATGCTTTCTCGGCTTCTGCTAAAGAAGCCATCGAAAAAGCAGGTGGACAAGCCTTGACTCTCTAATTCAGATTACCATGAAGAAGCTCCTCAGCACCTTTCGAGACATCTTTTCAATCGAAGATCTGAAAACCCGGATCATCAATACGGTGTTTTACCTCACCATTTTTCGGTTAGGTTCGTTCGTAGTGTTGCCGGGTATCAATCCGAACGAATTGAAGTCTCAGGCTGAAGGCATCTTTGGCGTGCTCGATACCTTGCTAGGCGGCGCGTTCAGCAATGCTTCCATTTTTGGGCTGGGCATTATGCCCTACATATCTGCCTCCATCGTTTTGCAGTTGCTGACCGTGGCGGTGCCCTACTTCCAGAAATTGCAGAAGGAAGGCGAATCGGGTCGGCGCAAAATCAACCAGATGACGCGCTTGCTCACCATTGCCATCACCATTCCCCAGGCGTACGGCTACATCACCGCCACTATCCCGGCCGAAGCGGTCCTGATTGATCCCATTTATTTTCGGATTTCTGCCGTCGTGATCCTGACCTCGGGCACCATTTTCTGCATGTGGTTGGGCGAACGCATTACCGACAAGGGGATTGGCAATGGCATTTCTATGCTGATCATGATCGGGATCATATCCCGCTTTCCGGGCGCGATCCTTTCCGAGGCAGTGCTGCGCGGCATGGGCGGTGCCCTGATCTTTATCCTCGAAATTGTGGTGCTCTTCTTCGTTGTGATGGGCGTGGTGGCGCTTACGCAAGCCGTTCGTCGGATCCCCGTGCAGTATGCCAAGCAAGTAGTGGGCAACAAGGTGTACGGAGGGCAGCGTCAGTACCTGCCGCTCAAAGTGAACGCCTCGGGCGTGATGCCCATCATCTTTGCTCAGTCACTCATGTTTGTGCCGCCGCTGGTGGCAGGTATTTGGGCTGCCGACAACGAGCTGGCCCAATATGTAGGCTCGACCTTCTCTGACTTTACGACCTGGCAGTACAACCTGCTTTTTGCCATCTTGATTATCGTTTTTACGTTTTTTTACACGGCCATTACGATTAACCCCAATCAAATTGCCGACGACATGAAGCGCAATGGCGGGTTTATTCCCGGTGTGAAACCCGGGGCCGATACGGCCAACTTTATCTCGGCCGTGCTGGATCGTATTACCCTTCCCGGGGCATTCTTCCTGGCTATTGTAGCGATTATACCAGCTTTTGCGAGTCTAGTGGGTGTAAGCCGAGAATTCGCCCAGTTTTACGGCGGCACGTCGCTGCTTATCATGGTAGGGGTAATCCTCGATACACTTCAGCAAATAGAAGGCTATTTGCAAATGAAGCAATACGATGGTATGATGAAGTCGAGCCGGGTGAAAGGTCGGGCACGCAACATAGCAGTAGCTCCCATGTCCTGATGGCGAAGGAGATCAGATACAAAACGGCCGAAGAAATTGAGATTATTCGCCGTAATGGAGATTTATTAGGACGGGCACATGGAGAAGTGGCACGCCTCATCCGTCCCGGTGTGAAGACGCAACAGCTCGATCAGGTAGCGGAAACGTTCATCCGCGACCACGAAGCAGTTCCTTCTTTTAAAGGCTACAATGGTTTCCCAGCGTCGCTATGTATTTCTGTGAACGAAAACGTGGTGCACGGATTTCCGAGCAGCTACGAGTTGAAAGATGGCGACATAGTTTCGATTGATTGCGGTGTGTATAAAAATGGATTTCACGCCGACTGTGCCTACACCTATCCGATAGGAGAGGTGAACGACGAAGTGAAGCGCTTGCTCTCGACGACCAAAACGTCGTTGTGGGAAGGTATAAAGGCTTTTTGTCCAGGCAACCGACTGGGTGACGTAAGTTTTCATATCCAGCAGTTTGTAGAGCAGTCGGGGTTTTCGGTAGTGCGCGAGTTGGTTGGCCACGGCGTCGGCCAGCATTTGCACGAAGCACCCGAAGTACCTAACTATGGCAAACGTGGTAGGGGAGTGAAGTTGCAGGAAGGATTGGTGCTGGCCATTGAGCCGATGGTGAATATGGGGCGGCGCAATGTGGTACAAGAGAAAGACGGATGGACGATCCGTACCTCCGACCGCAAACCGTCGGCGCATTACGAACACACCGTAGCAATGAACCAAGGTAAGGCAGACGTGTTGACTACTTTTGCTTACATAGAAGAAATATTCAGCTTTTGATATGTCTAAGCAGTCATCAATTGAACAAGACGGAACGATAGTAGAAGCACTTTCGAACGCCATGTTTCGGGTAGAACTAGAGAACGGCCATCAGCTAATTGCCCATATCTCGGGCAAAATGCGGATGAACTACATCAAAATTCTCCCCGGCGACCGGGTCAAATTAGAAATGTCTCCCTATGACCTGAGTAAAGGACGTATTGTGTACCGATATAAGTAAACACGCCGACTTTTCGGCTCAACTAACCGATAGCGATGAAAATCAGAGCATCTGTGAAGAAACGTAGCGTTGATTGCAAGATCATCCGCCGAAAAGGCAAGCTCTACGTGATCAACAAGAAGAATCCTAAGTTTAAACAAAGACAAGGATAACCCATGGCAAGGATATCAGGTGTCGATATCCCGGACAATAAACGGGGAGAGGTCAGTTTGACCTACATTTTTGGTATTGGCCGCAGTTCGGCGAAGAAGATTCTGGAAACGGCTGGCGTTGACCTGAGCAAAAAGGTCAAGGATTGGACAGAAGACGAATCTATCGCCGTGCGGAACGCCATTACGGGCGAGTACCGCGTAGAAGGTGCGCTCAAGTCCGAGATTCAACTCAACATCAAGCGATTGATGGACATTGGTTGCTATCGTGGGCTACGGCACCGCAAAGGCTTGCCCGTACGGGGTCAGAAGACTAAGAACAACGCGCGTACGCGCAAAGGGAAGCGCAAGACGGTCGCCAACAAGAAGAAGGCAACTAAATAAGGGTTTGTAATGGCACAGAAGAGAAAAGAAAAGGCCAAAAAGCGGATTGTGCAGGTAGAAGCAGTTGGGCAAGCACACATCCAGGCTACCTTCAATAACATCATCATTTCGATCACCAATAGCGCGGGACAAGTTATCTCCTGGGCATCGGCGGGTAAGATGGGCTTTAAAGGCTCGAAGAAAAACACGCCCTACGCGGCGCAGGTGGCTGCCACCAATTGCGGCCAGGTAGCCAAAGACCTGGGTATGCAAAAGGTAGAAGTGTTTGTCAAAGGCCCCGGTGCTGGCCGTGAGTCGGCCATCCGTACCCTCCAGAACTTGGGTCTGGAGGTGACTACGATCCGCGACGTGACGCCGCTGCCCCACAATGGCTGCCGCCCTCCCAAACGCCGTCGGGTGTGACAGTGGATTTTTTGGAAAATTAGAGATTTAAGTAGTTATGGCAAGATACACCGGACCACGCTCCAAAATAGCACGACGGTTTAATGATCCCATTTTCGGACCTAGCAAGGCACTCCAGAAAAAGGCCTTTCCTCCGGGTCAGCACGGACGTAACCGCCGGCGCAAGCAGTCGGAATATGCCATTCAGTTGGCTGCCAAGCAGAAAGTAAAGTACACCTACGGATTGCTCGAACGGCAATTTCATAACCTGTTCGATCGGGCCAGCCGCAAGCAGGGCATCACGGGCGAGTTGTTGCTTCAATATTTGGAGGCTCGCCTCGATAACGTGGTGTACCGTTTGGGCATTGCCCCTACGCGACGGGCTGCCCGTCAACTTGTGTCGCATAAGCACGTGACCGTCAACGGAGAGGTGGTCAATATCCCCTCTTTTAGTGTGCGCCCCGGCGATCAGGTAGGTGTACGCGAGAAGTCTAAGTCGCTCGAAGCTGTCGTCAATAGTTTGTCAAATCGCTCGGCGCGTCGTTTCAACTGGTTGGAGTGGGATCAAAGCCAAATGGTGGGCAAGTTCACTACTTATCCCGAGCGCGACCAGATTCCCGAAAACGTGGAGGAGCAACTGGTAGTTGAATTGTACTCCAAGTAAAAAATCTGATCACCTAATTTTGACTTTGCTATGTCATTAATAACCTTCCAAATGCCCGAAAAAGTGGTGATGGAAAAGGCTGACGAATTTCGCGGTCTTTTTGAATTCAAACCGCTCGAACGGGGCTATGGTGTCACCATTGGCAATGCGCTGCGGCGCATTCTGCTTTCTTCGCTGGAAGGCTGTGCCATTGTGGGCATCAAGATTCCGGGTGTGTTGCACGAGTTTTCCGCTTGCGAAGGTGTGGTAGAAGACGTAGCGGAGATCATCCTCAACCTTAAGTCCGTACGGCTCCAAAAACTCAGTGAAGAGTCTGACAATAAGATCACGGTGTCCCTCAAAGGAAAAGATACTTTCCGGGCTGGCGATATCGAGAAATTCACGAACGATTTCCGCGTACTGAACCCGGAGTTGATCGTATGCCACATTGATCCGAGCGTTGACTTCGAGATTGAACTGTACATGGGCCAAGGGCGCGGGTACGTACCCTCCGAAGAAAACCGCCCTACAGATGCTGTTTTCGGCATGATCCCGATTGACGCCATCTTCACGCCCATCAAAAATGTGAAATTTCTGGTGGAGAATACGCGCGTTGAGCAAAAGACTGACTACGAACGCCTGACCCTAGAAGTGGAAACTGACGGCTCTATCCATCCGGAAGAAGCCCTCAAAGGCGCGGCCAACATCATGATTCAACACCTGATGTTGTTCTCGGATCAGACCATTACTTTGGAAACCACAGTTAAGGAAGAAGAAGAGGCCATTGACGAAGAATACTTGCAGATGCGCAAGCTTCTCAAGACACCCCTCACCGAACTCGATCTTTCGGTACGTGCCTACAATTGTCTGAAGGCTGCGGACGTGAAAACGCTTGGCGATCTGGCCGCTCTGGAAATATCCGATATGATGAAGTTCCGTAACTTCGGTAAAAAATCGTTGACGGAACTTGAACAATTGATGACTGACAAAAACCTGACTTTCGGTATGGATGTAGAAAAGTACAGGCTTGATGAAGACTAATTATCATGAGACACGGTAATAAAATTAATCACCTGGGTCGTACGAAGGCCCACCGCCAGGCCATGTTGGCCAATATGGCCAGTTCGCTCATCATTCACAAGCAGATCGTAACTACCGTCGCCAAAGCCAAGGAGCTACGCGTGTACGTAGAACCGCTCTTGACCAGAGCCAAGGACGATACGACGCACGCTCGCCGCACGGTGTTTTCTTATTTGCAAGACAAGGCGTCCGTCAAAGAACTCTTCGACAACGTAGCCGAGAAAATTGCTGACCGCCCCGGTGGCTACACGCGCATTCTCAAACTCGGAACGCGGCGTGGCGACAGCGCCGAGCAGGCCATGATCGAGCTGGTAGATTTCAACGAGTTCATCACCGAAGATACTACCAAGAAGAAAACCCGCCGTAGCCGCCGTCGTGGAAAGGGCGATAGTGAAGTGGCCACCGCCGCCGCTCCAGCGGCAGCACAACCGACAGCTACTGCACCTCCGGAAAATACCGACGTGGCAGCAGCTCAGCCCGAGGCACCCGCTACGGAAGATAGCAGCGCGGCCGAGCCGGAAGACGACAAAAAGTGAGCACATTACGTATCACCAAAAAAGCCTCGCTTGCGAGGCTTTTTTCTTTTTAGGACTACAGCGCAAAGCGGTAGTAGAGGTAATACTGAAAAGCGGCACTGCTGCCTACGTCGCTCGCCCCAAAGCCGGGAATACGGTAGGGTTTGGCGGGAGCCTCCGCGTCGAAGTCAAGCCGAACCTGAAAGCGTACCGTGAAGCCCGTGAACAAACGCGGTGTTACCCGGACGCGTGCACCGCCCACCAGCTCTATCCAATGCGCACGCCACCCTCGGGTGGGTTGACCGAAAGAAAGTGATGGCCAGTAGTTGGCAGGCACGAAGATTTGAGTAAAACGGTCAGAGAGCCGACCTTGGGCGTAGCGCAGCCCGAAAAAAATCATGTCGTCGTTGCGGCTCGTGCTCAGGTCGAAGCCCACGCGACCAAATCTACCCGTCCCGGTATAGTCGAAATTGCTCAAGCGGTGGGTGTAGCGGGCGCCCCCACCCTCCAGCACGGCGTACCAACGCCCCAAGTTGGCATCGAGACTGCCCTCGACAGCCAAGGCAATGGGATTGAAAGCACCGCTGAGAGGGCCTACGACATCCAGCCCGAAACGGACACCGGGAGTAATGAGCGTATCGGCAGGTTGGGCACGCAACAAATGGCTCAGCAGCAGCAGGCCAAATAAACTACAAAAAGATACGGACGTTGAGTTCATCGGCAGTAGTAAGCGTGGCGCGTACGATACGGACAGAGTCAGCGTCCGTCAGGGTGAGGGTCTTTATCTCGTAGCGAGGCTGAAAACCGCACTCGTGTGAAATTAGCTCAAGGTTGTTGTCATAAACGATAGTCAGCGTATCGGCTAGCGCGCCGCGATAAAGCAAAAAAGTGACTGTCGTATCGCCCGGTGACAGAGGAATCCGGAGGCTGGCGAGCGAGTCTTCGGCCAGCGTGAAGAGGGGAAGACCGCTGGCCCGGAGGCTGTCGAGGCGAATGCGCAGGGGTTGCTCGTTCAAATTGTTGTCGGCCACGGTTTCCACCCGGAAAAAACCAATTTGCACGGCATCTACCACGGCCGTGACGCACTCGCTGGGCTGACATGCTGCCCAAAGCACCCATAGCCCGGCCAAAACTCCTAACTGACGGGGGCGCCTCATCGGACGAGCAGGCGCCGGGTTTGCTGAGAAGATCCGTCGGAAAGCTGCAACAAGTAGGTACCGGGCGGCAAGGCCGGCAGCAGAAGCTCGGTAGGGTCGCCTGCGGCAAAATCGTGCCGGAAGCGAGGGCGGCCCGTGAGGTCGTAGAGGATTGCCGTGCGCGTATGGGCACTCAGGTGGAGGCGTGTGCCCGGACTCGCTGGATTAGGATGCACCGTCAGTTCGCTGCGTATGGGGTCGGCCACCGCGGGCGGGTGGTGACGCACGGTTTCTACCCTCCGCACCCGGGAAGTGTCGGTGACGGTACGAAAAAACGGACGGATCATCAGGTTGCCTGGCGTTCGGGTAACCTCATCGAGCGAGCGCCAGGGGCCGTCGTAGTTAACAAATGTGTTGGCGTTGCCATACGAAAGAAAAGTTTTGTCGGCATTGAGGTCGTAGCCGATCATCACCTCACGCCCCGATAGAGACTGTTGCAAATAGCCCACGTAGAAGGAGTCGGTCAGTACCAGGGCAGTATCGAGCCGGAAGATGGTAAACTGATTGAGAAAGTCGCCCGTTGTGTCGCTCTCGAAGCGCACGGCCGCTGATTGCGCATACACTACGGCTACGCTGTCGAGCGGGTCGTCGGGCAGGTATCGCCACACCCGAATGGTGAAGCCCGTAGGCAAAGACTGCAATACTTGCGGAAAATAAAAACCTAGGTGCGTAAGCGTGTCGGGTGTGCTGAGCTGAAACTTGCAAGCCACCTCAGCAAAGCTACCCTTCACAAAGGCGGCTGCCTCGGCCGAGCCATCGTCATACGCGTAATAGTCGCCAAAAACCGTAGTGCTGCGGCCAGTGTCGTTGGGCGCCAGGCGAGGCAAGGCAGGCGTGGTGAGGGCATACTCGACCGTTACCGATGGGGCGGATACCTCCGCTGCTCGCTGCGCTACATGTTGGGTGATGCGCGTGCGCAAGTCCGCATCGAGCGACAAGGCCAGAGGGAGTTGCTCAATTGAGCTGGCAATCACGAGGGGCTGCGTAACATTGAGGGCGCGCAAGGCCAACACCTCGCCCGTCAGGCCGTCGCGCAGGCGCACGGCAAAATCAGTGGGTACCGGGGCTACGCCCAAGCGGTTGTAGCGGCCTTCAATTTCGCGCACTAAGGCCTGGTCGGGCGCCGCCAGAAACTGCCGGACAGGCATGGCGGCGTATTGTTGCAGCAGGCGTGTAGGTTCCTGGCTGATGGCGTAGTCGGTACGTTGGTTAAGCACGGCCGGACGTGGGTTGAGTGGCCCGTGAAAATCGTCGGCAAAACGGCCGCGGTTCAGATAGATGTAGTCCACGTGAAAGACATCGAGTGCCCCACTGGGTCGCCCCAAGCACACAAAACGAAACTGAAAGTTTTCTTGCAAGAAATCGGCAGCCACCCGAACGACTTCTTCCCGAAAGGGTTCGTTCACCTGATTGCTGACTGACCACACCTTGATCCAGGTTTCGGTGGTGTCTTGCAGACGGCGAAATTCGAGCACCAGGGAGTCTTCGGGAGCGTCGGGCAGCAGCACCCGCGAGCGTCCGCCTGCCTGCCAAAAAAAGCTCAGGTACACGTCGTCGGCATCGGTGAGTCCGCCCAGGTCAATGCTACGCGAAGTGAGCACGTCGGTAGGGCGTTGCTGAGGGCGCAACTCGGGCACGTAGGGTTGCCCCAGTTCGTTGATGCCATCGAAGGTGGCTACTCCCCGCGACGGCGGGGCAATGGGTACCGTATTGTTGATCCGCACACCGCCGCCCGGTAGCCATCGTGCCGAGTCGGGCAAAGCGCGATTCCCATAAACCGGATCGGCAAAGTCATCGAAAAAGGGGAGGGTGAGTGGGGCCAGCGAATCGTCGTCGGTCGTACGGGCCAGCCAAGCGACATTTTCGGTGGGTGCGGTGGTCGTACGGGCGGGCAAAGGGCGTAGCTCAAACTGGGCCCAGGCGGCATGTCCTCCCACAACGCCTCCCACCAGCAGTCCTGCAAAGAGGCACTTTTTTATGTATCGGAAAAGTATTGTCATGCGCACGGGGGCCATTTATTCGGGTTCGTAGCCCACTACCCACACATCAACGATGTCGCCCACCCGGAGATTGCGTCCCGGCGCGGGCTGCTGGCGCAAAATGGTGCCCAGTTCCTGCGTTTCGTCCTCCACAAAAACAATTTTACCGCGCACCAGGCCACTGCCCGCCAGGGTAAACTCGGCATCCTCCAGGGTGAGGCCCGTCAGGTCAGGTGCCGAGAATTCTTGCTTGCCCCGCCCGTCGGCCACCACCAGGTCCACCCGCGATCCCTTCGGCAAGGGTGTTCCTTCCGAAATGGGCTTGCCTTTCCAACGTTGCTCCAACACGGCGTTTTCCTGCAGATCGGGTTTATACTCGATGTTGCCCAACAAAAGTCCGTTGTTGTCCAGCTCGGCTTTGGCATTGGTGAGCGAGCGTCCCAGCAGGCGGGGCATCGGTACGTCGGGCGGGGTGGCCAGCGTCACGGTCAGATATACCTTTCGGTCGGCTTTCACCTGACTGCCCGCCCGGGGCGATTGCATGATAACCGTGCGGGGTGGTCGGCGGGCGTCGTACACGGAATCGCTAAGTTGGTAGCGAAGCTGGCGGGCACCAAGCACGCTCTCCACTTCGCCGATGGGCATCCCGACGGTGTTGGGAACCGTGATGGCCTCCCCGTGGTGGGTAGTGGCGGGCAAGTAAAAATAAAAGAACAAAAGCACCAGGATGGCTGCGATAGCCGCCATAATCAGGACGTGAAAAAGCAGGTCGCGGTAGGTACGGGCACGAAAAAGCATAGCTCAACAGTCGGTTTCCGCTCGGAAGCGGCGTATTGGGGCGTTCTCAGGACGCAAAACTAACCCAATTATTGCGGGAATGGAAGTTAGCTTAGTCGGCCAGCAGGCGATCGGTGGGCGCGTGGGCGTCGTCGAGCAATTGCCGATAGAGCTTGGCCGTGGCGTGGGCGGGCGTGTGCCAGGTCAGCGCCTGTACGGCTTCCAGGTTTTGGGCCACCAGTTGTTGCCTATACGGCTCGTCGTCGAGCAGCCGAGCTACATGGTCGGCCAGCAAATCGGGTCGGTCGGGCGGAGCCACCAGGGCGCCCGGCAAAACCTCGGCGGCTCCGCAACGATCAGAAAGCACGCAGGCGGCCCCCATTTGCGCGGCCTCCAGGGCGGCCAGGCCAAACGGTTCCGACACCGAAGGCATCAACAGCACGTGGGTTTGGGCCAGTACCTGTTGCACCTGCGGGCGGGCCAAAAAACCCGTAAATATAAAATGCGCCCCCAGGCGTCGGGTGGCGGCTTTTTCGATCGTGGCGGCCCACGCGTCGCCCGTGCCCATCACCACAAATTTCAGGTCAGGGTGCGTCGGTAGCAGCCGGGCAGCAACGTCCAGCAAGGTATCCGGTCCTTTTTGGTAGGTGACGCGGCCCAAGAAGGCCACCAGCGGTCCGGGCAGCCGGCTCGGCTCGCGCGGCGGCCCCGCGAGCGTGGTGGCGTGGTGCAGCACGGTCACTTTCTCGGGCGGCACGGCGTAGTGCGCCGCTAGCTGCGACTGCGTGTAGTGGCTCGGGACAATCACCCGCTCGGCCGCGGCCACGGCACGCTGCTCAATAGCGGCAATCAGTGGGTGCGGCGGGCCGTCGGCCCGGTCGGTTTCAAGCGAATGCACCTGTACGACCAGGGGCTTGCCCGTGTCGGCCTTCACTTTTTCGGCGGCAGCAAAAGTAAGCCAGTCGTGGGCGTGAATGAGGTCGAACGACTGCGTGGCGGCAATCTTTCGCACAGCTTCGGCATAGGTGCTCACCTTCTCAGACAGGTGGGGCCCGTAGGTCATGTCGTCCTGAAAAAGCCGCTGTACGTCGGACAACGAGCGCGTGACGGGCACAGGCAGAACGCCCGACAGCGCCCGATGTGGCGCACGCACCGGGCGGGGCACCGGGTAGGGCAGCAGGTCGGTGGCAATGCGGTAATACTGCACGAAGGCTTCGAGGTCGTAGCGAGCTGCCAGTTGCGCGCGCTGATCGGGCGAGAATTGGCTCAGGCCAATTGTGCGGGTGTCGGCGGGTGCAATGGGCGTCCATTGCGGCAACACAAGCACCATTTCCACTTCCGGAGCCAGGGCGCGGAAGAGTTCATAGCTGGCCTGTCCTAGCCCGCCCGTCAGGTAGGGCGGAAATTCCCAACCCAGCATCAGCACCCGCACCTTGCGCGCGCCCCAACCCGCATGTCCGTCTTTTTCCACGCACAAAAGTAGAAGAATCAGACCAAGAATGCGGCAGAGAAATCTCTGGCGAAGGGCCTCTGCGCTATTCGCCATTTTTTACACCCAAGAGGCATCCTCCGAGCCAAAAAGCCCGTATTGTTATAGCCATACCAAAAAAATAGTACAGGGATATTTTTTATCGTAGGAAGGCGGTTTTGCTCCTAAAGGAACAGCTACGCAAGTCACCCTGACAATGTAATTTTTTGGTATAAATTTGATTTTTAATTTTTAGTCGCGTACTTTTGTCTTAACAAAGAGCGATAACAACGACTTTTAAATTTTATTTTTATGAAAAGTAACACTTTAACCCTCGACGTCACGACCAATTCTGCCCAAATGACCAATATGGACTTTCGTCATTACATCATGAGCGATGTGGTGGGTAAAGGACATTATTCAGTAGATTCTGACCTGATCAGCAAAATCTTCAGCAGCGGCAAAGGAGAACTTACGCCGGCTGACCACGACTTCGTGCAACGACGCTTCAAAAGCTGGTGCGACTACCACGGCGTCAAGCTCAATTTTCACGTGGACACCCGCACGGGCCGCGTGGTGCGCTACGACCTGGCCGTATAGCGCACAACGATAAGGGAGAAAGAGAAGAGGATATCCCGACCCTTCCCGCTGCGCTTCGGTGGCAGGGGAAGGGTTTTTTTTGGTTGGCCCGTTGTGCTTGCCGCAAAAGCTGGTCAACTTAGCGTATGATCAGTGCCGAAACCATCGCCCAAATTCAGCAGGCCATTGATATTGCCGACGTCATCGGCGACTTTGTCAACCTCAAAAAGCGGGGCAGTCACCTGATGGCTTGTTGCCCGTTCCACAACGAAAAAACGCCCTCTTTCACAGTGTCGCCCCAAAAGGGCTTTTTCAAGTGCTTTGGGTGCGGCAAGGGGGGCGACGCCATCACGTTTGTGCGCGAGATCGAATCGCTCAGCTACCCCGAAGCCCTGCGCTACCTGGCTCGCAAGTACGGCATCGCGATCGAAGAAGAGGCCGACCAAAGCGCCGAAGTCCAGCAGCAGCGGCAGGTCCGCGAAGGACTGCTGGCCACCCTCGACTATGCCCGGCAACAGTTTCAGGATTGGCTCCACACGCACGAAGAAGGCCGGGCCTATGGCTATAGCTACTTCCGCGAGCGGGGCTTCACAGATGCCACGCTGGCCACCTTTCAGCTGGGCTACAGCCTCGATGCCTGGCGGGGCCTGACCGACGCGGCCCTCGGGGAAGGCTACCGCCTCGATCAACTCGAAGCAGCCGGTCTGACGATCGTCAAGGACGAAGGCAAAGCCTATGACCGCTTCCGGGGCCGGGTGGTCTTCCCCATTCACAGCGTGGCGGGCAAGACGATTGGTTTTGGGGCACGCTTGCTGCGCAAAGACGACAAACAGCCCAAGTACCTCAACTCGCCCGAAACGGAAGTCTATCGCAAAGGCGAGGTGCTCTACGGCATTTTTCAGGCCAAAAATGCCATTCGGGCCGAAGATACGTGTTACCTCGTGGAGGGCTACACAGACGTGATTTCCCTGCACCAGGCGGGCATCCAGAACGTGGTGGCGGCCTCGGGCACGGCCCTAACCGAAGGGCAAATTAAACTCATCGGGCGTTATACCGACAACGTCACGATGCTCTACGACGGCGATGCGGCGGGTCAGAAAGCGTCGCTGCGCGGTGTCAACTTGGTGTTGGCCGCCGGGCTCAACGTGCGCGTCGTGGCGTTTCCGGCAGGTGAAGACCCCGACAGCTACGTGCGGCAACTGGGCGGAGCGGCCTTTCGGCAATACCTGGCCGATCAGGTGCGCGATTTTATCACCTACAAAACCGAACTGCTGCTGGCCTCGGCCCAGCAAGACCCGTTGCGCAAAGCCGAGGTGGTCAGCGACATCGTCGAGAGCGTCAGCCTGATTCCCGACCCCATCAAGCGTACCCTGTTCTACCAGCAGTGCAGCGAACTGCTCAACGTCGAAGAAGGCGTCCTGATTGCCGAGGGCAATCGGTTGCACCGGCTGGCGCAGCGGCGCGAAAACCAGGCGGCGCAGGCAACCCTCCCTGCCGCCAGCGTTGCTGCGGTATTGCCCAGCGTGCTGCCCCCCCGCGAGGCCACCCAGCGGGTGAGCCGGGCCGAAGAAGAGCGGGAGATCATCCGGCTGCTGATCAGCTACGCCGAGCTACCGTTGGCCGAGGCATACCCTTTGCACGCGTACTTGTTCGATGAAACGGCCGATATCCACTTCGAAACGCCCCTTTACGCCCAGATGCTGACCCTTTTTCGCGACCAACTTGGTCGGGGAGGCGTGCCGGGTGCCGAGTTGTTTGTTCGGCATCCGATACCGGAGGTGCAGCGCGTGGTGGTGGATATGCTGGCCGAAGCCGATCGGCACGCCCTCTGCGAAGGCTGGGAACAGCAGTATAAAATTTACACCCCGCGCCACACCGACGCGGGCATTCTGGATCGCCACGCCTACAAGGTGGTGCTCCGGCTCAAGAAGAAAGCCGTGCAGCAACTGCGGGCGCAAGCCGTCGAGACGCTCAAAAACTTGCCGCCCGCCGAGACAGACAACCACCTGCGGATGATCATGCAAATGGACGAAACCCTGAAAGACATTGCCCGCGAACTGGGTACGGTGGTGAGCGGATGAGCGGCGGCCGACCAAGCGTAGCCTTGTGCGCTTGAGGGGCTTTAATTTGATTTTTGAGCCTATTTTGGGGAAAAATAATGGATTATTGATGACAGAACAGCCCCCAGTTTTTTACGAACCAAGGCTTGCGGATACGAACCAGAATTTGTAATTTTATAAGATTTCTAACCGAATACAACAACACGTATGGCTGATAATGCGAACGCCGAAAAACTGAAAGCGCTCAAGCTCACGATGGACCGCCTGGACAAAATGTACGGCAAAGGTACCGTGATGCGGCTGAGCGACAACCCCGTGGTGGACGTGCCCGCCATCTCTACCGGCTCGCTGGGGCTGGACATTGCCCTGGGCGTAGGGGGCCTGCCGCGTGGCCGCGTAGTGGAGATCTACGGCCCCGAATCTTCCGGTAAAACTACCCTGACGCTACACTGCATCGCCGAGGCGCAAAAGGCGGGCGGCATGGCGGCTTTTGTAGATGCCGAGCATGCCTTCGACCGCACCTACGCCGAGCGCCTAGGCATTGACACCGAAAACCTGATTATTTCGCAGCCCGACAACGGTGAGCAAGCCCTCGAAATCACGGAGCACCTGATTCGCTCGGGGGCCATTGACATTGTGGTCATTGACTCGGTGGCGGCCCTGGTGCCCAAAGGCGAACTGGAAGGCGACATGGGCGAGAGCAAGATGGGCTTGCAAGCCCGCCTGATGTCGCAGGCCCTGCGCAAACTTACGGGAGCCATCAACAAGACGGGCTGCTGCTGCGTGTTCATCAACCAGTTGCGCGAGAAGATCGGCGTCATGTTTGGTAACCCCGAAACCACCACGGGTGGCAACGCCCTCAAATTCTACGCCTCTGTCCGGCTCGACATCCGCCGCATTGGGCAAATCAAGGAAGGTGCCGACAACATCACGGGCAACCGTACGCGCGTCAAGGTGGTGAAAAACAAGGTGGCCCCGCCCTTCAAGAAAGTCGAGTTCGACATTATGTACGGCGAGGGCATTTCCAAAGTGGGCGAAATCATTGACCTGGGTGTGGAGTTCGAAATAGTCAAAAAATCGGGTTCCTGGTTTTCGTACGACGGCAGCAAGCTCGGCCAGGGCCGCGAGGCTGTCAAGCAGATGCTGCTCGACAACCCCGAACTGATGGAAACCATCGAGAAGCGCATCCGCGAAAAGGCGCACGAAGCCAGTGGCTCCGACCTGTTTCGCGATACGCCCGTAGCCGACGACGTCGAAGACACCGTGGACTCGCTCGAATAGCCAGGCACCTGGTCCCTGCTCGCACCTACACCCCAATAGCCACGGCTGCTGGGGTGTTTTGCTTTCAAGGCAAGGCGTGGTAGTGTTTCCGGTTGCGGTAGAGGTTGTCGAGCGACCAGTCCACGTCGGTCGTGTGCGGATGCTGGCGCACCGAACACCGGGCCAAACGACAATGGGCGCAGCAGGCCGCTTCGCACGGGTCGGCATGGACGAAAATCTCGACTTGCTGCGCAAAAGGTTGACGCAGCACTTCTTCAAGCCGTTTTACCTCGTCGTGCGTGGCTTCCAGGTGCCAGTAGTAGGGCAGGGTCAGGTGGCAGTCAATGTGCAGGTCGGCTCCGTAGCGCTGCACGCGTAAGTTGTGGAGGTCAATCCAGCCATCGCGACGGGCGGCCAGCAGGGCCACCTGCAAGTCTTTCAGCACTTTTTCGTCGGCTTCGTCCATGAGGCCCGCCACCGACTGGCGCAGCAGGCGATAGCCGCTGTAGAAGATGAAGCCCGCCAAGCCCACAGCTAAAAAAGCGTCTATCCAGGCATAGCCCGTCAGCAAGATCAGCACCAGTCCGATCAGGAGCACGGCGCTGCTCAGGCCGTCGAGCAGCAAGTGGCGGCCGTCGGCCAGCAATGCGGGCGAGCGGGTACGTCGGCCCCAGGTGATCAGCCAGTGGCCCAAGAGTGCGTTGGTCAGGGTCGAAACCAGAATCAGCAGCGTACCTCCGGTCAGGTTGTGGAGTTCGGTTGGCGTTTGCCAGTCGTAGATCACCTGGTAGATGATAAACAAGCCCGCCAGCATGATGAGGACGCCCTCCAATCCCGCCGAAAAAAATTCAACTTTACCGTGACCATAAGGGTGGTTGCGGTCTTTGGGCAGGCCCGACAAGTAGGTGCTGTAGAAAGCAAAGCCACCCGCCACCACGTTGATGATAGACTCGAAGGCGTCGGTAAGAATGGCTCGGGAACCCGTCAGCCAGTAGGCCACAAACTTGAGTGCCATCAGCCCCAGGCTCGCGACAAAGGCGACTAGTATTCGGCGGTTGTTGGCAGGCAAAACGTAGGCAGTAGGGGTGGGCAGGACTTTGGCTACAAGGCTAATATCCGAAAAGTTCGGGTTCTGGAAACACTAGACGACTTGGAAAGCCGCCCGACAATTGTCATGGTTTACTAGCCGGATAACCTTATCTTTGTGGCTCAAACGCGTTAAATATCCTGACTTATGCATATCACTTCTCTCGGCCGCCTCGGGCTGGTGTTGGTTTTGGGAACAAGCCTGGCCGCCTGCGGCAAATACAACTACACCGAGCCACTCACCGATGACGAAAAAGCCAAAAACGAACGGGTGTACGGAGAAGTAGGTGGCCCGGCGCGGCAGTCCAAAAATCAGTACGAAGTGCCCGACGACCTCAACGCCCGCGTGGCCGACATCAAGGTGAAACTCTACGGAGGCTTCCCCGGCTTTGAAGATTACACCACCGAAGCAGCCAAACAGGAGGCTGCCGCCGATGGAGCTGCCAACAGGCAAACTGACGCGGCCACCCAAGAAGCTAACCAACCAGAAAGCGACCAAGCCTCCTCGACGGGCGACGAAGCCTGAGGAGCACGTTGTTGCGTCATTGAAAAACCCCTTTGGTACGTTCCAAAGGGGTTTTTGGCGTCAATAGCCGTAGTGTTCTTTCCAAAGTGCCGCTAGCCGGGCGGCAAACTCCTGTTCGCGCGGATTGTCGGCGGGTTCGTAGAACCGGGTACCCCGCAGGGCATCGGGCAGAAAGTCCTGCCGCACAAAATGGCCCGAATAGTTGTGCGCATAGCGATAGCCCTGTCCGTAGCCCTCTTGCCGCATCAGGCGGGTGGGGGCGTTGCGCAGGGCCAGCGGCACGGGCAAATCGCCCGTGTCGCGCACCCGCTGGCGGGTGTCGCGAATGGCCCGGTAGGCCGAATTGCTCTTGGGCGAAAGGGCCAGGTAGATCACCACCTGCGAGAGAATAATGTCTGCTTCGGGAAAGCCCACCGCCTGCACGGCCTGAAAGCAGTTGTTGGCCATCACGAGCGCCGTGGGGTTGGCATTGCCGATGTCTTCGGCCGCCAGAATCAGCATGCGCCGCGCAATGAATTTGGCGTCTTCGCCGCCCTCGATCATCCGGGCCAGCCAGTAGATTGCCGCGTGCGGATCGCTGCCCCGAATAGACTTGATAAAGGCCGACGTGATGTCGTAGTGCTGTTCGCCCTGGCGGTCGTAGTGCCGGGGCGGGCGTTGGGTGACGGCAGCCACCAGCGCATCGTCGAGCTGGCGGGGCGAGGGGCTATCGGCCAGGGCGTCGGCGGCCAGTTCCAGCAGGTTGAGCAGCCGACGGGCGTCGCCGTCGGCGTGGCGGAGCAGGGCGGCCGACTCGGTCAGTTCGAGCTGAAAACCGGCCAGGCCCTCGGGGGCAGCCAGGGCGTGGTGGGCCAACGCCAACAGGTCGTCGTCGGCCAGGGGCCGCAGGGCAAACACCTGACACCGCGACAGCAGGGCGGCGTTGAGTTCGAAGGAGGGGTTCTCGGTCGTAGCACCCACCAGCGTGATCCAGCCCTTCTCGACGGCCCCCAGCAGCGCATCTTGCTGCCCCTTGTGAAAGCGGTGGATTTCGTCAATGAAAAGCACCGTCTTGCCCTGACGGCGAGCCAGTTCGATCACCTCGCGCACCTCGCGCACACCCGCACTGACGGCGCTCAATGTCCGAAACGGCAGGCGCACGTGCTGGGCTATCACCTGGGCCAGGGTGGTTTTGCCCACGCCCGGCGGTCCCCACAAAATTAGCGACGGCACCAGCCCGGCTTCGAGCAGGCGGCGCAAGGGGCGGCCCGGCCCCACCAAGTGCGACTGGCCCACGTAGTGGTCGAGGGTGCGCGGCCGGAGGCGCTCAGCCAAGGGAACAGAAGTATCCACTCAGAGAAAGGTGAGTAGTTCACGCAAGCAAGCCACTTCGTAGGTCACCTCGGCCCGGTGCGGTTGGCGGGGCGGGT
>DAIRSZ010000003.1:0-48555 GCA_036804165.1 Catalimonadaceae bacterium | reverse complement strand
CCTCCGAAGAAACGGCCGCCCGCATCCGCCAGCAGGAAGAAGAACTGCGCGGCCACGTCGAGGCCATCAGCCAGTTTATTGGTGAGCTGCGCCGGGGCAACTTCGAAGCCGACCTCAACGTGCAGGCCGACGGGCTAATCGGGCAGATGATCCAAGACAACCTCGCGTTGCGCGACAACTTGCGCACTATTATCGGGGAGGTAAATCGGGTGGTGACACTGGCGGGCAAAGAAGGCCAACTGAGCACGCGCCTGCAACTGCAGCAAACCGAAGGTGCCTGGAAGCAACTGGTAGGCGCCCTCAACTCGCTGTTGCAATCCATCGCCGACCCGATCATGGAAATCAACCGGGTGGTCACCGAACTTTCGATGGGCAACCTGACCGAATCGTTTGCCATGCAAGCCGAAGGCGACCTGGCTGATATGGGCAATGCCCTCAACGCGGCCATCCGCAACATGAACCAATTGTTGACCAACATCTCGCAGGTCACCACGGTGATCGCCGCCGCGGCCGAAGAGATGCTGGCCACGGGCGAGAACATCCAGCGCAACACGCAAGAGGTGGCCTCGGCCATCTCGCAGATGGCCGAAGGGGCCCAGCAGCAGGCCAACAGTACCGACGAAGCCTCGAAGCTGACCGAGCAGATTTTGCGATCGGCCACCGAGATGGGCGGCCAGGCCGAGATCATCAATACGGCGGCCGAAAAGGGCCAGCAACGCTGCAACGACGGCCTCAAGATCGTCAACAAGGTGGTGGAAAGTATGCGCGAAATTCAGCAGTCGGCGGGTTCTACTTCGCAGTCTATTGACACCCTCACCGAGCGGTCGGAAGAGATCGCCCGCACGCTCAACGTCATCACCGACATTGCCTCTCAAACCAACCTGCTGGCCCTCAATGCGGCTATCGAGGCGGCCCGGGCGGGCGACGCCGGGCGGGGCTTTGCCGTGGTGGCCGAAGAAATCCGCAAGCTGGCCGAAGACTCGCGCAAGTCGGCTGTGGACATCGAGCGGGTGATCCGCGAAGTGCAGAAAGACATCGGCACGGCCGTCAAGGCCATTGGCAGCATGGAAAACAGCGTGCGCAGCGGCGACCAGGCCTCGCGCGAAGCCGAGAGCGTCTTCCAGGACATCCAGACTTCGAGCACCGAAACGCTCCAGCTCTCTAAGCGCATCCTGCAAGTGACGGGAGGGCAGCGCGAGACCATCAGCACGGTGGTCAAAAACATCGAGAGCATCGTGGTGGTGGCCGAAGAAACGGCCACCGGCGCCGAAGAAGTAGCCGGCTCGTCGCAGGCCCTGAGCACGGGCATGAACGAGGTGCTGCAAAGCAGCCGCAACCTGACCGACGTGGCCAACCAACTGGCCGACGGCGTATCGAAATTCCGCCTCAAGCGCCAAAACGCCTAGGCCATGACGGATATCCTACGCAAGAATAACGCATCGGCTGCTGCGGGCACGCCCGTCGCCTGGCTGCAACTGGTGGTTTTCCGGTTGGGCAACGAAGAATACGCCTTGCCCATCGAACAAATCAAAGAGGTGGTGCTCACCCCCACGGTGGCCCGCATTCCCCAAACGCCCGCGTACATCCGGGGCGTGGCCAACGTGCGCGGCAACGTGCTGGCCATCATGGACCTGGCCCAGCGCTTTGGGCTGACCGACGAAGCGCACACCGACTTGGCCCGCTACACCCTTGTGATGGAGAGCGAACAATTCCGGGTGGGTATTTTGGTACGTACCGTGCCCATTACGCTCAGCGTGCCTGCCGATCGTGTAGACGCCACGCCTGACATTGTGGGCAGCGGCACCGTGGGCCACGGCCTGCGCGGCATTGTCAAGCACGATCAGCGCATGATCTTCCTCATAGACCTGGAGCACCTGTTGAAGAACGAGCGGGTAGTAGTAGAAGCCTGAGTTAATTTTAAATGCAAACAGCAATGAACAAACGTGTATTGATCGTGGACGATTCGCTTTATATGCGGACGCTGATCAAAGATGCCCTGAGCGGGGCGGGCTACGAGGTGGTGGGGCAGGCCGCCAACGGCGAAAGTGCCATTGACATGGCCATCGAGTTGCAACCTGACCTGATCACGCTCGACAACATCCTGCCTGACATGATCGGGACGGACATCCTGCGGGTGCTCAAGCAGGAGGAAGAATTGCCCGCCCGGGTGATCATGATCAGTGCCGTGGGGCAGCAGTCGGTCGTCACGGAAGGCATGAACTTGGGTGCGGCCGACTACATCGTCAAGCCTTTCACCAACGATCAGTTGCTGGCGGCCGTCGAGAAAGTAATGGCCTAGCAAAATGGCTATAAGGGTGTTAGTGGCGGACGACTCCAGCCTGATGCGCCTGATGGTGACAGACATGCTGCGGGCCGACACTGAGTTGGAGGTGATAGACACGGCCAGCGATGGCGAAGAGGCAGCTCAGAAGACGGCTCAGTTGCGCCCCGATGTGCTGGTGCTCGATATGAACATGGCCCGCTTCGACGGGCTGCACGCCGTGCGGCGCATTATGCAAGAGCGCCCCACGCCCATTGTCATCCTCAGCGCTGTGGGCCACACCGACCTGAGTCCGGTGGTGGAGGCCCTGCGCCTGGGGGCCTACGACTACCTCACCAAACCCACCAGTGCCACCTCCACGCACGTGCGGCGCGTAGATCAGGCCCTGATTCAGAAAGTGAAAGAAGCCGCCCGGGTAGAGCAGGCCGAACGAAAAGTGGGACGGGCACGCGTCAACCAGGCGCCTCACACCTTTGCCGATCCCTTGCCCTACGACGTCATCGCCATCGGCGCTTCGACGGGCGGGCCGGGGGCACTTGACGAACTGCTCGCCCGCCTGCCGGGCAACATGGCCGTGCCCGTGCTGATTGCCCAGCACATGCCGCCCCAGTTTGTCCGCCCCTTTGCCGAGCGACTCAACGAACTGACGCCCCTCCGGGTGGTGGTGGGCCAAGACCAGCAACTGGTGCAGCCCGGCACGGTGGTGGTGGCCCCCGGCGATGGCAATTTGGTGGTGCAGCGGCGGGGTATGCACGTAGTGTTGGGATTTACGCCTGAGCGCTTCCCGGCCTACAACCACCCGTCGGTGGACGCCCTGCTGGGTTCGGTGGCCGAGGTGTACGGCGCAAGGGCCATCGGCGTGGTGCTCACGGGCATGGGGCGCGACGGTACCAACGGCCTGGGTGCTATCTACCGCGCGGGCGGGTTCACCATCGCCCAAGACCAGGCCTCCAGCGTGGTGTACGGCATGCCGCGGGCGGCTGCCGAAGTCGGCTGCGTACGGCAGGTGCTGCCGCTGGCCGAAATTCCGGGCTTTCTGGTAGGATGCCTGTCCTAATAAAAATCTGACATGGACGCCAAAGAAGAATACAAAGAGTTGTTTCGGGCCGAAGCCCTCGAAAACTACGAGGAGCTGAACCGGCTATTCAGCCAACTGGAGAAACACCCGGAAGACCGCCCGGCCATCGAGGCCGTTTTCCGGATTACGCACACACTGAAGGGCAACGCGATGGGCATGGGCTTCGCGCACATTGCCCAGCTCTCGCACCTGCTGGAAGACATCTTCGGCCTCATTAAGCAGGGCAAGGCACGCCTCGACCGCGCACTCTTCGACGCCCTCTTCCGGGCCAACGACAAGCTCGGCGAACTGATTGCCAGTCTCAGCACGGGCGCGTCGGTCAGCTATCGGGGCATCCAGACCAAATTGCAGGTGTACCTGCGCCAGTGGGAAGCCGCCGAGGCCACCGCAACCGCTGCACTTGCCCCCGAGAAAGTGCCCAATGTAGTCTCGCCCAGTGAAGTAAAAGGTGTTGCCGCCGCGTCGGACGCAGGCCCCGACGAGGAAAGGCTGGCCGAGGCCAGTGCGGCCACGCTGCCGACGCGCAAAGCTCCACGTACCCGACGCAAGGCCCCAGCCGCAGTGCCCGACGACGCAGCCACGCCCGAACCCACGCCCGACCCGGCCGCCCACGAAGAAGAAGGCTACCGGATGGGCTTTTCGGACGTGGTGCAGGTGCCCGTGCGCAAGCTCGACAGCCTGCTCAATTTGGTGGGCGAATTGCTCATCGAACGCGATCGGCTGGCGGCACAATTTGCGGGGCGAGGCAACCAACTGGCCCGGCTGCAGCGCATCACCTCCGACTTGCAGTACGGCGTGATGAGCATCCGCATGGTACAGGTAGGCTTCATGTTCAACAAATTTCACCGCATTGTCCGCGACGTGGCCGTGCTGGAGCAAAAAGAGGTTCGGCTAGTGCTGGAGGGCACGGGCATCGAGATTGACCGCAACATCCTCAAGATCATCAGCGACTCGCTCATCCACGTGGTGCGCAATGCCGTCAGCCACGGCATCGAAAGCCCGGCCGCACGCCAGGCGGCGGGCAAGTCGGTGGGGGGCACCATCACGCTACGGGCGCGCAACGAAAAAGACACCGTGTACATCGAGGTCAGCGACGACGGTGCGGGCATCCGACCCGATGTGATCCGGCGCAAAGCCATCGAGAAAAGCCTACTGACGGCTGCCGAGGCGGCGCAGCTCAGCGACGAGGAAGTGCTCGAATGCATCTTTGCCCCCGGCTTTTCGAGCGCCGAGAAGGTGACGGCCGTGTCGGGGCGGGGCGTGGGCATGGACGTAGTGAAGCGGGCCACCGAGTCTATCGGCGGGCGGGTGCAGGTGGGCTCGGTGCCCGGCGCAGGCACCACCATCACGCTGGCCTTGCCCTCTTCAATGGCCGTGAAGGGCGCTTTGCTCTTCGAGCTGGAAGGGCAAGAGTTTACCATTCCCCTCACCTACACCGAGGCGGTGGTGTCGTTGCGCAAGCAAAATATCCATAAAGTAGGCAAAGGGTTGGCGGCTACGTACCTCGACAAAAACATCTCGGTGGTCTTTCTGCGCGACCTTTTTGCCCTGCCCGACCTTTCGCAAGTGGGTCAGGAGGGCGTACTTCATACCACGTTCGATGCCTTGCCCGATGCGCACAAACTCGATCTGGTGATCGTATCGCACGCCCGCCGCTCGGTGGGCTTTGTGGTAGATCGCCTCCTCCAACAAAAAGAAATTGTAGAAAAAACGCTGGGTCAGCCCCTCGATCACCTCGACCTGATCAGCGGTGCCACCATTTTGGGGAATGGCAATGTCTGCCTAGTGCTCGACGTGCCGGCCATTTTGCAGGCCCTTTTTCGCACCCGGCACAAAACCCTTCTCTCCGCATGACCCACGCCCTTACACCAACTGAATCGCAGGCTCTGTTGCAACTGATCAACCTGGGCTTGCAACGCGCTGCCACTTCTTTCTCGAAGCTAACTCAGCAGTCCATCACGATTTGCTCCGAAGACCTCCAGCTCAGCCAGGATTTGGGTACTGCCACCGAGACGGCCCCCGCGTCGCAGATTGTGCTGCTCACGCAGATTAGGGGCGAGTTGCGCGGCACGTGCGTGCTGCTGCTCACCGAAGACGCCGCCGAACACCTGCTGAAAGTATGCTTGCCTTTGGCGGAGGGGCAGGACACGGCCGAGCGCCGAACCCTGCGCGATGCCTTTTTGCTGGAGGCCGACAACATCGTCACGGCGGCCGTCGTCACCCAGTTTGCCGAATGGCTGGACGTGCCGCTCTACGGCGACGTGCCTACGTTGCTGCGCCTGACGCCCACCGAAATTGCCGGCCTGATGGGCTCGATGTCTTCGGGACAGGCACCGCTCCTGTTCCGCACGCGGTTTCGGGTTCAGGGTGCGGCGTTCGAAAGTGCCTTCGTGTGGTCTATGGACACGGCTTTCGCCGACTGCGTGCGCGCGCTGGCCCGCGACGAAGCCTTCGTGACCCGCCTGGCAAGGGCCAACTAGCAGCTAGATTTTTTTGCCGTCAGGACGACGGCCCCACAGTTAAAAATTATACGCATGTTGCTGATCACCGACGAGGAACTGCAATCACTGACCCGGGCCATTCATGCACGCTACGGGCTGGACTTCACGCAGTACGAGGCTCGTTCGCTCAAACGGGGCTTCGCCCGCCTGATTGGCCGCCACCAGTTGGTCAACTTGTTGGGCCTGTGGGCCAAAATTTTGCGTGAACCCGACTTTTTTCCTTCCGTGGTGGATGAACTCACCGTGGGACTGACGGAGATGTTTCGCAACGCCGACTTTTGGGTGCAACTGCGCGACGACGTGCTGAGTCAGTTGGACACCACCCGTACGCTCGACATCTGGCACGCAGGCTGCTCGACGGGCGAGGAACTGTATTCGATGGCCATTGCCCTCGAAGATCGCGGCCTGCTGGGACGAACCCAGGCACTGGCCACTGACCTGAGCCGCACCGCACTGGAGCAAGCCCAACTGGGCACCTATGCCCGCCAGCACCTCGAGCGCTACGAACGGGCGGCGTGTGCCTACCGCACGCGCCGCCCCTTTGCGCACTACTGGGACTGGAACGAACAGGAGGGGCAGATAAAAACGGCGTATCGGCAGCACCTGGAGTTTCAGGTGCACAACCTGGTGAGCGACCCCATGCCCCGGCAGTTTGACCTGATTCTTTGCCGCAACGTGATGATCTATTTTGACGAACAACTTAAACTGCGCGTGCTCGAGGTTTTCCGAAAGTGCTTGCGCCCTGAGGGTTTCCTGGTCATCGGCTATTACGACCTGATGCCAGCCGCCGCGCAACAGTTCTTTGGGCCCTACGACGCCGCCACGCGCATCTACCGACCGCTAGAGGCTTGCGCTCCGATAACCACGCCGGCACGCTTTTCGGCGTAGGCATTACACTCGCCGTTTATACGCCCGAATAGAAAAAAATTCAAACAACAGACCGGGTATTTTTCCATTCGAATGGCATCAATCACGATGACGAACAATAGTTATTCAAAGTACGGAGGGCCACTTCTGCTGATGGGGTTGCTAGTGGTCCTGATCGCGGTGGGCTGGCCGCTGGCTTTCGTGTCGGTTGCCAACCACGCCCCGGTCGAAGCGCAGCACCAGGCCTTGGAGGCGGCCCTGCTCTACGAAGAACTCTACGACCGCACGGGCGATACGCACTATGCCCTGCAGGGCCACTACCACAACCAAGAGGTACGGCGGCTGGCCGCCGACTTGCTCGGCGGGGCATTGCCTACAGACTTGCACGCATCACAAGCGGCATTTTTGCAGCAATACGAAGCCCATCTGGCCACTGGCCAAAGGGGCTTTGCGCCGCAGCTCGTTCGGCAAAAAGTCTCGGCCGGACTTCGGCAGCAGCACGAGCATTTTCGCACCGCCTTCTGTGCCTACCAGACCGAGGCCACGCAGCACCGGCAGAGATGGCTTGCGGCCTGGACGATGGCCCAGTTGGCGTTGGTGGGGCTGATCGGGTATGGCCACTGGCGACGCCAGCAAAACTGGCACGCCCTCACGCGCAAGGTCACGGCCCTGAGCGAAGGCCAAAGCCTGCCCAACGCCGTGCCGACTGCCCATCCGCTCGATCGGGCCTTGCACCGCCTCGACGAACAGCAGCGCGAAGTGGGCGCTTTTGTCGAGAAAATCGGGGCGGGCCAGTTCGATGTTGCCCTGTTGGCTCAGCAAGAAGCCACTGCCCTGGGGCGGGCTCTGGTGCACATGCGCGACCAACTCTCCAAATTGGCCAGCGAGGCCGAAACCCGCCATTGGCAGGTGAGTGGCGCTGCCCGTTTCGACGACCTGCTGCGTCAGCATCGCAATGCCGACGTGTCGGCGCTGGGGCAGGCGTTCGTCAGCGAACTGGTCAAATACCTGAATGCCAATCAGGGAGGGTTGTTTGTGCTTCACCGCACCGACGAATCGGCCTACCTAGACCTGGTGGCGACTTATGCCTACGACAAAAAACGTCACGTTGAGCAAAGGCTCGACGCGGACGAAGGCTTGCTGGGGCAATGCGTGCACGAAGCCGAACCCCTCTACCTAGAAGAAATTCCCGACCAGTACGTGTCCATCACTTCTGGCCTGGGCGAAGCCACGCCGGGCTGCTTGCTGCTGGTGCCCATCCGGCTTGAGGAAGAAGTGCTCGGCGTAGTCGAACTGGCGGCGTTTCAGCCCTGGCAACCGCACCAGATCAGTTGGGTGAGTCAGGTCTGCACGGGCCTGGCCGCTACGCTGGCCGCACGCCAGCAGCAAGCACGTACCGAGCATCTGTTGGCAGTCTCTCGCCAGCGACACGCCGAACTGGTGGAAAAAGAGCAGCAAATGAGCCAGCACGCCGATAGGCTGCGGCAGATGCAAGACACACTCAGCGAAAAACTCACCGAGCTCGAACGCGAAACCAATCTGAGCCGAGGCATTGTGGCGGCCATTAACCAAACCAACGCGTCTATTGAGTTCGATATGGATGGGCGCATCATCCACGTCAACGATATGTACCTGAGCGTGATGGGCTACACGCGCGAGGCACTCATTGGCCGCACCGAAGCAGAACTAATTCCGCCCGGAGAAGCCAACCAGCAGCAATTCGAGATGCTCTGGGAAAGCCTCGGCAACGGCTCCTACCATGCGGGCGAATATCGCCGCCTCAACCACGAGGGCAAAGAAGTCTGGCTCAACGGGACGTACAACCCCATTCTCGACCTCGAAGGCAAACCCTACAAAGTAATGCAGTTTGCCCAGTTTACGACCGAAGAAAAAGAGCGCGACCTGGACATGACCAGCAAGATCAACGCCCTGAGTCAGTCGCTGCCTTTGCTCGACCTGGACACCGAAGGCCGCCTGCTCAAGGTCAACCAAGCCTTTATAGAGCTGACAGGCTACCGCCGCACCGATTTGCGGCAGCAATCGCTGGAAAAAGTGCTGGCAGAGGTGTCGGACACGCCCGCCTATGCAGCCCTTTGGAACGAACTGCGCAAGGGCCATTCCCAGTCGCAGTCGTTTGGCTATCGCACCAAAAGCGGAGAAGTACGCTTTGGGCTGATGAACTTCAGCCCGGTGCGCAACCTTTCGGGCGAGGTCAGCAAAGTGCTCTCGGTGTTGGTAGATCTGACAGAGCAAAAAGCAATGGAGGTACAACTACAAGCCCAGAAGGCCGAGCTGATGACCCGCATGCACATGCTAGACCAGGCCGCCTTTGTCTTCGAGCTAGACACCGATGGGCAACTGATCGCCTTCAACACGGCCTTGGCGCAGCAACTGGGACACACCTGCGACCACCTGGCTGGGCAGTCTTTTCAGTGCGTAATCTGGGCCGAGAAAGCCCCCGGCAACCTGATGGCCCAACTGGCGGCCGTCACGGCCGAAGGGCAGGTTTTTCGGGAGATCATCCCCTACGGTATCGAGCACCTGGCTTGCTGGGCCGACACCACCGTGGCGCTGCTGCCCGCCACGGCCCAGCGCCCCGCGCGCTACGTGGGCATAGCCTTCGACGTGACCCAACAGGTGAAAAGGGCCACCGACTTGCAGCATTCGCTGGCGGAAGAAAAAATGAAAAACGCTATCCTGCACCTGCAGGAGGAAAGCAACCAAGTGCTGCCCCGGTTGCTGACGGCCCTGGCCGAAGCATCGGCGCAAGAAGCCGAGCAAATGCTCTACAACGAGTTGCTCCCCACCTTGCGGCTAAATGCCGAAGGCACCGTCGAGGCTGTCAACCAGCTCGTGGGGCTCATCTACGGCGTGTGCGAAAATTCTTGGCAGCCTTGCCCAGTATCACAGTTGTTCCGCTTTGCCAGTGCCGAAGCCGAAGCCGACTTCTACCAGCGCATCGCCGCCGGCAAGGTGATCAACGAGCGGCTACGTTGCCGTGGGCACGAGCGCAATTTCTGCGTAACGGCCATTCCCATTTTTGCTGACCGCGACAAACCCCACAGCATGGTGATGTTCCTCGAAAACGCGCCCGATAGCCCCGCGCTCACGTAGTCCGAAAGGCCCCGAGGATCTCCGCAAAATCGAACACTTCTTCGAAGGTGTTGTAGAGAGGCGTTGGCGCCACCCGGATCACGTCTGGCTCGCGCCAGTCGCCCACCACGCCCTGGGCAGTGAGATAGTCGAACACCGCCCGGCCGTGTTCGGGTATCAGCAGCGACAACTGGCAGCCCCGAGCGCCCGGGTCGGCCGGAGTGAGGATGCGCAGTTGGGGAGCCTGGGGGGGCAAGTTGAGCAGCAAAGCTTCCAAAAAACCCGTTAGTTGGCGACTCTTCCGCACCAGTGGCTCCATGCCGCCGGCGGCCTCAAAGACATCGAGGGCGGCTTGGTGAGCGGCCAGCAGCAGCACGGGGGCATTGCTCAGTTGCCAGCCTTCGGCTCCGGGCATGGGCACAAAATCTTTTTTCATCTGGAAGCGCGTGGCCTCGTCGTGCCCCCACCAGCCAGCCAGCCGGGGCAGGTCGGGCCGGTGGGCGTGCCGGGCGTGTACGAAGGCTCCGGCAATGCTGCCCGGCCCGGCGTTGAGGTACTTGTAGGTACACCAGACGGCAAAATCCACGTTCCAGTCGTGCAGGTGCAGGGGCACATTGCCCACCGCGTGGGCCAGGTCGAAGCCCACCGTAGCCCCCACTCGGTGGCCAGCCGCCGTGATGGCCGGCAGATCGAAATATTGCCCGGTGTAGTATTGCACGCCGCTGAGCATCACCAGGGCCAGCCCCTGGCCTTGCTGGGCAATGGCATCGAGGATGTCTTCCGTGCGGAGGGTGTCTTCCCCAGCGCGCGGGGCCAGCTCGACAATGGCCGTGTCGGGGTCGAGGCCGTGCCAGGCCACCTGCGAAGCCAGCACGTGGGCGTCGGAAGGGAAGGCCCCCGCTTCGGTCAGGATGCGGTAGCGCTCTGGGGTGGGTCGGTAGAAAGAGGCCAGCATCAGGTGCAGGTTGACCGTCAGTGAATTCATGGCCACCACTTCTTGGGGCTGTGCCCCTACCAGGCGGGCCAGAGGCGGGCCAAGCAGGCGGTGCATTTGCCACCACGGCTGCTGGGCGTGAAAGTGCCCATCTACGGCCATTTCGGCCCACACCTGCATTTGCGCCGCTACGGCGTCGGCCACCGCGCGGGGCTGCAAGCCTAGCGAGTTGCCACAAAAATAAATTTTGTTTCGTTGCTGATGGGCAGGAATCAGAAACTGCGCACGAAACGCTTGCAGCGGATCCTGGGCATCGGCTCGTTGGGCAAATGCACGAGTAAGTTCGTAGGTGAGCGTAGTAGGCATGGATAGAAGCAAATCAGGGCTAAAAATAAAATGGTAGTAGCATGGGGCAGGCCCAAGCTATAAACACCAAACTGGTGCTTTGGTGAGATAAATACCGCATATTTACCTACTTTTGCGAACTCAAAATGAAAGTTTATCCTGATACGGCCGAATTGCGTTGCGCCCAGTTGTCGGAGTTGCCTGGAGTGGCCAGTGCTGTGCAGGCTTTCTTGGCATCGGTGCGGGTATGGTTGTTGGAGGGGGCCATGGGAGCTGGCAAAACGACCCTCGTGCGCGAACTGTGTCGGCAGTGGCACGTGACCGACGCCGTGAGCAGTCCCACTTTTGGTCTGGTGCACGAATACCGCACGGTGGCCCACGAGGCGATCTTTCATTTTGATTTTTACCGGATAGAAGACGAGTCCGAAGCCATGGCAATGGGGGCCGAAGAGTACATCGAGTCGGGAGCCAGGTGCCTCATCGAATGGCCCGACCGCATTCCGAGCCTGATCCCTCCTCATCACGGGCGCATCGAAATCCTGGTCGGTATCGGCGAGTCCCGGACGCTACGACTACACCGCGTATGAAAGCTACCCAACAGCAAGAAGTCAAGTTGCTGGCCGAAGAGGCCGTCATCACGCAGGAAAAACTGATCCGGACCGACGAACGCCGCCAGCGTTTGGCCATCGGCATTCCGCAGGAAACATCTCTGGAAAACCGGATCGCCCTGACGCCCGAAGCCGCCGCCGTCATCACCAGCCGCGGCCACGAGGTGGTCGTCGAGGCCGGCGCGGGCAAGTCGGCCCGCTACGAAGACCGCGAGTACAGCGACGCCGGGGCCCGCATTGTGTATTCAGCCCAGGAAGCCTTCGACCAGCAAATTGTGCTCAAGGTGGGGCCGCCCACCGTCGAAGAAACGGGCCTGATGAAAGCGGGCGGCTTCCTCATCTCGGCTCTGCACCTCAACCTCGTGCGTCCCGAGCAAATCAAAGCCCTCAACCAGCGCAAGATCACGGCCCTGGCCTACGAGTTCTTGCAAAATCCCGTGGGCGAGATGCCCGTGATGCGGGCCATGAGCGAAATTGCGGGCAGCACCGTGATGCTCATCGCTGCCGAATACCTGAGCAGCCTGCGCGACGGCAAGGGAATTATTATGGGCGGAATAACGGGCGTGCCCCCTACCAAAGTCCTCATTATTGGGGCTGGGGCGGTGGCCGAATATGCCGCCCGCACGGCTATCGGGCTGGGCGCCGAAGTGAAGGTCTTCGACAACCATATCTACAAACTCCGGCGCATCCGGCAGGTACTCAACCAACAGATTTTTACCTCTACGATCCATACAGGCATCCTCAACGAGGCCATCATGCGGGCCGACGTAGTGATTGGTGCCATGCGGGCCGAAGAAGGACGCACCCCCGTGGTGATCACCGAAGAGATGATCGCTTCTATGAACCCCGGCTCGGTAGTGATTGACGTAAGCATAGACCACGGCGGCTGCATCGAAACCTCTGTGCCGACTACGCACGAAAACCCCGTCTTTGTACGCCACGGCGTGATCCACTATTGCGTACCCAATATCGCCTCGCGCGTGGCCCGCACGGCCTCCATGGCCCTGAGCAATATTTTCAGCCCCATCTTGCTCAAGGCGGCCGAACTGGGCGGGTTCGAGGAGCTGATCTTCGCCAAAGACTGGTTTATGAAGGGTATCTACACCTACAAGGGCAGCCTGACCAACGCCCACATCGCGCGCCGCCTCAATATGCAGCACCGCGACATGAAGTTGCTCAAGGCGGCGCGCTTCTGAGCCAACCCGTTGGGCCGCGCCGTGCCCGCTGGCGGTTCAAAAAAAAACTATTTGCGTCGGCCCACGTCGCCCCCAGAGGGGGCGGGGACTTGCTGCCACTCCAGCGTATTGAGCAGGTGCACCATGTCGGTCTTGACAAACTCGATGATGGGCGCCAGCGAGTCGTTTTGCGTAGCGGTGGGGAAATACAACGCACCCCGCAGAAAGTGCGCGACGCTGTCGGTCACAAAAAACTGAAACTGGCTGGGCACCTCGCCGCTTAGCTCAAAGAGGGTGGCCGTGTGCCCCGAGCGAGTGCGTACCTGCAACTCCTCGATGGCGTAGGCCTTGATGTGGTGTTTGGCCGTCAGGCGGCGGGCGTCTTCGTTGAGTTCCTGAAACTTTTGGGGCTGGTTGGCCAGCGATTTGTAGGTAAACTGCACCTTGGCGCTCAGGTCCGGATAAGTAATGTCAATCCAGTGCGGCTCTACGCGGCCCGTGGTGTCGTCGGTCACGATGGCGTGCGCCGAATATTCGAACGTGTAGGGATGCGCGGCCTCCAGCGGTCGGTAGCTAGGGGTGGGCAGGTCAATGCGGTTGTAGCCCTTGGGCTTGGGTACAAATTCGGGTTCGCAGGCAGCCAGCCATCCGGCCAGCCCAGCGAGCGCGATCAGTTCCAGATAGCGTCTTCTTTTCATGGCATTTTGCGGTTGGCCGCCAGACCAGCCAGTTGCACGCGCACTTTCTTAATACGTTTCTGATCTACCGACACAATCTGAAACGAGAAGCGGTCAAAGTCAATCTTCTCGCCGTTGCGCGGCATTTTAGCGTTGATTTCGAGCAGCAAGCCGCCCAGCGACTCGCTCTCTCCCCGCACGTCGTCGAAGATGTCCACGTCCACCTCCACGATCTTGGCAAAATCTTTTAGCGAAGTTTTACCCTCAAAGACAAACGTGTTGGCATTCACTTTCGTGAACTGCAACTCATCTTCGGCGTCGTCGAGTTCGTCGTTGATTTCGCCAACGATCTCTTCAATGATGTCCTCGAGCGTGATCAGCCCGCTGGTGCCGCCGTATTCGTCCACCACAATGGCAATGTGCACGTGCATCTGCTGAAAATCGCGGAGCAAATCGTCAATCTTTTTGCTTTCGGGCACAAAGTAGCCGGGACGAAGCAACTGCCGCCAGGCAAAATCCTCGGCCTCGTGCAGGTGGGCCAACAGGTCTTTGATGTAAAGGATTCCCTCGATCTTGTCAATCGTATCGCGGTAAATGGGCACGCGCGAATAGCCCGATTTGTTGATCCGGTCCATCAGTTCGTGAAAGTCCAGGTCGCCGTCGAAGGCCGTAATGTCCAGCCGGGAGCGCATAATTTGCTTGACCGAGATGGTGCCAAAATTGATGATGCCCTTGAGCAGGTCTTTTTCTTCGCGGGTCGAGTTGCTTTCGGTAGCGATGTCGAGGGCGTGGTTAAGTTGATCTACCGAAAGGGTATAGCCCTTGCGCTCAATGCGCGTCTCGACGGCGTTGCCCAGGCGAATGAGCAGCAACGACAGCGGGTGGGTCAGCACTTGGGCCAGTGCAAGCAACGGCGCGGTGCGGTGGGCAAACTGCAGGCTGTCTTGCGTGGCGTACACCTTGGGCGTCACTTCGCCGAAGAAAACGATCAGAAAGGTGGTCACAAAAGTGAGAAGCACCGTTTGCAACACGGCCGTATCGGGCGCGCCGGCAAAGGCCTCCCAAACCAGGTAGGTCGCAATCGTGATGAGGGCCACGTTGAGGAAGTTGTTGGCGATCAGGATCGTGGCCAATAGTCGCTTGGGGTTGTGCAGCAGGCGTACCAACCGACGGTCCGATTCGTCGGTGCTCATCTTGAGCACATTGACCTGCTCGGCCGAGAGGGAAAAAAAAGCCACCTCAGCACCGGACACCAAGGCCGAAAGCAGCAACAATACGACCAAAATGGCCCCTCCGGACGCGAAAAACGCCCAATAAAGTTCTAAAAGCAGCCCCAGCGCACTAGCACCGGGGTCAATACTACTACCTTCCAAGGTGGTTGCGTTGGGTGAACAATTTAGAAGGGCAGGTCATCCTCGCCCTTGGGATGAGCCTGATAAGAGGAGGAGGGAGGCGCTGGTGCCCGTACGGGTTCGGCATTTTCGGCGTCGCGCGGGGAAGCCTGGGCCGAAGGCGACCCTTCGCCCGAGCGGCTGGAACCGCCCAAGAAGGTCATCTCCTGTACCCGGATGCGCACCGTGCTCCGGCTGATGCCTTCTTTGTCTTGCCAGTTGTCGGTGCGCAATTTGCCCTCTACATAAATCTGGTCACCTTTTTTGAGGTATTTCTCGGCCAGCGTAGCGAGCTTGTCCCACAGCTCCAGGCGGTGCCACTCCGTATTTTCTACTTTTTCGCCCGCCTTGTTGGTGTAGTTTTCGGAGGTGGCAATATTGAAATTGGACACCACCGCCCCGCCTTCGAGGTGCCGAACTTCAGGGTCTGTGCCGAGCCGACCGATCAGGATAACCTTATTGATGCTACCAGCCATATCAAAAAAATGTAAGTGTAGATGCGTGCGTAAAAATACGAAAAACCCGTTGGTGTGGCCTCATATTTCCGCTAAATAATTGGTAATCAGGACAGGCTTGGGCACAGCGGCCACTTCGGCGGGCGTCAGCTGAACAAGTTTTTGGGGCGCGTGCCGGGCCAGCCACTTGGCCGCCGAAGGCCCCACCACCAAGCGATAGAAGTAGGCCTCTAGCCGCTGATGGGTCAGCACGTGCTGCATGGGGCCTTGCTCGGCCACTAGGCGCACGTCCAGGCGGCCAAATGCCGCCAGGTCCGGAGTGGCCAGCAGGGCCTCGGCGGTCAGCGGGGTGGGTGCTTCTATCAACCAAAAATCGAACAGCCCCTGCCAGATGTCGCCCGCCCCGCGCTGACGCAGCCACAGGTGGCCCGCCTCATCGCCCACGACCAGGTAGTGAAAATAGCGCTGACGCACTTGGGTGCGCTTGGCCTTGACGGGCAAAGCCGCCTGTTGCCCCGTGGCCAGGGCCACGCAGCTATGTTGCACCGGACAGGTGAGGCATTTGGGGCGAGCTGGCACGCATTGCAAGGCACCCAGCTCCATGATGGCCTGGTTGTAGGTATCGCTTTGCTGGGCGGGCAACACGGCCTGGGCCAATTCACGAAATACACGCTGCCCGGCGGGCGAGGCAATGTCGTCGGTTAGGCCAAAGTGCCGGGCCAATACGCGGTACACGTTGCCGTCCACAACGGCGACGTGCTCGCCGAAGGCAAACGAAGCGATGGCCGCCGCCGTGTAGGGCCCCACGCCAGGCAACCGGCGCAGGGCTGCGTAGTGATCAGGAAACTGCCCCTGCCGCTCGTGGGCCACGTGCCGCGCCGTGGCGTGCAGGTGGCGGGCCCGGCTGTAGTAACCCAGCCCTTGCCAGAGCCGGAGCACGGCCTGCTCGTCGGCGCGGGCCAGGGCCGTCACGTCGGGAAAGGCGGCCAGAAAACGTTCGTAGTAGGGCAGACCCTGCGCCACCCGGGTTTGTTGCAAGATTACCTCCGAAAGCCAGATGCGGTAGGGGTCGCGGGTTTGGCGCCAAGGCAAGGAGCGGGCGTGGCGGGCATACCAACCTAGCAGGCGACTGGCAAATGCGGGTAGAGGTGGCGAAGAGATATTTTCAGAATTAGTTTCACCCATAAATCAAAATATAAATTAAGTTTTCGGCTTTTAAGGCGTAAATGGATCATTTTGAACGACTTTAAATATGATTTAATAATCGTTTTTTTCTGACATATTCTTTTTCTTAATTTTCCATTAGTTAAATTTGATGGTAGAATAAGTCTCCATCCCTGTTCATCGCCTGCTAGATAATACCAAAGTATTCACCCTTATTAGCTAATTCAGTGACAAAAGCAGAAGTAATTGCCGAAATCGCCCGCCAGACGGGCATGGACCGCACGGACGTGCAGGCCGCCGTGGAGTCTTTCTTCGAGGTAGTGAAAGAAAACGTAACGAACGGTGAGAACATTTATGTGCGAGGCTTTGGGAGCTTTGTATCGAAGAAGCGTGCCCGCAAAACGGCCCGCGACATTCTGAAAAATACGGCTATCGTCATTGATGAGCACTACGTACCTAGCTTCAAGCCCGCCAAAATATTTGTTGATCAGGTAAAGAAAGGCAGCGCAGACGACAAGCCGCCTTTGAAGGCCAAGGCGACCCTTGTGGTGGGCGCGCGTGGTTTGACCGTCAGTCCCCTGAGCTGAAGGCACCCCCGCTCATTGAGTTGGCAAAAGGCTGTCCGGGTTCGGGCGGCCTTTTTTGGTTCGGACGCAAGGCCATCGCACAACGGGCTGTAGCGGACCTTCGTTTTTTTGTCTGACAATTCGTCTCCAAATTTGAAAATCAAAATTGCCCTCATCCCGATATGAACCGAATACAATGGGCACTCATTGCCGGTGCCGTAGTGCTGATTGGCCTACTGTTTATGTTGCCCCGGGGCGTGGTGCAGCAAGAGCGGGCGCTGGCCGCACGCGAAGGCGATAATGCTCCCCAGGTGGTCGAAGCACCCCATGCCGAATCGGCATCGCCCCAGGTGGCGCAACGCCTGCAAAAACTGCGCACCGACTACGAGCAGGTTTCAGATACCGAAAAAAAAGTTACCTTTGCAGATTCTTTGACGAGCCTCTACCAGGAAGTCAATAAGTTTGATAGTGCGGCCTATTTTATGGCCCAGAAGGCGCGGCTTCGGCCTAGCCTGGCCAACCAACTGCGGGCCGGAGACGGATACTACGAAGCTTTTAGCTACGCCGTAGATCCGGAACGGGCCCAACGCTTTGGCCAACTGGCCCGGACGCACTATCAGCAAGTATTGGATCAGCAGCCCGGCAATCTGGACGTGAAAGCCCGGCTGGCCATGACCTACGTAGCAAGCGACAATCCCATGCAGGGAATAGGTCTGCTGCGCGAGATATTGGCCCAAAACCCGGTACACGAGCAAACCCTGTTCAACCTGGGCATGCTCGCCGTGCAGTCAGGACAGTACGACCGGGCCGTCGAGCGTTTTCGGCAGCTTGTGGCCGTCAATGAAGCGCACGTGCAGGGTCGGTTTTTTCTGGGTGTGAGCTACAAAGAGCTGGGACAAAACCAGGAAGCCCTGGCCGAGTTCCGGCACTTGCAAACACATCAGGACGATCCGGAAATGCTGGCCGCCGTCGAGAGTTATTTGAAAGAGTTAGAATAATTTTTTTTACCCTAAACACCACCCATTATGCCCTGCGGAAAAAAGAGAAAGCGGCACAAGATTGCCACGCACAAGCGCAAGAAGCGCCTGAGAAAAAATCGGCACAAGAAGAAATAAACCCGAGCGGTGCCCCCCCGGTTAGATAGCACGCTGTGCTGCGTACGGCGGTAAACCGCTCACAAACACGATTACCTTGAGTAATGAATTAGCCATCAGCTCTACTCAGAAGGGAGATCGTATTGCCTTATTACAAGACAAAAAGCTGGTTGAGTATCAGGTTGATCAGCACGAAAACCGTTTTACAGTCGGAGATATTTACCTGGGTTTGGTCAAGAAGGTCTCGCCAGGGCTCAATGCCGCTTTCGTGGACGTGGGCCACGACAAGGACGCTTTCTTGCACTACTTGGACTTGGGCCCCCAGATTCTTTCCCTGACCAAATACCTCAAGCAGGCGCAGCAACAAAAGTCGGGCGTCCCCGACCTGGGTCAACTCGCGCGCGAACCCGACATTGACAAGCTCGGAAAGATCAACCAGGTGCTCAGCCGTGGCCAGCACGTGCTGGTGCAGGTGATCAAGGAGCCGATCTCGACCAAAGGGCCACGCTTGGCCTGCGAGATTTCGCTGGCGGGTCGCTACGTGGTGCTGGTGCCCTTCTCGGATGCGATCAACGTGTCGAAGAAAATCACGAGCAAGACCGAACGCCAACGGCTGCAGCGGCTGGTGGACTCGATCCGGCCCGAAGGTTTTGGCGTCATCATCCGTACGGTAGCCGAAGGTTGCGAAGTGGCCGAACTTGACCGCGACATCCGCAACCTGGCTGACAAGTGGGCGTCTGGCATGGCCAAGCTGGCCACGGCCAAGCCCCGCGATCTGATCGTAGGCGAAGTGGGCCGGGCTTCTACCATTTTGCGGGATCTGCTCAACGAATCTTTCGACAGCATCACGGTGGACAACCGGGACATGTACGAGAAAATCCGGCTCTACATCCGTTCCATTGCCCCCGACAAAGAGAGCATACTCCGGCTCCACAACGGCAATAAGGCAAAGTTATTCGAAGCCAATGGCATCGAGAAGCAACTCAAATCTCTCTTCGGTAAGACCGTCAGCCTGCCTAGTGGCGGCTACTTGGTCATCGAACACACCGAAGCGTTGCACGTCATTGACGTCAACAGTGGCAACAGTGGCAACAAAGCCACGGCCAACAGTCAGGAAGATACCGCCCTGAAAGTAAACCTGGAGGCGGCCGCAGAAATCGCCCGCCAACTGCGCCTACGCGACATGGGGGGCATCATTGTGGTGGACTTTATTGACCAACGCAAAGCCGAAAACCGCAAGCTGATCTACCAGGCCATGAAAACCGAAATGAAGGCCGACCGCTCGCGCTCGACGGTACTGCCTTTGTCCAAGTTTGGCCTGCTGCAGATCACGCGCCAGCGCGTGCGCCCCGAGATGAACATCAAAACGGTGGAAAACTGCCCTACCTGCGGCGGTACGGGCAAGATTGCGGCCAGCATCCTGATTGCCGACCAGATCGAGCAACACCTGGAGTTTATCCTGACCAAACAAAACGAACGCAGCGTGACGTTGGTGTTGCATCCCTATTTGGAAGCCTATTTCAGCAAAGGCCTCTTTTCGCGGCGTTTTCGTTGGTTTTGGCAATACAAAGTGTGGGTGCGGCTGGTGGGCGACACGGCCCTGCCTTTGCCCGAATATCGCTTTACCAACCGCCGGGGCGAACAGATCGAACTGAACGCATAGCAAAAAGCCCTCCGCAAAGGAGGGCTTTTTTTAGAACTTAATGCCTATGTCCACCGACACAAAGTCCTGCCGGGAGTTGAGGCGGCCAATCTGTTCGATAGACGCCTGGTTGACAGTGATGTTGTTGTTGGCCCGGCGCCGCATGACGTTGAGCAAGCCCCGGTTATAGCTCAGTCCGCCGAGCAAAATCGTGTTGGGGCCCATCACCAACTCGAAGCCAGAGCCCACCAAGGCGCCCACGTCGAAGGGCAGCAGCAGGGCGTTGTCGTTGGAAGTGGAGAAGTCCGGATTTTCCTGAATCTTGATGTCAACGGTACCTCCCAATTGGAAAAAAATACGCAAATCGGGCGATACTTCGTTGGTAAAAAGCTTGATCGAAACGGGCAATTGCAAATATTGCGTGTTGATGTAATAGTCGCCGCTGGGAGCATCGGTTTGGTTATTGGTGACCGAAGCAGCCCGAAAGCCCACTCGCCGCGTCGAGAACCACAGCCCCGTGCTGAAGGCGTAGTTTTCGCGAAAAAAAATGTCGGCAATGGGACCGAAGGTAAAACGCAAGGCCGCGTTGGAGTTTTCGACATTGCCGGCGTTGGCTGCCTCCGAGCGCGAAAAAGACAAGCCCGGCGAAAGGCGCAAGCCCAATTTGGTCTGGCTGAAAGCAGGCAGGCTCATGGCCAGGGCAAACGATAGCAAGATTACACTTTTCTTCATTAGGATTAAGTAAAGGATGAATAAGTACGCAACAAGGTGTTGGATGTACGCGCTGCTCGGCGCATGGTTGTGGAGTTGTCAAAAACCATCGGCCTGCATCGAGTCGCCCGACGTATCGCACATCGAAATGGATGTTTCTGTTACGCGCTTCGAACAACTCTTGTTTGAGGCGCCAAGCAAGGAGGAAATTGGGGCGTTGCTCGACCAGCACGCGCTTTTTGCAAAGCAGTTTTTGGGTCGCCGCTACGGCCCAGACGATTCGTTGCTCGTCGAAAGCCTCTATGCCCTGGCCCACGACGAACGCCTCGACACCCTCTATCAAGACACCCAAGCCTATTACGCCGACCTGACGGACATCGAGACGCAGTTCGCCACCGCTTTTCGGCACATCCGCTATTACTACCCGGACTTTCAGCCGCCGGCCATCTACACCGTGGTGTCGGGGTTTGGATCAGACGTATTCATGAGCGACAGCCTGATCGTAATCGGGCTGGAGTATTTTCTGGGCGAGGCCGGGCGCTATCAGCCCAACAATGTCCCGATCTACATCCAGAAGCGAATGGACCGCCACTACCTGGTGCCCTCTATCATCACCTTGCTTTCGGATCGCTTCATCGCGGCTGACGAGGCCAGCAATACGCTGCTGGCCGAGATGCTCTACTACGGCAAAGCCTATTATTTCACGCGTCAGGTAATGCCCTGCACGCCCGACTCGCTCATCATTGGCTACAGCAGCGAGGAGCTGGCCGACGTGCGGGCCCACGAGGCGCGCATCTGGTCGCACCTGGTCAGCCAGCAATTGCTGTTCGAAACGAGCCATTTTGAAATCAGCCGTTACGTAGGCGAACGCCCGAACGTCGCCGAAATCGGCCCGCGTTGTCCGGGCCGGATTGGCCGCTGGGTAGGCTGGGAAATCCTTCGCCGCTACGTCGAAAAAACTGGTGCCGACCTGCCCGCCCTCCTCAACGAGACCAATGCCCAGCACATATTCGAGCAAGCCCGCTACAAGCCTCGCCCGGCCTAGGCGTGCGCCAGCACAAAGTCGGCCCACGTCTGGCACAGTTGTCGGGCTTCGTAGCGGGTTTGGGCCAACTGACGGGCGCGCTGCTGGGCTGCCCCCAGCCGATCAGGCTGCACCACGTAGGGCCACAGCCGAGGCAGAAAGTCGGCGGGCGCGTGCGGATCGGCGTAGAAGCCACACCGCACGGCTTCGACTTCGGCCCGCATCCATCCGCCTGTATTGACAATGCACAGCTTGCCCGCTGCCAGGGCATCGAAGTACTTGTTGGGGCTACCCGTAGCCAGGGCGGGCACGTCCAGAAAAGAAATGTAGCACGCGTCGGTGACGTTCAGCAGCCGACGCACGCCCGCTTTGTTGGTATAAGGAACGAACTGCACGTTGGCCAGTGGTGCGGCCCACTGTGCCAGTTGCGCCCGCTCGGCACCTTCTACGGCCAGCAAAAACGAAATTCGCGTGCCCACCATTTGTTGGCAAGCCCGGGCCACGGCCAACAGATAAGCGAGGTGATTGGCCCGACCGGCAGTGCCGAAATAGCCCACTACAAACTTTCCTGCCAGGCCCAACGAGCTGGCCATCGCAGGGTCTTTTGGTTCGGGCCGAAAAAACTCGCAGTCGGCCAGGTTGGGGATCACCCGCCGGGGTACGTTGGGGGCCACCCGCGCTACGTATGGCTCCATCCCGATTGAGTAGGGCACCAGCAACTGGGCGTCGCGGTACACGCGCTTTTCGAGGGCGTAGAGCAGTTGCTGCACGGCTCGCACACGGAAGTAGCCCATCCGGATGGGCACTTCGGGCCACAAATCGCCGATCTCGACGCCGTAGGGCACGCCCCGAACGCGGTAGTGCCACCAGGCCAGCAGCGGTACGCTCAGGGGCGTAGTGACGGCATAGACCAACCGAACATCGGGTATTTGCCAGAGCTGCCAAAAGGCCAGCCACCCAAACCGGGCAAAAGTCCGCAGCCGGGCAAAGAAAGACAAACGATTGGCGTAGAAAACGGGGAGGTAGTGAATGGTGAAGCCATCGCGGGCCACCCGGCGCGCCTTGGGGCTATTGTGGGCCGTGATAACCTCTACGCTCACGCCCCGGTCAGCCAATGTGCGGGCAAAGTGGTAGGTGCGGATGCCTCCGCCCATTTCGGGCGTTCGGAAATGCTGGTGCAGCAAAACGACCTTCACGCCACGGCGAACAGTTGCTTCTCGAAGGCCCGGCAAGCTGCTTGCAGCGGACAAATGCTGCACTGCGGTCGCCGGGCGGTGCATACGTACCGACCGTGCAAGATCAGCCAGTGGTGGGCACGGGCCACGTCTGACTTGGGCAAATGCCGCATGAGTTGTTTCTCGACCTCCAGGGGGGTGCTGGCATTCTGATTAACCAACCCCAGGCGCTTCGACACACGAAATACGTGTGTGTCCACGGCCATGGTGGGCTGGTCGAACACCACCGAAGCCACTACGTGGGCGGTTTTGCGGCCTACGCCGGGTAGCTTCTGCAGTTGCTCGACGTTGTCGGGTATTTGCCCATCAAAATCACGAACCAGCATCTGGGCCATGCCGATGAGGTGCTTGGTCTTGTTGTTGGGATACGACACGCTACGGATGAGGGCAAACACTTCGTCGGGGGTGGCCGTGGCCAGGACTTGCGGCGTAGGAAAGCACTGGAAGAGGGCGGGCGTCACTAGGTTGACGCGCTTGTCCGTACACTGGGCACTCAGGACGACAGCCACCAGCAACTGGTAGGCATTCTGATAATGCAGTTCTGTTTGGGGCGTGGGTTGGTGCATACGGAAGTGCGCCAGCAAAAACCGATAGCGTTCTGGACGGGTCATAAAAAAACCTGATTAGCCACTGGGGTGGATCAGGCAACAGATAGGGCGCACATCATTCGATGGTTTGGAGGCGTCCGCGATGGGCATAGGCCAAGATTGCCTGTACGGCGCGGTCGGGGGGCGTACAGATGACCTTGTCTAGCTGGCCACGAAGGGCCAGGGCCTCGCGGTAGAATCCGTAGAGGTGAGCATCATTGGCCAGGGCAGTGGCTATCTCAACACCTTCGTCCGGATCGGTTTCTTCGTACACGAATCGGACTACATCATCGGGGGTAAATATTTTTGTCATAGGCTGCATTGATCTTACGCATCTTTTTCTGGAGATTAATGAGCGCGTAGCGCATTCTCCCCAGCGCGGTGTTGATGCTCACACCCGTGGCATCGGCAATTTCCTGAAAGCTCATTTTGGCGTAGTGCCGCATGATGAGCACCTCGCGTTGTGCTTCGGGCAAGGTCTGTATAAGACGGCGTAGGTGCTCGTAGGTTTCGTTTTTGATCTGTACAGACTCGAACGACTCTTCGGCAAATTCTATTGTGTTCAGCACATTATTACCATCCTCGAGCAATATTTGGGGGTAGCGTTTCTCGCGCCGGAAGTGGTCCACGGCCAAATTGTGCGCCACCCGAACCAGCCACGGCAGAAACTTGCCCTCTTCGTTGTACCGACCGCTGCGAATCGTATCAATAGCCTTGATAAACGTTTCCTGCAGTAGGTCTTCGGCAATGTAACGATCCTTTACGATCAAATAGATGGTTGTAAACACTTTGGACTTGTGTCGGTGCACCAACTCTTCGAATGCAGATTCGCTGCCCTTTTGGTATTCTTTGACGAGCTGTGCATCGCAGATATCCAATTTTTTCATTTCCAATCACATTTAAAGTAACGTAAAGGTTTTTTACATATTGCGCAGTTTTGCAGTGAGAGAGCTACTAGAAAAAACAGAAATCAGTTTGTCAAAGTAAAAAATTTGTGACTAGAACTGAAAGACGGCGTAAGAAACGAAGCACAAACGTGCATTACAGAATGGACTTTCCCGTTTTGGGACAAAATAAGTTTTTGGCCAACGACAAAAATAGCTAAAACTAGACCAGACTTACAATTGCAGCGGATTATTATTATGAAGAATAAGTAAATTTTATTCTCTGAAGCTTGATACTAAAGCAACAAAAAAGTTCGCCCAAAACTTAAGATTTAGGCGAACTTTTTATTAGAAAATGTTTGTCTAGCGAACCAACGCCGACGCGGGCCGATCGGCGGTTCGCAATTCGCGCACGGCAGTGGCGATAGCCTGGGCGTCGTAGCCGCATTCGCGGTACAGCTCGGCTTGGGTGCCGTGTTCCACCACTCGGTCGGGAATGCCCAGGCGGCGTACGGTGGCCGAATATTGATGGTCGGCCATAAACTCCAGCACGGCACTGCCCACCCCGCCCATCAGGCAACCATCTTCGACGGTGACCACGCGCCGGAAGCGCGTAAATACCTCGTGCAGCAAGGCTTCATCGAGGGGTTTGGCGTAGCGCAGGTCATAGTGCGCCGGAAAAATTTCTTCGGCGGCCAACAGTTGCCGGGCGGCCACGGCCAGGTTGCCGATAGGTCCTAAGGTCAGGATGGCCACTTCTTCGCCGTCGGCCAATTGCTGGCCGCGGCCCACTTCCAGCTTTTCGAGGGGGGTGCGCCACTGGGGCATGACGCCCTCGCCGCGCGGGTAGCGAATGGCAAAAGGGTGGCCGTGTTCGGCCGCAGTGTACATGAGGTTTCGCAACTCTTGCTCATTGAGGGGAGAAGACACCACCAAATTGGGTACGCAGCGCAGGTAAGCGATGTCGTAGGCGCCATGGTGCGTGGGACCGTCGGCCCCCACCAACCCGCCCCGGTCGAGGCAAAACACCACGGGCAAGTCCTGAATACAGACGTCGTGAATCACCTGGTCATAGGCCCGCTGCATGAAAGTGGAGTAGATATTGCAGAAAGGCACCATGCCCTGCGTAGCCAGGCCCGCCGAAAACGTAACGGCATGTTGTTCGGCGATGCCCACATCGAAGGCGCGGGTGGGCATTTGCTTCATCATGATGTTGAGCGAACAGCCCGAAGGCATAGCCGGCGTGACGCCCATCACTTTCGGGTTTTGCTCGGCCAGCTCGACCAGCGTGTGCCCGAACACATCCTGAAATTTGGGAGGCTGGGGGGCATCGTACACTTTCTTGTGCACCACGCCCGTAATTTTGTCGAAAACGCCCGGAGCGTGCCACTTGGTCTGGTCTTTTTCGGCCAAGGCAAATCCTTTGCCCTTCATCGTGACGCAGTGCAAAATTTTCGGCCCCGGAATGTCGCGCAGGTCGTTGAGCACATTGACCAGGTGATCTACGTCGTGGCCGTCCACCGGGCCGAAGTAGCGTAGGTTGAGCGACTCAAAAAGATTGCTCTGTTTGAGCAAAGTGGCCTTCAGGAGGTTTTCTACTTTGGAAGCCACCTCCTGGGCGCTGCGCCCGAAGTGACTCAATTTACCCAGCAACTTCCAAACATCGTCGCGCAGGCGGTTGTAGGTGTGCGAGGTGGTGATGTCGGTCAGATAGTCTTTAAGGGCACCGACGTTGGGGTCAATGGACATGCAATTGTCATTGAGGATAATCAGCAGGTTGGTGTCTTCCACGCCGGCGTGGTTCATGCCCTCGAAGGCGATGCCGCCCGTCATGGCGCCGTCGCCAATAACGGCCACGTGCTGACGCGTGGTGTTGCCCTGCGTCCGGGCGGCCACGGCCATGCCCAACGCTGCCGAAATGGACGTCGAAGAGTGGCCCACGCCAAAGGCGTCGTATTCGCTTTCGGCACGCTTGGGAAAACCCGAGATGCCACCGTACAGACGATTGGTACGAAAGCTATCGCGCCGCCCGGTCAGAATTTTGTGCCCGTAGGCCTGGTGTCCCACGTCCCAGACGAGTTGGTCGTCAGGGGTATTGAGGACGTAATGCAAAGCCACTGTCAGCTCTACCACGCCCAGACTGGCCCCGAAGTGACCGCCATATACCGACACATTGTCAATAATAAATTGGCGCAACTCGCGGCTGACGGCCACCAGTTGCGATTTGTCGAGTCGGCGTAGATCGGCAGGTGTCTCGATCGTGGCCAGAAGCGGACCAGGTTGAATAAGCATAGTTTAGCGGAAGTGACAGCTACAAAACGAGGTTTTTTCAAAGAGCGAAAAAACGCTGACTACCTAACACGTGCTGTCAGAATTTGTTAATTAAAGCACTAATCGGAGGCCAATCCTCCTTTTTCTAAGTTGTGGGCGGTTGCAGACTTGCAAGGTAAAGCCACCGAGGCGATATACGAACGTCGGGCAGCGGCGAACGGATCAAATAGCAACAAAATGACGCGCATTTGCAAAGGGAATGCTACTTTGGAGGCATTTAAACAGCCCTGCGTATGCGATTTGAAGTTCGTTTGCCACTCTTTGAGGGGCCTTTCGACTTGTTGCTTTTTTTTATCGAGCGTGACGAACTCAACATTCACGACATCCCAATTGCCCGCATTGCCAGCGAGTTTCTGACTTACGTACACCAACTTGAGCAGTTCAACCTCGAAATGGCCAGCGAGTTTATTCTGGTAGCGACGTCGCTGATGCGCATCAAGGCCAAAATGTTGCTGCCGCGCCCCGAGCTCGATGCCGAGGGCATAGCCTTGGACCCGCGTGCCGAGTTGGTGCAGCACCTGCTCGAATACAAAAAGTATAAGTCGGTGGCAGCTCAACTGGCCGCCCTCGAAGCCCAACGGGCCAACCGCGCCCCGCGCGGCAATGCCCTGCGCGAGTGGCAACGGCGGGCCGAGCAGCAGGGCGCCGAGGCCGAGCTGCAATCGCTGGATATGTACAAGCTACTGCGCGTGTTCGAAAAAGTGCTACATCGCCACGCCCAAGCGCAGCAAGCGCCCGTACATGCGGTGGAACAATATCCTTTCACGGTGGCGCAACAAAAGGAGGCTATTCTCGGTAGGCTAAAGCATGGCCAACGCTGCGCTTTTTCGGAAATTATCGCCGAAAACCCGGATCGCATGTGGGCAGTCTTTGTGTTTCTGGCTATCCTAGAGTTGCTACAGCTCCAGCGTATCCGCCTCGAATTGGGCGACGGCTTCAACAATTTCTGGATCGAAACGGCCGACCCGCTGCCTTTGCTAGTGCCTACTTCCTGACCGTATGGCCCGCCACTCTCCGCCCCTCAGTACCGAAGCCACCCGGGCCTTGAAGAGTCTGCGTCCGTCGCGGACGTTGCTGCCGATCCTGATTGGGCTGGGCGTAACGGCCTACCTTTTCTCGACGCAATATACCCTGGCCGATCTGGCCATGCTGCGCAATGCCGATCTGGGCGGCGTGTGGCTGTCAGTGTTGGTGCTGGTGGTTCGCGATGCGGCCTACATCGTACGCATCCGCTTTCTGACGGGGCGTGAATTGTCCTGGACCAGTTGTGTGTACGTAATTTTCTTGTGGGAATTTGCGTCGGCCACTACCCCTTCGGCCGTGGGGGGCACGGCCGTGGCTGTGTTTATCCTCATGAAAGAAGGCCTTACGTTTGGCAAAGCGCTGGCCTATGCCCTGCTAACGGCCATTCTGGACAATGGCTTTTTTCTGGTAGCTGCCGCCGTTGCCCTGCTGACGTACCCCACCGAGATTTTTCCGCAGTTCCAGTTTGGCATCAACCAGAGTTTTCGCTACCTGTTCTTTGTTAGCTACGGCCTGATCGCGACCTACACTTTCGTGATGGCTTTCGGGCTGTTTGCCCGCCCACGCGTGATTAAGTGGTTGTTGCTCAAGGTGACCTCGTGGCGGTGGTTGCGTCGCTGGCGGCGGGCAGCCTACGACCAGGGCAATGAAATCATGCTCGCTTCGCGCGAGTTGCGCGGCAAAGCGGCAGCCTATTGGCTGATGGCCGTCCTGGCGACGATCTTCGTGTGGTCGGCCCGCTACCTGATGCTAAACGCCCTGGTGGGGGCTTTCACCACCGTTTCGTGGACCGACCACGTGCTGATCTTCTTCCGGCAAGTAGTGATGTGGGTGATCATGCTCATCTCGATCACACCGGGAGCGGCCGGACTGGCCGAGGTGGTGTTTGGGGCTTTCTTCGACCGTTTTCTGGGAACGCTTAGCACGGTGGTAGCCATTTTCTGGCGGATGTTTACGTACTATCCCTACCTGCTCATCGGCGCCCTGATCCTCCCCCGCTGGATCCGACGCGTCTTCTTTCGACCCATTACCCCGCGCCCCAATCGGGCCGATCAGCCCTCATAAGCCGCCGCAAAGGCCCGGACTTCCTCCTCGAAAATGGCCAGCGGAATTTGGTGAGCCAGGTCGTCGCGCTGCACGAAAACCAGCCTGCTGGCCGCACTCTCCAAGTGGCCGTCGGCGTCGGGGCGTGCGTTCAAATACTCAAAAGTCGTCTCGTTGGGCACTTGCTCGTCGTGCCGGCCCAGCACCACCCGGCGGTAGGCGGGGCGGGGCTGTACGGTGCGGGCCACTTGCTGGCCGTAGCGACCGCTGATGGCCGGGTGCAGGGCCGGGTTGAACAGCAAAGCAGCCCGCCCCAGCCGCTCGGAAAGGTGAAAGGCCAACAGCCCGCCGAGCGACGAACCCACCAGCACGTCGGCCTGCTGGGCCAGCCTTTCCATTTCGGCAAAATCTACGCCCTGGTCATAGTCGAGGGCGGGCGCCACCACCTCGCCCAGGTGCCGGGCCAGCACGTCGGTCTTGACCAACAAAGGCTGGCTGCGGTAGCCGTGGAGGTAGAGCACGCGGGGCACGCTAGAACTGCTCGGTGGTGGCGAAGAAGAACTGGCCCTCGAGGGCGGCGTTCTCGTCGGAGTCGGAGCCGTGCACGGCGTTGGCTTCGATGGACTTGGCGTAGAGTTTCCGGATGGTGCCTTCTTCGGCCTGGGCCGGGTTGGTGGCCCCGATCAGCTTGCGAAAGTCGGCCACGGCATTTTCTTTTTCCAGGATCAGGGCGATGATCGGGCCCGACGACATGTACTTGACCAGGTCGGCGTAGAAGGGCCGCTCGCGGTGCACTTCGTAGAACTTGCCCGCCGTGTCGGCCGTCAGGTGCGTCAGCTTGAGGGCCACCAGGCGGAAGCCCGCTTTCTCGATCATCTGGAGGATAGCCCCGCTGTGACCGCCCTGGTAGGCATCGGGTTTGATCATGGAAAAGGTACGGTGAGTAGCCATCTGCGTATTTGTAAGGAGGTTTGCGGATATTTGCCGCGCTTGCCGCGTGCGGGGGCAAAAGTAGAGAGTTTCCGCCACATTGCCCGGCCTAAAAACGGCAGGCGCATTTGCCGCCATTCATCTTATCTCCTCTTTGGAAAATGCCAGATATTGATCTGAGTACTCACTTAGCCGCCTGCCTGCTCGACATCGGGGCCGTACGCCTGCGCCCCGAAAACCCTTTCCGCTGGAGTTCGGGCTGGCTGTCGCCGATCTACTGCGACAACCGACTCACGTTGTCTTTTCCGGCGTTGCGTACCGAAATCCGCGATGGACTGGTGGCCCTGGTGCAACGGCAATTTCCGGCCGCCGAAGCCATTGCGGGCGTGGCCACGGCGGGCATCCCGCAGGGCGTGCTGGTGGCCGATCGGCTTGGGCTGCCATTTCTGTATGTGCGCAGCCAGGCCAAGGGCCACGGCATGGAAAACCTGCTGGAAGGTCGGGTGGTGACGGGCCAGCGCGTGGTGGTAGTCGAAGACCTGGTCTCGACGGGGGGCAGCTCGGCGCAGGCCGTGGCCGCCCTGCGGGCGGGTGGCCTGCACGTAGAGGGGCTGGTGGCCATCTTCACCTACGGCTTTGCCCAGGCCGCCGAGCGCTTTGCCGCCGAAGGTGTGCCCGTGGCCACGCTCAGCGACTACGAAACCCTGCTGGCCGTGGCCCGGCAGCGGGCCTTGCTCACCGACGCCCAGTGGGCGTCGCTGCAAGCGTGGCGCGCCGACCCGGCTGCCTGGCAGGGGTGATCTGTTTATCATTCAAAAATTTGTACCCAAACGTTCGTCCTCTTGGCTATTTTCTCCTGGAAAGAAATCCTTTCCGTTTCGCTGATCCTCTTTTCGGTCATTGACATTGTGGGGGCCATTCCCATCATCATTGACTTGCGCCGCCGGGCGGGTGGGCACATCGAGTCGGGCAAGGCCACCATCGTGGCGGGCGTGATCATGATCGGGTTCCTCTACTTGGGCAAGTCCATCTTGCGCCTGTTCGGGGTGGACGTGGCCTCGTTTGCCGTCGCCGGGGCCATCGTGATCTTTCTGCTCGGACTGGAGATGATCCTCGGCATTCGGATTTTCAAGACTGACCCCGAAATGAAGACCACCTCCATTGTGCCGCTGGCCTTCCCGCTCATTGCCGGGGCCGGCACCATGACGACCATCATCTCGCTACGGGCCGAATACGCCGTGCCCAACATACTGGTGGGGATCATCATCAATTTGGCACTCATCTACGTCGTGCTCAAGTCGGCCGGCTGGATCGAGCGCAAGATCGGCCCGGGCGGCACGAGCGTCCTGCAAAAGGTGTTCGGCATTGTGCTGCTGGCCATCGCCATCAAACTATTTAAAACCAACTTTTCGCTGCCGTGATCGAGATTTTTACGGATGGAGCCGCGCGGGGCAACCCCGGGCCGGGTGGCTACGGCGTGGTGCTCAAGTCCGGAACGCTGCGCAAAGAGCTTTCGGCGGGCTATCGCCTGACCACCAACAACCGGATGGAGCTGCTGGCCGTCATTCGGGGGCTAGAGGCCCTGCGCATCCCGCAGTCGGCGGTGACCATTTTTTCGGACTCGAAGTACGTGGTGGATGCCGTCGAGAAGGGCTGGCTCTGGAACTGGCTGCGCATAGATTTCAAGGGCAAGAAAAACCAGGACCTGTGGCGGCGCTACGCCCAGTTGCACCGCCAGCACCAAGTGCGTTTTCGGTGGGTGAAGGGCCACGCTGGCCATCCCGAAAACGAACGCTGCGACCAGTTGGCGGTGGCTGCCGCCTTGCAATCTGGCTTGCCGCCCGACGAAGGCTTCGAAGCGCATAGGCAATAGCCGCAAGCCTGTGGATAACTTTTTTGGTATCGTATGAAGACTGCGCCGTGCGGTACTAGCCACGGGATTGCGCTGAACCCCAAGGTTTAAGCCGATTTTTAGAGAAAAAAAGACGGTATCCGACGAGCAGCCGTCAATGGTGCAGATTTTTCAGCTAAGTACCCATAAATCAGTGTTTTTCGAAAAATTATTGCTGACAGGCATCGCATGAAAACAAATATCCATATTCATATAAATAATGTTTTATAGTATTGAAAGTAAAAGCAGTGTTACTGAAGTAGAAATTACATAAAAATTGTTGCGAAGTCGTGCAGCCGAATAAACGATTAAACTGAGGATAATTCAATAAAATTGACGATTAACAAATATTTAATATTTATAAACAGAGAAATATCTGTAAAATTGAATGCTCATCCGAAAGCGTTGAGCTTTTTAGTTCAAAACAACTTTTCTCAATTTTCCAAAATCTTACATCATGTTCAAGCAATTACCCTCCCTCTGTGGGGTGCTGGCTGGCGCTATGCTGGCGAGCGGGGTGGCCTTCGCACAAACTGACCGCAATGTGCCGGCCGACTTTCCCACCATCCAGGCCGCCATCAACGCGGCCGACCCCGGCGATCGGGTGCGTATCAGCGCGGGCACCTACAACCTCAGTAGTACCCTGGTGATTGACAAGGCCCTGACCTTGCAAGGCCCAGGCGGTACTTTCGACATCAACCTGACCAGCCCGGGCGCCAACCTGGCCGTGCTGACGGGCAAGGGCATCATGATCAACGACAACGTGAGCGACGTCACGATCACCCGGCTGTTTTTTAGTGGTATCGAGGGCGACAACATCCACATTGGGCAGCCCAACGGAATTGAGGGCATCAACGACAATATCGCAATACGGCGAAACCATTTTACGGGCGGAGGAGCTGCCATCAAGGCTTCGTCGGACGACGTGGCGCGGCGGCTGAACATTGAGTCGAACGCCATCTTTGACCTGACCACACCCAATGCCAGCGGACTGTTTTTGGTCAAAGTAGAGGGGCTGAGAGTGCGCGAAAATCGGATTCGCAACACTCAATTTGCGGGTATGATCCTCAATAACGTAAAGGGCCTGCCGGGCTATAATGGGAACAATGTCGGCATTGGTCGCAATATCGTGACGAATATACCTCAGGAGGGCATTCAGATTGCCGGGGCGTCGGATCGGGTGCAGCTCAGCGACAACAACATTACGAATGCTAATATGAGCGCGACAATGGGCAAAGGGGGGATTGTGCTGTTCGATGCCCAAGCCCTGGCAGGACGCGTGCGCATCAACAAAAATCATATCGAAAACTCGTTTAATGGTGTGAGTGTGTTGGGCGATGCGGAAGGCAAGGACATTGCCATCTTTTTGAACGCGTTTGTAGGCAACACAAACGCTGGCGTGTTCTACGAAGGCCCCGGCCAGGTGAACGCCCGGCGCAACTTCTGGGGCGCAGCCGATGGTCCTTCGGGGCGTTGGTTCGGTAGCGGCGATCCGGTGCTTTCGCGGCCCAACGTAGATTTCTGCCCTTTTCTGGATGCGAAAGACGGTAACGAAGTGAACTGCGACAGCGTCTGCCGCACCCAGCTCTACGGCGAGGTGGGCAACCCCAACTATCCCTTTGCCCCTGGCGGCGGTGCCTATCGGCCCGGCCCCACGGAGAATATCACCCCCACAATGGCCCGCCTGACCTGGAACGAAACCCTGCTGCCCAACGAGACGGCCTTCCGCATCCGGCTGACCAAGCTTTCGAGCAACAATAGCACGGCAGCCGACACGCGCTTCTTCACCACTACGGAGAGTTTTCTGGACGTGACCCTCCTCTACCCCGGTGAAGAATACATGTACAACGTGACGATCCTGTGCGACGACCAGGCGGGCGACTTCGGCGGTGGAACGTACTTCAATACCCTCAGCGGCGAAATTGATGGCCTGACCGTTGGCACGCAGGACAACTGCAACCTGCACACCTTCACCTTCGGCAAAGTGCCCGGGGCGACTAACTACGACTACCGCATTCAGGTGGCGGGTGCCAGCAACTGGCAGCAGTCCAACGTCAACAACTCGGCCAATGACCAGATCGTGCAAACCGACAGCACCATCACCATCATCCGCGGTTCGCTGCTGGCCCCCGATACGGACTACAACTTCGAGGTGCGCACCAGATTTAGCGGCGGACTCAGCAGCGCCTGGAACCGCACCACCTTCCGTTCAGCGGGCACGCGCGTGATGCCCACGGGCCTAATGGCGGGTCCCGTTGCCGACGTGGCGGCCGTGCTCAACTGGCAAGCTGTGGACTGCGCCGTGGCCTACGAATACCGCATTCAGCGCACGGGTACCACCAACTGGCGGCAAACCCGGACCAACGACCCCAACAATGCGGCCAATGTGCTCTCGCCCACCTCGGTGAAAGTAGATCGCCTGTTGGCCAATACGTGCTACACCTGGCAGGTGCGCACCATCTTTGCCAACACGCAGTTTTCCGACTGGTCGGAGGCCAGCTTCTGCACCACTGGCCCGGTCACCTGTGACATCGTGCAGGAATGCGCCACGGCCAGCGAGGTGATCTTCGTCCGTCAGGGCAAGCGCAAGAACGGATCGGACGTATCGGCCAACCGGAGTAACCGTGCCCAAATGCTGGGCGAGCCGGAAAACAACGACACGTTCAACTTTTTCTCGCTGGGTTTTGGGGGAGAGGCCATCCTGCGCCTGAGCAGCCCCATCGTGGACCAGCCCGGCGACGACCTAAAGATTGTAGAGACGAGCTTTGGCAACGTGACGCCCCGGGGCTATCCCGAGCGGGCCGAGGTATCGGTATCGCAAAACGGTATTGACTTCGTGCCAGTTGGCGTGGCCAGCGTGAAAGAAACGCTTTTCGACATCAGCTCGACAGGCCTGAGCTGCATCAACTTCGTACGCCTGGTGGACATCTCCGACCCGGCGCGCTTCAGCCACACGGCCGACGGCTTCGATGTGGACGGCATTAGCTGCGCGCAGTTGCCCCCCGCGCCCGTAGATCCGTTCTGCACCAATGAGGTGGCCACGCAGCCCGCCCCCGACGACAGCAAAATGCCCGGTCGTCTGACGGCCGTAGGCACCTACCTGGAAGCGGGCAACCCCGCCGACAAGCGCTGGCGCATCCGCAACAACGCGGCCCAAACGCTGACCTACACCTGGGAGCAAGTAGGCGGTGCGGGCTCGGGCAGTTTCGAGATCCCGGCCAAGACGGAACTATTTTTCAGCACGGAGTCGGCCAATACGATGGTAATCCGGGTGGACGGCCAGCAGGTGGACGTGAAAGCCCACGGCGGCACGACCAAAAACCTGGCCGAGTGCAACGGTACGCTCTGTCCGCTGGAAATAACGGGCTTCACGCTCGTCAATGCTGACAGCAACGGCGACATTAGCCCCCTGGCCGACGGCGATCAAGTTGACCTGGACGGTCTGCCCACCCAAAGCCTCAACGTCCGCGCCGACGTTACCTGCGACCGGGTTGAGAGCGTGCAGTTCACGCTTAGCCTGAACGGCCAGCCCGTTACGCTCAATAACCTGGGGCTTCCGGTCAGCCAGAACCTGCCCAATCCGCAAGACCCCAACGTCTGGACAGAACAGGTTGCACCCTACGCGCTCTTCCTGGATATCGAAGGCAACTATTTTGGCCGAAACCTGGCACCGGGCAACTATACGCTGACAGCTACGGCCTACACCCAAGACAGCGCCCTGGGCACGGCGGGTCCGGTCAAGGTGATCAACTTTACGGTGGTGAGTGGCAGCGGCAACGGCGGTGCAGCGGCGGCCCACGTAGCGGTCTATCCCGTACCGACGGCCAGCCAACTGTTCGTGCAGGTGGTTAATCCGGCCGAGGCGCAAGTTCGCCTCGTGGACATGGTGGGCCGTACGCACGCCGTAGCGGCGACAGTGCGTGGGGGTGAGTTGCAGCTCGACCTGCGCCAGTTGCCCGCTGGTCGCTACGTGCTGCAAGTGCAGACCGCCGACGGCGTAGTGACCAAGCCCGTCATCAAGCAGTAAGTACTTCGTATAATTGCGCAAAAGGCTCCCCGGACACGGGGAGCCTTTTTTGCGTATAATCGAGTCGGGGTCCGGTGGGATGCCCTTGTTTGTTACCATTTACTTTCAATCCGTTGACCGACACCCAGCGCCAGATGGTGTACCGCTTTCTGATTGCGGCCGCCATCTATTTTATTTTCGGAAATTATACCGCACGGGCCGCGCCAGCCCAGTTGTTCATGGAAAGCCTCGTGTTTGCTGCGGGCTACGTAGCGTTCACCTTCGTGCTGAGGGCCATATTTAGCCGCCGCCGTGACTGAGGTGCGCCTCCGCCTGCCTTACGCCTTGGCCCTGGCGCGCTTCCGGCAGTGGGCCGATTGCCCCGACGTAGAGTTCGATGACCGTCGCAACTTGTTGCGCGGGCCGGGCTTTGCGCTGCGTCTGCCTTTGCCTTGTCCGCGCCGGGCCGAGGGCGAGTCGCTGCCCGCCTACGCGGCCCGGCTGCCCGCCGAGGTGCCCTCGCACTTGCTGGTGCTCATGCAGGCCGGACAAGCGGCGCTGGGTTTTGGCGAGGGCCAAGACCTGATCCACCACAAGGTGATCCGCAAGTACATGGTGCGCAAAAAGCGCGGCAAGGCCCAACTCACGCACCTGAAAACCAAGGGCAAGTCGCGGGCGGGCTCGCGCATCCGGCTGGCGCAGACCGAACAGTTCTTTGCCGAGATCAACCAAAAACTGCACGATTGGGGTGCGGCCGAGGCCGCCGAGCGCATTCTTTTTAGTTGCCCGGTGCGGATGTGGCCGCTGCTGTTCGACAGCCGCGTGCCCGCCGCCTTTGGCCAGCGCGACGAGCGGCTCATCAAGGTGCCCCTCGACGTGCGCGCGCCCGACCTGGCCGAGCTGGAGCGCGTGCGGCGCTACGCCCTGGCGGGGCATTGGACAGAAACCCTCCCGGTGAGGTAATAAAACCGAACTTCCGTCGGTAGAGTTAATGCGTTAGTTTTTCTACGCCACTGCAAATTTCCAACCCTATTGCCATGTCCAGATTTACTGTTTCCGTGATCATGCTGCTGGTATACGTGAGCACGTCGGCCCGCGCTCAGTACACGCTCGAACCGGCTTTTGCTGATCTGACGTTCGTGCGCCCTGTAGAGGTGGTCACGGCCAGCGACGGCACCGACCGCTTTTTCGTTGTCTCGCAAAACGGCACCATCGAGGTGCTGCCCATCGCGCCCGACGCCACCCCGACGGTTTTCTTGGATATACAAAACAGGTTGGTATCGGGTGGCGAGCGCGGCCTGCTGGGCTTGGCCTTTCACCCCGACTATGCTCAAAACGGATACTTCTTTGTCAACTACACCCGCCAGCAAGGCAACCAATTGCAGACCGTAGTGGCCCGCTACCGCGTATCGGGCAACGACCCCGACCAGGCCGATCCGGCCAGCGAACAGATTCTACTGACCGTTGACCAGCCCTTCGGCAACCACAACGCGGGCAAGCTGGCCTTTGGGCCCGATGGCTACCTCTACGCCTCGCTGGGCGACGGCGGCAGTGCGGGCGATCCGCAAAACCACGGGCAGAATACCAACACGCTGTTGGGCAACCTGCTGCGCCTCGACGTGGACAGCGTCACGACGGCCCAACCCTACCGGGTGCCCGCCGACAATCCGTTCGTCAATACCCCAGGCTTTCGGCCCGAAATCTACGCCTACGGCCTGCGCAACGTCTGGAAGTTTAGTTTCGACTCCGTTACGGGTCAACTCTGGGCGGCCGACGTGGGGCAGAATGCGGTGGAAGAAATCAACCTCGTAACGGCCGGGGGCAACTACGGCTGGAACAACCTCGAAGGCGATGAGTGCTTTCCGTCCGGCAGCAGTTGTGACCCAACGGGCACAGCACTGCCCGTTTGGACGTACCGCCACACGCAGGGCGACCGCTCCATCACGGGCGGTTACGTGTACCGGGGCAGCCAACTGCCCCAGTTGGCGGGTCACTACATCTACGGCGACTACGTAAGTGGCCGCATCTGGGCCTTGCACCTGACGCCTACCGACACGACCAACACATTTTTGCTCAATGCGGGGGGCTTTTTGCCCAGTTTCGCCGTGGACACGGCCGGGGAGGTGTACGTCGTCCGGCTGACGGGCAACACGGGGCGGCTTTTGCGCCTCAGAGGCCCGGTGACGGACTTGCGGGAACAGACTACCCAACTGTCGGCCCGGCTCTATCCTAATCCGGCCCGAAATTGGGTCGAAATTGCCTGCGTACTGCCCACGGCGACGGCGTTGCACGTGCGGGGCTACGACCTGCGCGGACGGCGCGTGGGCACCGAGGTGGTGCACACACTCGGCAGCGGTGCGCACACCCTACCGCTCGACGTCAGCACCTGGGCACCCGGGGTGTACGTGATCGAGTTGCAGACGGCCGATGCCGCACGCCGTTTGCGGCTGGTCGTACACTGACGTATCCGGCGGACGGCTTGTCCGTAAAGCAACCCAAAACAACGTACGTATGACGAACGAAAAACTTGCGCAAGGGGCTAACCTGGCCAACGGCCTTACGCTCATGGCCACGGGTACCTGGGGCTATCTGAGTTCCGAAAACCCTTCCAAAACGGCCTTGATACCCGTGGGCATCGGAGGGGTGCTGCTCGGCTTACAGCCACTGCTGGAGCGGCGCCCTGCCCTGATAGCGGCCGTGGGCTTGTCGGTGGCCGTCGGGGGGGCATTGATTAAACCCTTGCGGGGCGCGCTCGCACGACAGGACAACGCCGCCGTGGGGCGGGTTGCCACCATGATGGCCACCAGCCTGGCGGCGGCGGGGCTGCTGGCCAGCCGCTGGCTGCGCTAGCGGTCGCGAATGAGGGCGTCGTCGGTGCGGTGCGCGTTGCGCCTGTCCAGGTTTTGGGCACCGTCGTACACGTTGCGCTTCCAGTCCACGTTCGAAAACTCGCCGATGGCGTCGGAGTGGATGAGGCGATAGTTGTCGTTGGCCCGCTCTTCCTGGGCAAACACAAACACCCGGTCGCGCTGGTTGCGGTCTTCCAGGTAGGGATAATACCAGACTTCGAAGGGGATGACCTGGCTGCGCGCCATGGCGCTGCGGTCTTGGAAGGTGCGTTCGTTTTCAATGCGGTTGGGCTTGCCGTGCTGCAAATAGACCCGCCCGCGGTCGGTTTCGTGGGCCCGCAGGCGGCGCGTGGCGTAGAGGCTTTCGGCGATCACGAGTCGTTCCCGAAAGGCATTGAACTGCTGTTCGGGCGTCGGGCTGCGGCGCGTCCAGAATTCGTAGAGGTAGGCCCGGTATTGCTCAGGATCGTTGTTTTCGATAAGCAAATTCAGGCTGTTCCGTTCACTTTCCTGGGCCAGGGGCTGCAGGGCGGGCACGAGGTGTTCAAGTTCGGCATCGGTCAGGGCACCAACAAACGAATTGCGCAGCCCACCAGGCGCGTCGGCCATTTCGGGCTGCACCGCACGGTTGCTACGCTGAAAGTATTTGCGTTGGTAGGTCAGGCGGCGGCGATCGCGGTCGAAGGCCTCTACCAGCAAAAAATAATTGCCCGAGGGCAGGGCACGGATGTCGAGTTCTGCACTGAGCCGGATGAGGGGACTTGCCCGGAGGCGCAGCATCCGCCCTATCTTATCTTGCACGCGGTGTTGGGCGTCGAGCACCTTGAACGTCACTAGCAAAGGTGTGCTGTCGCCCAGGGCAAGGTGGCTGTCGTAGAGTTCGAGGTAGGGTAGCAAATGTGCTTGGGCGGAGGGGAAAAACTCGCCCGCGTAGGGCTGCCGCCGAAAGGTGCCGTCGGCCATCGGCTGGAGGTGATCAAAGCGCAAGTCACTAAAAAAAGTGGAATCTTCCGGAAGCATCAGGTCAATTGGGAAGGCGGTGCTGAGCGTATCGGCTGGGGTGCCGAAGAGGTCGCGCACCCGCAAGTTCAGCGTGTACGGGCCGGGCCGCAGGGCCACTTGGCGAAATTCCTGCAACTGGCTGGCACGCAGGGTGGCACTGTCTAGCCCGGGCGAGTGCAGGGCGAAGTGGTCTGCGTAGGCGTAGGTGCCCGCCGTATCCGTCAGGGACAACTGCACATCTACCCGCGCAGACCACCTTGCCGAGGCGGTGTCTGCGTACGTTGCCAGGGCTGTCACCGGAAAGGTAAGCGTGAGTTGCAGGAGGGCCTTGCCGTCGTCGGAGCGGAGGCGTTGGTAGTCGAGCGTAGCCGAGAGGGTAGTGGCGGGCTGGGCAACGACCGAACCTACGGACCATCCCCACCCAACTAGTAACAGAAATAGCTTACACCAGAGCCGAGCGTAATACATGCGTGGCGGTTTTTTGGCTAAGATAGCAAACTTAGGAGGGTTGGCCGACGAAATGATGCTTCCGGTTGACTTATCAAAAAATAGTGGCCTTATTATGGCTCATGATGCCGCAGGTAATGAAGCAGGAACAACAAATTCTGGAAGAACTGGCTCCCGTGCGGCTGGCCCCGCTTCACTACTTACCGGGCGTAGCCTACTGGGCTGCGCTGGCCACGGCCAGCACGTGGGTGCTCGACGTGCATGGGCACTATCCCAAGCAAACGCGGCGCAACCGGTGCTACGTGCGGGGGCCGCACCAGGTCGAGCTGCTGACCGTGCCCGTGCGGAAAGGACGCGCGCAGCCCCTGCGCGAGGTGCAACTAGATGCCACCCAACCCTGGGCGCGGCACCACGCGCGTACCTTGCAAACCACCTACGGCAAATCGCCGTACTTTGAGTTCTACGCCGACGACCTTTGGCCGCTGCTGCACAAGCCGTGGCGCTTCTTGTACGACCTGAACTGGGCCATGCTGACATTCTGTCAGCGGGCGCTGGGTGTGTCGGTTCAAGTGACCGAAACCATCCGTTGGCACGATCCTGTATATTCACTGCCTGGCTGGTCGGATGTGCGCGCCGCGCTCGATCAGTCACTATTGCCCGATTGGTTTTGTCCCGTGCCCTACCGTCAGGTGTTTGGCGAGGCTTTTGTAGCAGACCTGAGCGTGCTCGACTTGCTATTTTGCACAGGGCCACGCGCTGGCGAAATCCTACGCGCCAGCTACGCGCCGAAGTCGCCTATGGGCCATACTGACCGCGACGCGTACAAACAATTGCCCTCAGGAGTGCGTTAAAATTCGCATCATCATAGCGGCAATTGTCCATTTTGTATATATTTAAAAACTGCTATACCGCATCAGGCACCCACAAATATGGAAGCAAAGTTCTCGAATAGAGTCAAAGAAGTGATCTCGTTAAGCCGCGAGGAAGCCTTGCGGTTGGGTCACGAATACATTGGTACCGAACACCTGTTGCTGGGCATGATCCGCGAAGGTGAAGGGGTGGCCGTGGCGCTGCTCAAAAAACTGGGCGTGTCGCTCGACGAGCTGCGGGCTTCCATCGAGCGTGCTACCAAGAGTACGGCTACCAACAATGTGAAAAACCTGGCCAGCATTCCCCTAACACGCCAGTCCGAGAAGGTACTGAAGATTACTTATCTGGAAGCCAAAACTTTCAAAAGCGAAATTATTGGTACCGAGCACCTGCTGCTCTCGATCCTGCGCGATGAGGATAACCTGGCTTCGCAAATTTTGGAGAAATACAACGTAAGCTACGACGTCGTGAAAGAACTCCTCGAATACCAGTCTAATCAGCAGCCCACCAACGGCCCTTCCGATACGGACGACGACGACGATTCTTCGCGCCCCTTTGGCAGCTCGGGTGCTTCGGCAGGCAAAGACAAAGGTGCCGAAAAATCACGCACGCCCGTGCTCGACAATTTTGGCCGCGACCTGACCAAACTGGCCGACGACAACAAACTTGACCCCATCATCGGGCGCGAGAAGGAGATCGAGCGCGTGGCGCAGGTGCTCAGCCGCCGCAAGAAAAACAACCCCATCCTGATTGGCGAGCCGGGGGTGGGCAAAACGGCCATCGCCGAAGGGCTGGCCCTGCGGATCGTACAGAAGAAAGTGTCGCGCGTGCTGTTCAATAAGCGCGTCGTAACGCTCGACCTGGCCTCGCTGGTGGCGGGCACCAAGTATCGCGGGCAGTTCGAAGAGCGCATGAAGGCCGTCATGAACGAGCTGGAAAAGTCGCCCGACGTGATTTTGTTCATTGACGAGATCCACACCATCGTGGGGGCCGGAGGGGCCTCGGGCTCGCTCGACGCCTCCAACATGTTCAAGCCCGCACTGGCCCGCGGCGACATACAATGCATTGGGGCCACCACGCTCGACGAATATCGTCAGTACATCGAGAAGGATGGTGCGCTGGCCCGGCGCTTTCAGATTGTGATGATTGACGCCACCTCGCCCGAAGAAACCATCGAGATTCTCAACAACATCAAGGACAAATACGAGGCGCATCACCACGTCAATTATACCGACGAGGCCATCGAAGCCTGCGTCAAGTTGTCGGATCGCTACATCAGCGACCGCTTCTTGCCCGACAAGGCCATTGACGTCCTCGACGAAGCTGGTGCCCGCGTACACATCAATAATATCCACGTTCCGCAGGACATCCTGGTGCTCGAAGAACAGATCGAGAACATCAAGAAGGAGAAGAACCGGGTAGTCAAGAGCCAGAAGTACGAAGAAGCCGCCCAGCTCCGCGATAAGGAGAAGCGCCTGATCGAGCAACTGGAAGTGGCCAAAAAGCGCTGGGAAGAAGAAACCAAGACCAAGCGCTATGGTGTGGACGAAGAAAATGTGGCCGAGGTGATTGGCATGATGACGGGCATTCCGGCCAGCCGCATCGCCCAGAACGAAAGCCTCAAGTTGCTGGGCATGGGCGAAAGCCTCAAGGGCAAAGTGATTGGTCAGGAAGAAGCCATCGTCAAACTGGTCAAAGCTATCCAGCGCACGCGCGTGGGCCTCAAAGACCCCAAAAAGCCCATTGGTTCATTTGTTTTCCTCGGCCCAACGGGCGTGGGTAAGACCGAACTGGCCAAGGTGTTGGCTACCTATCTCTTCGACAAAGAAGACGCCCTGGTGCGCATTGACATGAGTGAGTACATGGAGAAATTCTCCGTATCGCGCCTCGTCGGAGCGCCTCCCGGCTACGTGGGTTATGAAGAAGGGGGCCAGTTGACCGAAAAAATTCGGCGCAAGCCCTATTCGGTCGTGCTGCTCGACGAAATCGAGAAAGCTCACCCCGATGTGTTCAACATCCTGCTGCAAGTGCTCGACGACGGCATCCTCACCGACGGCCTGGGCCGCCGGGTGGACTTCCGCAACACGATCATCATCATGACCTCCAACATCGGGGTGCGTGACCTCAAAGACTTCGGTGCCGGCATCGGTTTCTCGACCAAGTCGCGCAACGAAGGCATGGGCGAGATGATGAAAAGCACGATCCAGAGCGCCCTGAAGAAAACCTTCTCGCCCGAGTTTCTCAACCGACTCGACGACGTGATCATCTTCAACTCGCTGGAGCGCGCGCACATCCACCAGATCATTGATATTTCGCTTTCGAAACTCTTTGCGCGCATCGAAAGCCTGGGCTACTCGATCGAGCTAACCGAAAAGGCCAAAGACTTCATCGCCGAGAAAGGCTACGATCAGCAGTACGGCGCACGCCCGCTCAACCGGGCCATCCAGAAATACCTCGAAGACCCGATTGCCGAAGAGATTCTGAAAGGTGAGATTCAGGCGGGCTACGTGCTGGTAGCCGACTATAAGGAAGGCAAAGAAGAGTTGTTCATCAAAACCAGGAAAAAGAAACCCGAAAAAGCCCCTGATTCGGAGAAGAAGTAATCAAAAAAGGCCGTCTGTACAGACGGCCTTTTTTGATTAGATATTCCTGAGAAATCTGAAAAGCGCGGTGTTTCCCCAGAAGAGAACACCGCGCTTTTTTTGCGATCAGGCAATCTGGGGCGAACGCACCCGCCCGTAGTGCCGGATGGCCGCCCGGCCCACGGCCCGTGCCTGCCACCAGTTGAACACAAACCCGATCGGCACGCCCATCAGCGGCACCGCCTTGAACAGGCGCGGCACCAGACGCGGCGTAGAGCGGAGCACCGTACGGCGCAACAAACGGCGGCGCACCTGTTGCCAAACCACCGATTTGGCCTGGCCACGCAAAGCGCGCAGCGCGGCTTGCTGGGCCATGGCAGCGCTCACGCGCTTGACGGATTCTTTGGCCGATTCGCCCGCCAGAATGGAATAGGCCGCCGCCTTGAGGGCCTCGGCATCGGTGTCGTGGCCATAGGCGTGGGCAATGGCGTAGGTCATGGCGATCTGGATGCGCCAGGAAAGCACTACGTCGGCCGGCAGCGTGACGGGGAGGGCCAAGAGGCCCCCCAAGCCCGTGGCGGCCCCTACCAGGCCGCTGCGCCAGGCTTTGTCGCGTACAATGCGCCGGGCCAATTGGTCAGTATTCAGGTCGGAATGCTGCTGGCGCATCCGCGCCACGTACGAGCGAATGGTGTCGCCATCGGTGATGATAAAATTGTCCACCACCCTTTCGAAGAGGTCGTTCATAAAATTATAGTTAGAAAGATAGATCAGGCCACGGAGGCCGTCGGGTCTTTGTCAACTTGATGCTGACGAACAAAGGCTTCCCACTGTTCGAACTGCTCGGCCTTCATCACCCGCGAAGTTTTGGTCTGGCCGCCCGCTTTTTGGCGCTCGGTATGCCACTGATAGAAAAGTTCGGGGCTTACGACTTCGACCTCGACGGCCCGCAGGCCCTTGGTGCGGGCCACGCCGTAGTTATGGTTGAGGTCGTGCAGCAACTGGTCGAGTTGGTCGGAGAGGCCATCGGTAGGCAAGTTGCCCTCCACGCCCAGGTACCAACGGTGCAAAAAATGGTCGCCGTCGGGCAGGGCAGCCACCGTAAACTCAGGGATGTGCACGTTGTGGGCAGCGGCCAGTTGTTCGACGCCCTGTGTCATGTTGTCCACCGAAAGCTGCTCGCCGGTGATGCTCAGGAAGTGCTTGGTGCGGCCCGTAACGACGATTTCGCCCCGGCTCACGTTCGTGAAACGCACCGTGTCGCCGATCAGGTAGCGCCAAGTGCCCGCGCAGGTGCTCAGCAGCAGGGCGTAGTCTACGCCTTCTTGCACTTGGCCGATGTGAAGCGTCTGGGCCTGCGGGCTCATTTGTCCCTCCGGAAAATGCTGCTCGTCGAAGGGAATAAACTCAAAGTAGATGCCCGACTCGAAGGCCAACTGCATGGCCATCTTGTCGTTGGGACGGGCCTGGTAGGCCACAAATCCTTCAGAAGCCAGATAGGTGTCGAGGTATATCAGCGGGCGGGCCATCAGTTTTTCGAGGCTGCGCCGATACGGCTCGAGGGCAATACCGCCCGAGGCGTAGAGCGTGAGGTTGGGCCAGATTTCGTGGATGTTTTTTAGTTTGTGCCGCTCGACGATGCGCTCGAGCATCAGGTGCATCCAGGAAGGAATGCCCGACAACGCCCCGATGTTCCACTCGGGGGCCTGTTCGGCAATGCGCTCCACGCGCGCGTGCCAGTCGGAGATGTCAGAAATCTCGCGGCCGGGACGGTAATAGCCCTCGAACCAGCCGGGGATGTTGCCCGCGCTGATGCCGCTGATTTCGCCTTCCACAAACTGGCCGTTCTCGTCGAGGTTGGTCGAGCTGCCCAGCATCAGGATCTCGGTCTCGAAAAGGTCTTCGGGCAGTTCGTACTGACCCAGCGAAAGCACCATCTGGATGCCCGTGCGGCGGATGGTGTCAATCATGTCCTGCGTGACGGGGATATACTTGCTGGGCCCGCCCGTGGTGCCCGAACTGCGGGCGAAGTAGCGCGTCCGGCCCGGCCAGGTGATGTCGGGGGCGCCGTCGCGCTGGCGGTGCCACCAGCGGTCGTAGAGGGCGTGGTAGTCGTGCAACGGCACCGTGGCGGCAAAGCGCGCCCCCGGGTCATCGCTTCGCAAGATGCCCGCAAAGTCGTAGTATTTGCCGAAGGCCGTGTCTTGCGCCTTTTCGAGTAGGTCGCGCAACACGTCGCGCTGCGTTTCGGCCGGATTGGGGTTTTCTTTGAACGTAAATTGGTGGCCAAGTTGAATGGCCGATTTGACGAGCTTGCCGAGGAGTGCCATGCGAAGGGGAGAGGTCAAAAAATGTGATTACTTCCACTACGCACACTATTCAGTCCATGTTTGCGAGGCTTTCAAAAATCGGGTTTTAGTTTTGCCGGATGAACATGTGCGTAATTGGGCTGGGCTTGCTGGGAGGTTCCTGGTCGTTGGGCCTGCGGGCCGTGGTGCCCCCCCTGCGGGTGGTGGGCGTAGAGGCCCATCCGGCCCACGCCGCCGAAGCCCTCCGGCTGGGCCTGGCCGACATCATTTGCCCCCTCGAAGCGGCGGTGGCCGAGGCCGACCTGGTGGTGCTGGCCACGCCCGTGGACGTAATCGCCCGCCTGCTGCCCGACGTCCTGGATCGGCTTCGGCCCGAGGCCATCGTGGTGGACCTAGGCTCGACCAAGGGGCCGATCTGCGCGGCCGTGGCGCCGCACCCGCGCCGGGGGCGCTTCGTGGCCCTGCACCCCATTGCGGGCACCGAATATTCGGGGCCGTCGGCGGCCTTTGCAGGCCTGCTGCCGGGCAAGATCATGATCGTCTGCGAACGCGCGCGCAGCGACGCCGACGCCCTGGCCCGCGTCGAGGACTGGTGCCGCCAACTCGGCATGCGCCTGAGCTACATGGAGGCCGCCGAACACGACCGCCACCTGGCTTTCGTGTCGCACCTGAGCCACATCAGCTCGTTTGCGCTGGGCGCAACGGTGCTCGACGAAGAGCAGAACGAGCAGCGCATCTTCGAGATGGCGGGTAGTGGCTTTTCCTCTACGGTGCGTCTGGCCAAAAGCTCGCCCGACATGTGGGGCCCGATCTTCGACCAGAACCGAGTCCATGTCACTGAGGCCCTGGCCAGCTACATCCGCCACCTGCAAGCCTTCGAAGCCGCCCTGCGGGCGCAGGACACGGCCGCATGCCGCGCCCTGATGCAACGGGCCAACGACATCCGGCGGATTGTAGATCGGATCGGGCCCTAGCAAGGACTTAATCCCAACCAATTAAACTATGCAGATAAAGGTCATGATCTTCCGGTTTTTGGGTGATTAAAGTTAAAAAAAATCCTTTTCTTGGGTTTATAATTGTTGAAATCATGGAAAGGAGAATACGTACCACTTTGCTGCTCATTTTTTTCTGGCAAGCAGCCTGGGCGCAACACGCGCAGGACATCTGGTTTTTCCGGGAACAAGCCGGGCTGGATTTCCGGCCGGGCAACCCGGTGCCTACCGCTCCCGATCAGTTGACTACCAATGGGAAAAGGGCCGTGTTGTGCGACCGGCACACGGGTGCGCTGCGGCTGTACACCGACGGCGAAACCATCCTCAACGACCGCCACGAAGTGGTGGCCACCGGGCTGGGCGGCATTTCTCATTCGAATCCCAGCTTGGTATTCGTGCCCGATCCGGCCGATTCGCTGCGCTACTATTTGCTGTACTCTGTGATGCTGGCGGGCGATGGGGCTTGCGGCATCACCCACGAGGACTGGCGCTACGCCCACATTACGTTTTCACCCGACGGGCAAGACGTAACGGTAGTGGCCGATCCGGCCTTCCGCCTGGAGGCTCCCCGAGTGGAGGCTCCCGGAGTGGATGCTCCCGAGGGCGGACGCTTCATGACGGCACAATTCCACGTTGTGCCCCACGCCGATGGTGCGTCCTACTGGCTCGTGCGGGGCGTGCAATACGAGGCCGGGTTCTCGCTGCACTTGCTCACGGCCACGGGCTTTGGGCCGCCCCGGTTTGTGCCCGTGCCCGATTTTCACTGAACGTTTGCGCCCGTCAAGTTTTCGCCCGACGGTCGGCAGGCCCTGGCTACCTACGGCTTGTCGGGTCAGACGGACACGGTGGCTTGTCCGGGGGGAGCTTTTCGGGAAAGGAACCAACTCGCCCTCATCGGCTTCGATCCGGCCACGGGCCAGTTCGCCGCGCCGCGCCCCCTCGACGTGGTCGGCCGGGAGAATCAGGCGAGCTTTTTCACGAATGCCTCCTTTTCGCCCGACAACAGCAAGCTGTACATTACCCAAATGCCCCGCGACTTGCTCGATCAGGCGTTTCCGGCTCCCTTGGTGCAGTACGACCTGCGGGCGGCCGACGTGCGCGGCTCGCGCGTGCTGTTGTATCCGGAGGGGTTTTCGCCGCTCGATGGCCTGGCCTTCCAGACCGAACTGCAACTGGGGCCCGATGGCCGCATCTATGGTGTGTATAACTGGGGGCCGCCAGCCATTACGCAGCGCAACGGCATGTTTGTGATCGGGCAACCCAACCGGGTCGGTGCCGACTGCCAGTTTCGGGTGCAATTTTTTGAGGGGATGGCAGGCTCGCCCCGCCGATTTCTGCCCACCCTGATTGAGGGTGTTTTCCGCGACCGGGTTCCTCCGGAAGACCCCTGCGACCCGTCTGATCTGGTGCTGGCTCCCAACCCCACGGCGCGGTTCGTCCGGCTGGTCACGCCCGGCTGTCCGGTCACGGTCGAGGGCGTGGTGATCTGGGATGCGGCTGGGCGCCGGGTGCGTGACTTGGCTTTTCCCGAAGGCCAGTTCACGTCCCTCGACTTGCAGGGGCTGGCGTCGGGCCTCTACGTACTGCAACTCCAGACCTCGGCGGGCCCGGTGGTCCGGCGCATTGCTTTGCAGCAGTAAGAGGCGGAACAGCGCAGCCAAATTTCCTCATCCCGCCAAGGGTTCGTTCAGCTCATCCACAGAACCCTTGGCGGGTTCTGAACAGACCCCTCCAAGGGTTTGCAGAATCGAGGAACAGCACCCTTGGCGGGTTTCTCATTCGAGCAGGAGACGCGATGGTCGGAATAAACCCTCCAAGGGTTTGCAGAATCGGGGAACAGCACCCTTGGAGGGTTTCTCATTCGAACAGGAGACGCGATGAATCGCGTCTCTACCTTGTTGGGGCCTGCACCCCCAAATCGCGCAGCACGCGCTCGGCGGCGTGGTAGCCGCACATGCCGTGCACGC
>DAIRSZ010000002.1:48635-48766 GCA_036804165.1 Catalimonadaceae bacterium | reverse complement strand
GCAAGGCGGCAAACACCACGAACAAAAAGGTGAGGGTATAGCTGAGGATTTTCATGGAGATTTATTGCTGATTTGTTTGAAAACCTAGGGAACCAGAGCCGCCACACAGTCCCAATCTGTAGAGACGCGAT
>DAIRSZ010000002.1:0-48535 GCA_036804165.1 Catalimonadaceae bacterium | reverse complement strand
TCATCGCGTCTGGATTCATCGCGTCTGGATTCATCGCGTCTGGATTCATCGCGTCTGGATTCATCGCGTCGCCGCGAGCGGGTCTGATCAAAAATCTACCCGGTAGGTCAGCACCGGGATGATGCCCAGTTGCCGCTGCACCACCACTTCGTCGCGCAGGAAGTCGTAGGTTCGGAAGGCCTCGTTGCGGCGGTTGGTGACGTTCTGGAGGTCGAGGGCCAGGGTGCGGGTATAGCGCGGCCGCTCGCGCCGCACCAGCAAGCGTAGGTCCAATTTGTAGTAGTCGGCCAGTTGGTTTTCGAAAGCCCGCGCCTCGTCGGCGATGGTGGCTTGCTGCTGGCGCGAAGCGTCTCGGTCGAGGGGCGTTTCGCGCCACCCCCCAAAATAGACCGCCCGCCCATTGATCCCAAACTGCCGGCTGCGGTCGCGCCGCCCCGGCCAGGCCCATTCCTTGCCCGCCGTAGCGTTGACGACGTAGTTGCCGTTGAAGCGCGTATCGCGCCGGATGCCGTCGCTACCTCGGTATTTCGATTCGTAGAGCGAGCCGCTCAGCACAAAGTAATAGTCGCGGTCCATCAGTTGTTCGAGCACCACGTCCAGCCCGTAGTTTTCGCCCGTGCCCGTATTTGCGAGGGCAAAGGGGGCGAAACCGTCCAGCAGGTTGAGGGCTGAAAAACTGTTAGGCACGGCGGCCACGGGCACGCGGTAGAGGTCTTGGTAGTACACTTCGGCCCGTAGGCGCAGGGCAGGTAGCCAGCGGTGCTGGTAGCTCAACACGTAATGGTGCGCCCGCGTAAAGTCCAGGCTGCGGTTGGGTTGGGCAAGTGCGCCGTCGGCATCGGCAAAGGTCGCCAGATAGACCCCCGGCGCCTGCAACTGGCTGTGCTGGCCGTAGGCCAGCCGCAAGTCCTGCCGTTGGTTGATCAACCAAAGGATTGAAGCCCGTGGCTCCCAGGCTTGGGTCTGGTTGAAGCTGAAGTGAGTAGTGTGCAAGCCGCCCTGCAACGAGAGTTGGGGCAGCAGGGCATACTGCATTTCGGCAAAAGGTTGCCAGAGCCAGCCCGCCAGTTGCCCGGTCACCAAGGCCCCCGGTTGCTGCGAAGTGGGCCCGCCCAGGGCTGTCAGAGCCATTTCCTCCTGAGTCAGTTGCAGACCTACGCGCCAGGTGGTGCGCAGGCCCGCACGCTGTTCCAGGTGCGTAGCCAGGGCATACTTACGTTCTTCTAGGAGGTCGTTCTCGACGCGTTGCGGTTGCAAGTCGTCCGTCAGCAGGTCGGCCGTGCGGGTGGTGCGCAGGGCCGAAGCGGCCACGGTGCTTTGCCAGCGGCCACGGCCCACGGGCACGGCGTGCGTCAGGCCCGCCGCTCCCAGGCGCGAGGCAAACCGAATGTCGAAGCGGTCTTTCTGAATTTCCCACGTGGTCGAGTCGCGGTCGGCCTCGAAGACGTTTCGGTTGTTGCCGCCCAGACCAAAGAAGGTAAACGTGCCCAGGCGGGCCGTAGGCAGCGTTAGCCGCAAAGCCAGGTCCTGAAACCGGATGTCCTCGTCGCCGAGGGGTACGCCCATGGCCGCCAGCAGGCCTACGGTGGAATAGCGGTAGTTGATCAGGTAAGAGGCCGCCCCGGCACTGTCGGCCTTGCCGAGCCGGAAGGGGCCTTCGGTAGCCAGGTCAAGGCCAATGACGCCTGCCTGCAGCGTGGTTTCGCGGCGGCGGTTGTTGCCCGCCCGCAGGCGCATGTCGTACACCCCGCCGAGGGCGTTGCCGTAGCCCACCGGAAAGGCCCCCACCAGAAAAGAAGAGTTGCCCAGCAACTGCGCACTGAGCATGTTGACGCCGCCGCCGCTCAGGGTGGGGCGATCGCTGAGCGTGCCCGCATTGGCCAGGTGATTGGGATTGACGATGTCCACGCCCTCTAGTCGCCAGCGCAGGCTATTGGGCGAGTTGCCGCGCACGCTCACGTTGTTGCCCTGGTCGTGGGCACCCACCACACCCGGATAGGCGGCCAGCAGTCGGGCCGGATCGTAGAAAGTGGCCGGGAAGCGCCGCACTTGCTCGACGGGCAGCTCGATCCGGCTGACGGCCGCGTGGCGGGCCAGGTCGCTACCAGGGTCGCCGCTGATGACCACCTCGTCGAGGCGTTGCTGGCTTTCGCGCAGCAGGCAGGTCAGCACGGTTTCTTTGCCGGCCTCCACGAGCAGCTCGGCCAGCCGAAAAGTGGCATAGCCCACCCGTTCGGCCCGCAACTGATAGCGCCCGGTGGGCACTCGCTCAAACGCAAAATGACCTTGCGCATCGCTGCTGCTGGCCTGCCGGAGCGTGTCCTGCTGCCACAGTGCCAGGCGCGTGCCCGGCAGCGGTTGCCCCGTCAGGGCGTCGAGCACGCGGCCCCGGACGGTCTGGACGGGCGCCTGGGCCAGGGCGCTGTGCATGAGCCAGCAGTAGAGGGTCAGCGATACAAGTAGATATTTCACACGGGCCAAGTTTTAGGTGCCAGCACGTTGCAAACATAACGCCGGAGTTGCATTTGTGGCCGACGGGTGTAGGAAAAGGGGGGGATTTACCCAACCCTGCGGCGTGGTTGTCTTTTTGTCATCACGGGGCAGGTTTGACTTTCGCGGCTTTTTTGCCAAATTTTCTTGACCAAACCGGGATTTATCGCATGCTTACCAACGGGGTTGGTTCCTCATTCCTCCACCTTCTTAGTCCACATCACCTATGAAAAAAATTTTGGTGCCCACCGATTTTTCCCCCACGGCCCGCCTGGCGCATCGGGCCGCCGCCCGCTTGGCTCGCCAGACAGGGGCGCAACTGGTGTTTCTTCACGTGGTCGAGGAGATGGGCCTTTCGCAGTGGCGGGCCGCCCTGGAAGCCGAAAGTGGCAGCGATCCTGCGGCCCGCATGGCCCGTATGGCCGAAAAAGAAATGCAATACCTGATTGCCGCCGACGAACTGCACGATGTGGACTGCCGCTGCTGTGTTGAATACGGCGATCCCTACACCCACATCGCCGAGCAGGTGGTGCAGCAACGAGCCGATATGATAGTGATGGGTTCGGATGGCGCCAGCGGCCTGGACGAAGTGCTCGTGGGCTCGACGGCCGAACGGGTGATTCGCTTGGCCCGCTGCCCGGTGCTGACGGTCAAAGAGGCGTTTGACCCGGCCACCGTCAAGACGCTGGTCTATGCCACAGACTTCAACTTCGAGCAGGGCTGGGTGCTGCGGCACTTCGAGGCTTTCCGGCGGCTGTTCGACGCCCGGCTCTACATTGTGCAGGTCAGCACGCCTTCGCACTGGTACACCCAGCGCACGGCCGCCGAGCAAATGCACGAGATGTCCCAGCGGCATCAGTTGCAAGATTTCAGCTTCATGCTCTACAACGACCGTTCGTTCGAGGAGGGCTTGCACCACTTCGCCGAAGACGTGGGGGCCGACGTGATTGCCCTGGCTACCCAAGGCCGCACGGGGTTGGCCCGCGTGCTGCACGAAAGCCTGACCGAGCGCGTGGCCAACCGCACGCGCCGCGCCCTCTGGACGGTCAGCATGAAAATGCAATCCTGAGCAAGACTTACCTGCTGGTAAGTAGCTCCAACAAAACCCAGAGGTTCGTTAGGAGTTAAACTACCATCAAAAGTATGGGTGTGATAGAAATGATTGGGATGCTGGCGGGTGCCCTTACTACGGCGGCTTTTGTGCCGCAGGTGGTCAAGACTTGGAAATCGCGCTCGGCGCGTGACCTTTCACTAGGTATGTTCCTCCTTTTTTTCGTAGGAGTGGCCTTGTGGTTGGTGTATGGGCTTTATACAGATTCCTTGCCCATCATTGCGGCCAACACCGTAACGCTGATGCTGGCAGGGGTGATTTTATATTTTAAAGTGCGTTTTCCCAACTGAATGAACATAAAAAAACCGCCCGCAAGTTGGTTGCGGGCGGTTCTGAGGTGAAATAGCTAATTAGACCGTTTTGCGGTCCGTGCCACGGGGACACTCGGGCGTCTTGGGCTGCTGGCAAGGCTCTACGGCCGTCGCCTGGCAGGTAGGACATACGGTCGGGGCATTCTGGAGGGACATGTTCGTTTTCATGATATCAGTCGTGTTAGTTTTCAGACTCAATGTATTCAGTTAAAAGGAAGATGGCCGTTAAAGGTTTGGTCAGCGGGAAATTTGGAATTGATCTAATTTCCAATCTTGAAAAGCTGTCATTTTCCCGGTATATTATTTCTAATCTAAATAAACCCAAGTCAATCTAGTATGAGAACTACCCTGATCTACGTGTACGACGCGCTGTGTGGTTGGTGTTACGGATTTAGCCCCGTGATGGAAAAATTGCACAAGAATTTTAGCGATGACCTGGACTTTGAGGTTGTGTCGGGCGGCATGATCACGGGCGGCCGCATTGGGCCAATTGGCGAGGTGGCGCCCTACATCCGGCAGGCCTACCGCGACGTGGAGCGGGCCACGGGCGTTACGTTTGGGCCGGGGTTTCTGGAAGGCACACTGGCCAAGGGTACGGCCCTGTTCACGTCCGAGCCGCCCGCCGTGGCCCTGTGCATCGTCAAGGCGCACCAGCCCCACCGGGCCTTAGCGTTTGCGGCCACGCTGCAAAAAGCAATTTATTATGACGGCATCGCCCCGGCCGATCTGGCCGCCTATGGCCCCTACGCGGCGGCTTTTGGCTTTGACGCCGCCGACTTTGTGCAGAAAATGGGCCAGCAAGCCTACCAAGCCCAAGCCCAAGCCGAATTTGCCCAGGCCGCTCGGTGGGGCGTGCGGGGTTTTCCGACGGTCTTGCTGGCTCGCGATGGAAAGTTAACTTTGCTCGTAAACGGCTTTGCCCCCTACGAGCGGTTGGCAGCCCGGCTACGGGCCGAGTTGGCCACCGCGCCGGAGTAAGCCCCTTGTTATAGTTATACCCCCATTTTTTGCACGCATGGCCCAATCGGCACAATATACCGAAGACAGTATTCGCTCCCTCGACTGGCGCGAGCACATCCGCCTGCGCCCCGGCATGTACATCGGCAAACTCGGTGACGGCTCGGCGCCTGACGACGGCATCTACGTGCTGGTCAAAGAAATTATTGACAACGCCATTGACGAGCACATGATGGGCTTTGGCAAGACCATCGAAATCCGGATTGGCGACCAGCGCGTAGAGGTGCGCGACTACGGCCGGGGCATTCCGCTGGGCAAAGTCATTGACTGCGTCTCGAAGATCAACACGGGCGGTAAGTACGACAGCGGGGCCTTTCAGAAGTCGGTCGGGCTTAATGGCGTGGGTACCAAGGCGGTCAATGCCCTTTCGCGCTATTTCCGCGTGCAGTCGGTGCGGGCGGGCCAAACCAAAGTGGCTGAATTTGAACTGGGCCAACTCACCGAAGACCACCGCGTGGCCCCCTCCGACGAGCCCGACGGCACGCGCATCGTCTTCGAGCCGGACAATACCGTTTTTCGGCACTTTCATTTCATTCCCAGCTACCTCGAAGAGTTGCTCTGGAACTACGTGTTTCTCAACGCGGGCCTGACGATCCTTTTCAACGGCCGCCGCTTTCACTCCAAAGACGGCCTGCTCGATTTGCTGCGCCGCAAGGCCAACGAAGAGGAACTGCGCTACCCGATTGTTCACCTCAAGGGGCCCGACATGGAGGTGGCCCTCACCCACAACAACGCCTACGGCGAAGAACTCTACTCCTTCGTCAATGGGCAGTACACCACCCAGGGCGGCACACACCTGGCCGCGTTCCGCACGGCCCTGGTCGAGACGGTGCGCGACTTTTACGGCAAGGCCTACGAGGCAGCCGACATCCGCTCGGCCTTGGTGGCTGCGGTGGCCGTGCGCGTGCAAGAACCCGTTTTTGAGTCGCAGACCAAAACCAAGCTCGGCTCGCAGCACGTAGCCCCCGACGGCCCCACCATGCTCCGTTTCGTGAGCGATTTTCTCAAGAAAGCCCTCGACGACTACCTCCACCGCCACAAAGACGTGGCCGAAGCCCTCGAGAAGCGCATCCGCCAGTCGGAGCGTGAGCGCAAAGAGATTGCCGGGATCAAGAAACTGGCCAACGAGCGGGCCAAAAAAGCCAACCTGCACAACAAAAAACTGCGCGACTGCCGCGTGCACTACTCCGACGAAAAAAACGAGCGGCACCGCGACACCACGTTGTTCATCACCGAGGGCGACTCGGCCAGCGGCTCGATCACCAAGTCGCGCGATGTGCAAACCCAGGCCGTATTCAGCCTGCGCGGCAAGCCGCTCAACTGCTTTGGGCTGAGCAAAAAGGTGGTCTATGAAAACGAAGAGTTCAACTTGCTGCAACACGCCCTGCAAATCGAAGACGGGCTGGAAGGGCTGCGCTACAATCGCATCGTGATTGCTACCGACGCCGACGTGGACGGCATGCACATCCGGCTGCTGATGCTCACGTTCTTCCTGCAATTTTTTCCCGATCTGGTCCGCAACGGGCACGTCTATATCCTCGAAACGCCGCTGTTTCGGGTACGCAACAAGAAAGAGACCATCTATTGCTATTCGGAAGAGGAAAAACGCGCCGCCGTGCGCAAACTTGGTGGACAAGGCAAGCCCGAGATTACGCGCTTCAAGGGCCTGGGCGAAATATCGCCCGACGAGTTTGGGGCGTTCATCGGCGAAGACATCCGCCTCGAACCCGTGATCTTGCCCAAGGACACCAAAATTTCGAAGATACTGACCTACTACATGGGAAAAAATTCGGCCGATCGGCAGCAGTTCATCATCGAAAATCTGCGCGTCGAACTAGACCTGGCCGAGCCAGAAGCCGAAGCGATGGCCACTGCCGCACAGCCTTAGCCCTACTTGCGGATGATGAGTACGTCCACCAAGCCATTGATCCGAATGGTCTCGGTCGAGGTGCTGATGCGGGCTGTGCTGGCTACCATGTCGCCGCCGTAGCCTTTTTCGGTGATGCGTTTCTTCTTGATGCCGCGCCCGCGCAAATAGGCACCCACGGCCTTGGCCCGACTCAGGGGCAAGGACTCGCCCCGGGCGGCCTCGGCTTCGCCCGAGGTGTGGCCCGTAATGACGACCTCGGCCCGGGGGTTTTGCCGCAGGTATTGCGCCAACCGGTCCAACTCGTACGCCGAGGTGGGATGATAGGTACTGGCCAGCGGCTCGAAGAAGACATTATTGAGAAAAAGCACCTGGCCGACCTCGTCGGGCACGGCAAACACGTCGCGGCTGATGCGCTCAGGCACCAGTTGTTCGGTGAGGTTGACGTGCTGGCTGGTGGGCAAATGGCCGGGCGCGCGGGCCACCAGGCCGTAGTCAATGCCGGCAGGCAGCACAAGCGTGTAGGTGCCCGTGGCCGGGTTGGTGGTGGCGATGGCTTCGCGTTTGCCCGTGCTGAGGTTTTCGCACGTGATGGTTGCCGCTAGCGGGCGGCCGTCGGCTTTGCTCAGAATCTTGCCACTGACGAAGGCCACGGGCAAGGGGCGGTGGCTGGGGGCCAGTTGCACGGAGTAGATGTCTTCGTAGGTGCGGTCGTCGGTGCGGCGCGTGAAATAGGCCCGCTCGCCGGCGGCATCCATCGAAAAGTAGGTGTCGTTGACTTCAGTGTTGATCAGCGGCCCCAAATTAGCGGGCTTGGTCCAGTCTTGCCAGCCTTCGCCCAGCCGCCGGGTGACGTAAATGTCGGCGCGGCCATAAGAGGGAAAGCCGTTGCTAGAAAAATAGAGCGTGCGGTTGTCGGCCGCCAGAAAAGGAGCCGACTCGTCGCCGGCAGTATTGACGGTCGGCCCCAGGCTTTGCGGGGACGACCAACTGCCGTCTTTGTTGAGAAAAGACACGTAGAGGTCGCGCATGCCCTCGGTGTGGTCGCGCTCGGCCGAAAGCAGCAAAAGCTGCCCCGAGTTGCTCAGGAAGTGATCCTGCTTTTCGGAGCGGTTCTGGCTCTGCTGAATGTCCACCTTGCGGGGAAAGCCCCACTTTCCGCTGGTGTCGCGCAGGCTGATCGAAGCCCCGGGCAGCGACTCGTCGGGGTTGTATTCCGAGCCGGGCACATAGACGTAGTTGATCAGGGCCAGGTTGCCGTCGGGCAACACCGAGGCCACCTGGTTGGACGCCGCCGTGTTGAGCGGAGTGCCGGGGTTTTGGGCCGGGCGCCACTGGGCCTCAATGGGATCATACGTCGAAATCCAGATGTCCTCTTTGTCCGAAATGCCGCCTACGTTGTCGGGGTGATAGGCCCGTACAAAATACAGCGTTTGTCCGTCGGGACTGACGAGCGGCTTAAACTCGTTATGCTCCGAGTTGATATGGTGGCTGAGGCGGATGGGATTGCGGTACCAACTCACCTCTTCCGAGAGGTACACGTCCGTCTCGATGGGCTGCTCGCTATCGGAAATGGCAATGGCATCGAGGGTGTTTTTACCTTTTATAATCCCGTTGTTGAGTTCCACTTTCACCGACGCCACGGCGTAGGGCGTCACGGGCACCGTCACCGACAGAATTCGGAAAGAAGGGGCCTTAAAATCGGGCTGAAAACTACGGAGCAAGTATTCTTTGCCTTCTGTGTCGTAGGCGTACACGTTCATAATTGCCCCCGGGTTGAAATTCTCGACGATGGCCACCTGCCGAATGGGCATGGGGTCTTTGAAGCCCACCTTGACGTACTGAATGCCTTTGCCAAACTTGGGGGCCCAGGCCGTGGGGCTGTCGCCACCCTGGGGCATGGCATTGGGTGGCCCCAGCACCTGCCGGGCACTCCAGGCATTTTCGCTGTGCTCGCTCGAAAACTCTAGCAACTTGCTGGCCCACTGCACCTGCGGCTTTTGGGCATAAAGGGCGGGCAAAAGTCCGCACAAGCTCCAGCCCAACAACAAAAGACTTTTTGTCTGGAGGACTATGCGTTTGATCTGGTGGTGCGTGTCAGTTGTGAAGTGACGCAGAAGCACTGACATATTGGTTCGTCGGTTTAAGGTGCGGCGAAGCACTCGCCCACCTGTATCAGAAGCCGAATATAAATACTACGTACAGATATTGGTTCGTACTGTTCCATCGCCTAGCCACAATCTCAACGTGTCGTCAACCCAAAAGCGGATAACAAAAGCGAATTTCTTTTGCTTTCCGCAAAAGAAAAGCCCGTCTTATCACCACGGATGAATATGTTTGCGTTCCTATAAATCAGATGAATATGCAAGCAGCGCTCCGACTTTGGATAGTCTGTCTCTGGACAGGTTTGGTAGCCTGCGGAGGCAGCCCCACCGAACTACGGAGCACCTCCCCCGACGGCCAACTGACGGCCATCGTCACGGGGCAACGTCCCGTGCCCCTCGACCCCTGGGAGGTGCGTCTGCGCCTAACCCTCAACGACGCCCAGGCACCGCCCGCAGCCAATGCCCCCCTCCGCACCAGTCGGCAAATTGACTTCAAGCTCTACGTCGCCCGCCTCGACGAAAGCACCGTGACTTTCGAATGGCCACAGCCCAACGCGGGGATGGTGACGTTCCGGCTCACCAATGGCTCGACCCGGCGCATGGCCTTCAGCACCGACGGCCGCACCATCCGGGCCAGCGAAATGGACACGGCACGCTAGGCCTCGTTGAGGCTCCAGTCGTATTTTTTGTACTTCACTTTGGTGTCGGGCTGTATCTGGACGGGCGCGTACTGATTAAGATACTCTACCAGGCTGCGGTCTTTGGTGAAATCCTTGTTGAACCAGTTGAAAATACTCGATACCTCGGCCGACGATCTGGTGATCTCGTTGTAGCGCCGATCGGCCAGAAATTGCTTGGCTTGTTCGGTGAGTTGCGCGTCGAGGCGGTCGGCCACGTAGGCTTCGCGCCGCAGGGGCGGACATGAATACGAGGCGCAGTTGATGGCAAAGTGGATGCGCGGCTCGTCGAACTGCTTGCGCAGGATGCCGTGCTCTACCTCGTCGAGGCTCATGTCCTGACCACCAATTTTGAAAAACTTGTTGTGCCACACGGTGCGCACGCCCGGAATGTAGGGTTTGGGATGCAGGTCGCGGATGCTCTCGACGGGGTAGTTGTCCACGATGAGCTTGATCGTAAAAGCATTATAGACGTTGATCCAGTAGGCCATCTTGGTCTGCGGCGACCAGTTGCTGGTGGGTGGGTTCTTGCTCAGGGTCTCCAGGTAACTATCCAGGGCTTTGATGTCTTGCTGGAAGCCTTTGTAGTTTACCGTTCCGTCGTTTTTCACGTGGGCCTGGAGCAACTGGGTCCAGGGTTGGTGCGACACGGAGTTTTGAGCCTGTGCGGGCCACCAAGCCACGCACAAAAGACAGAAAAGAAGCATATTTTTCATTGCAAATAAGAATTAGGGTTGGCTGATCAACAAAAATGTGGCCATCTTGCCGCCTCGGCCCCAAGACCGACAGCCCGAAGGCAGACAGCTACTAGTTACGCAGCGGCCGTCTGATCGGATCTGAATACGCACGCGGCGTAGGTGGTTGGCGAAAGTACGTAAATCTGTCCCAGTCTCCGTATGAGCACCCCATGCTGCCTGATTTGAGCCTGTCTTCCTCAACTACCTTTGTCAGCACAGCCGCCCCAGCCCGGGCTTCGCTGTTCTACCGTGGCCTGCGGGTATGGGCACGAGCGGGGGCGTGGGTATCGTTCCGCGCGGTGTACGTCTCGGGCCGGGTGCCGCCAGCGGGCCCTCTTGTGCTGGCCAGCAACCACCCCAACTCCTTTCTGGATGCCATCCTGATCGCAGTGGTTACGCGGCGCCGGCTCCATTTTTTGGCCCGGGGCGATGCCTTCCATACGCCCTTCAAGCGCTTTTTGCTCGGCAAGATTGGTCTTATCCCCATTTTCCGGGCCGAAGAGGGCGCCGAAAATCTGGCCCGCAATGCCGATACGTTTGCCCACTGCCAGCGCATATTGGCGGCAGGAGGGGCCATCTTGATTTTTGCCGAAGGCATTTGCGTGCAGGAAAAGCGACTACGCCCGCCGCGCAAGGGGCTGGGACGGCTCGTGTTGGGCACCGAGCACCTGCACCAGTACCAACTGGGCGTGCAAGTGGTGCCCGTCAGCCTCAACTACACCGCGCCGACGACGTTTCGCAGCCGGGTGATGATCCACTTTGCTCCGCCGCTGGCCATGTCGGCCCTGCGGCAAACCCATCGGCAGCACCCCGCCCTGGCCCTGCGCCAGCTCAATGCCCGGCTGACGGCCGCCTGGCAGCAATGCACCGTTGTGATCCCCGATCCGGCCCAAGAGGCGTTGGCCGAGCTGGCCCTCACGATGGCCCGACAACCCACGCTGGCCCAGCGTGGCTGGCTGCGCGCAACGGGCACGTGGCCCAGCCTTCCGCTCCAGACCGAACAGCGGGTGGCCAGTCATGTGGCGCACTGCTTTGCGCAAGGAGGTGCCCAACCGTTGTGCGCCTCGGCAGCGGCCTATTGCGCAGTCCTGATGCACCACCAACTCCGGGATGCCGACGTGGCCGTGCGTGCCGTGCCGCGCGTGCGGTGGTGGCGGGGCGTGGGGCTGGTGGCCTACGGACTGCACCGTCCGCCCGCCTGGCTGGCCCATCGCTTGGCCCAGCATTGGGTGCGCCAGCCCGTGTTCTTTGCTTCCGTGCGCTTTGGTCTGGGGCTGGCGTGCTTTCCGCTCTACGCCCTGGGGTGGCTAGGTATTGGCGCCGCCCTGGGGGGCACTGGGGGCGCGGGACTGGCGGCCATCTTGTGGGTCAGTACGGGCCAGATGGCCCTCAGGCACGCCGATGGGCGGGCACCGGGTCGCTGGCAATTGCCCCAACTGTCGGCAGCGACGTGGACGGCCCTGTGCCAACAGCGGGCCGCGCTGTTGGCGCAGCTTATGCCTTCACCCGATTGAGGGCCAGCAACCGCAACATCCAGTCGGGCAGGGGCTGCTCGGGAGCACGGCGTTGCAGGTGGAGGTAAATCCCCCAACGCTTCAGGATGGGCATCCGGTGCGTTTCGACAAACTCAATCAGGGTGCCGTCGGGGTCTTCGATGTAGGCAAAGTGTCCGGCCGCCTGGCCCATATCGAACCCTTGCTGACTGTTGACCCGAAAAGGGAAGCCCGCAGCCGCACACTCGGCTTCGAGGGCGTCCATGTGCCGGACGTCGAAGCACAGGTGGATGAAGCCCAGATCGCCCCAGAACCTATTTTCGTAGAGGCGACGTGGCGCACGGTCGAGGGCCTGCACCAGCTCTACCTGGGCCGCGCCCAGGTAGCGACTGAAAGCCCCCTGCCGGGGTTGCTGGTGGCTCAGCAGCACGCGTCGGTAGCGTTGGTGGCCGCCGGGCAGGCTGGCCCAGTCTTCGAAGGTGCCCGTTTCGTCGTACACCACCGTGTCGAAGCCCAGCACATCGGAATAGAGCTGGCGGGCGGCGGCCATGTCCGACACGCCGATCAGGGCGCCGGCCACTCCGCCGCACGGGGCGCCGCGTCGGCGAAACCACTCTTCGCCCGGCACAGCCTGAAACCAGTTATCGAAAGGGTCTTGCACCAAGCAGTGCGGCGAGCCGTCGGGTGCTTGCAGCAGCTGGCTCGTGCGGTCGGGCGCATAGTGCCGGAAGTGGCGGTGAGCCGCCGCTACGTCGGGCGCCTTGAGGCGGGTGGCCAGGATACCCAAGTCGCCCACTTGGGGCGTAAAGGCAGGGCCAAGGGGCACGCGATCCGTAAACTGCCATACTTCGAAGCCCGCCCCGCCCAGCGGGTTGAGGGCCAAGACGGCGTGCCGCTGGTGGGGCGTGCCGCCCGTGTAATCGGCCATCAGCGTAGCGGGGGCGGCATCATCAAACACGGGCAGATCCATCCGGAAAAGTCGGCGGTACCAAGACCAGGCCGTCCCCAGGTGGCGAACGCCGATGCCGACTTGTTGTATCCCGCAGATGATTTTTTGCATGAGGCCTATCGGTAGTTAAGGAGCTTTTTGTACGTGCGGGCTATTAGCGGCTGCGGGCATTTGCCGAAATACATCATGAAAATGGTCAGATTGGCCAGATTCACCCGCAAGTAACTGTTTGTTTCGTATTTCCGCGCCGAAACCACCACATTTTTGGGAATAATGCGAAAGGAAACCTGACGCCGCGCCCGCACGATGATGTCGTAGTCCTCCATGATGAGAAAATCGTCGCGATAGCCCCCCAAGTGGTCGAACAGCGGTCGGGTCACAAAGAGCGTCTGATCGCCTCCCCGGCACATGAGGCGGTCGAAGCGTGTGAAATAGGCGTTGATGCGCAACAGCCACCGACGGGAGTCGAAACGAAAGCGGTAGCAGCCCATGGGATAGCCCGCCGCCAGGGCCTCATAGAGGTCTGCCACAAACGAGGTGGGCGGGCGCGCGTCGGCGTGCACGAAGTAGAGCAGATCGCCCTGCGCGTGGCAGGCACCGAAGTTGAGCTGTGCTCCCCGGCCCCGGCGGGGCGAAACCAGCGCCGTGGCACCGGCGGCCTGCGCCACGGCCAGGGTTTGGTCGGTGCTGCCCCCGTCGCTGACGATGACCTCGGCCAGGTGGGGGCCGCCGTGTGTGTACAGGTAGGGCAATAGCGTCCGGAGGTTGTCAGCTTCTTGGTAGGCAGGGATGATAATACTGATGCGTGGCTGCGGATGGGTAGGCATAAAGTCCATGAGCGGGCAAAGTAATAACGCCTTTAGATACGAGACCCACGCCGGTCAAAGATTTTAGAGCAACTGCAAAACGGTTTCGTAAAGGTGAGCAAGCCGCTCAGGGGTGGCCGTGCCCACCGCCACAAAACGAATGCGCCCCTGCTGATCGAGCAAAAAAGCGTAGCACTGTTGGCGGTCGTGCATGTCGAGGGCTTCGCAGTAGGGACCCAAAGAGCCGTAGAAGGGTACCACCCGGTCGTGGAGGCCGCTAGGCACGCTTTGGCGCAGGGGGCGCTCTACGAAAGCGGCCACCGAGCGATAGGGCGACTCCACCAGGGCCACTTCGTAGAAGGCGACCTCGTCGGGAAAGTCACTGAACTTATGGTAGAAAGGGTGTGCCCAGGCGGCAAAATCGTCGGTGTGGGCGGCAAAGCCCATCAGTACGAGCGTGACCCGCCCCGCCGCATCGTCGGGTAGCGTGACCGTGCGCCCGTCGAGCGACTGCCCATTGAGCTGCGGAAACACGCGCACGCGGTCTGCCGTCGTGAGGGACAGAAATATACTCGAATATATAAATATTTGGATTGAAGCCTTCGGGAGCAAAGAATTATACACCGGAATCAATTTTTTCGAGGAAAGCACTTCGCAAAGGTGCGTAAAAAAAGGGGCCTGGCAAGTCCAACGTAATGGGGTGCCCAGCGTTGTCCAAAAAATGCATGACCTGCTTAAGAATTTCTTTTGCTCCCGCGACAAAGCCAACCTGAGCGGGTTTTCGTAAGTTTACCCTGCGCTACACCCTCCCTGCACGAGGAAGGGTGTCCCAACCAAGCATCAATTCTTCTATGCCCGCAGCCGCCTGTCTGGCCATCTTCGCAAAGGAACCCATTCCGGGCCGGGTGAAAACCCGCCTGGCCCGCCACATAGGGGCCGAACGGGCCGCCCAAGTGTACGCTCACTTGCTCGACTACACGCGCACCGTGGCCGATGCCCTCGCCGGAGCCGACCGCATCGTATTCTATGCCGATGCCCCGCCCGCCGTTCATCCATTTGCCGGGGCGGCCTACCGGGTGGGTCAGCAACTGGGCGGCGACCTGGGGGCGCGCATGCACGGGGCTTTTGCCGAATGTGCCGCAGCGGGCTACGAACGGGTGGTGCTGATCGGCAGCGACTGCCGGGCGCTGACCACCGACCTGTTGGCAACTGCCTTTCGGCAGCTCGACACGCACGACGCCGTGCTGGGTCCCGCCACCGACGGCGGCTATTACCTCATTGGGCTGCGTGCCCCGCAACCGACGCTCTTTGCCGACGTGACCTGGAGCACGGCGCAGGTATTGCCCCAAACACGGGCGCGCTTGGCGGCCGCTCACCTCACCCATGCCGAACTAATCACCCTCAGCGATGTGGACGAGCCTGTCGACCTGACCCCTTATCCTGACTTGCTGGCCTTGGCCTACCACGCCCCTTTTCGCACCGTATGACGATCGCACAAATTCAGGAAACAACCGATTACCTGGTCGGGCTAGGCTTCCACAATCCCACCGTTGGCATTGTGCTCGGCTCGGGTCTGGGCCAGTTGATCTCGCACATGGAGGTGACGCACGCCGTACCCTACGCCCAGATTCCGCATTTTCCCGTGGCCACGGTGGAGTTCCACCAGGGCAAGTTGCTCTATGGCCGCATCGGGCCCACGCGTGTGGTGGTCATGCAGGGGCGCTTTCACTACTACGAAGGCTATGACCTGCGGCAGGTGACCTTCCCGATTCGGGTGATGAAACAACTCGGGATCGGGCAACTGTTGCTTTCCAATGCCTCGGGTGGGTTGCGGCCGCACCTGCGGAAGGGCAGCCTGGTGCTGATCGAAGACCACATTGACCTGCTGCCCGACAACCCGCTGCGTGGCCCTAACCTCGACCCGCTGGGCCCGCGCTTTCCCGACATGAGTCAGCCCTACGACCCGGCCCTTGGTGCCGCCCTGCGGGCTGCGGCCGAGCGGCACCAAACGCCGCTCCTGACGGGCGTGTACGCCGCCGTGGCGGGCCCCAACCTCGAAACGCGGGCCGAGTACCGCTACCTGCAAACCATCGGGGCCGACCTGGTGGGGATGTCCACCGTGCCGGAGGTGATTGTGGCCAACCACATGGACCTGCCCTGCGCGGCCGTCTCGGTGGTGACGGACGAATGCGACCCTGACCACCTGCAACCCATTGATATCCGGGAAATCATTGCCATTGCCGCCGCAGCCGACCAACGCCTGAGCGCGTTGCTGGCCGAGGTGGTTGCCGCTCACGCCCAAGCCCCGACCTTATGAGAAGCCTTGTGATCCTGAGTTGGCTCGCGTGGGCCTGCGCAACGGCCTGTGTGCCCCTTTCCCAACAGCCGGGCTACGGCGACAATCAGAAGGGCTATTTCGACGACAAACAGTTGCGGCTGGCAGACGCCACCTACGAACCGGGCATCCGCACGCCGTTGCTCTTTCCGATGCGCCAGGGCCTGGGCGACGAGCTACGCTTTCCTATTATTGCCCGCACGGGTACCGACGAGTTGCTGCTCGAGTTCGATGAAATCGGCAACGAATACCACAACTACTTCCTCAAAATCATTCATTGCGACGCCAACTGGCAGAAGTCTATCCTGAGCGATATCGAGATATTGGAAGCATTTAATCAATACCCCATTACCAACTACGCGATCTCGCTCAACACCAAAGTGCCCTTCATTCACTACAAGATGGTGATTCCGCGCCCGAAGGTGTCGGGCAACTACGTGGCGGTCGTATATCGCGAACTCAACGAACGCGACATTGTGCTGACGCGCCGCTTTATGGTGTTCGACCCGCTGGTGGACATCCGGATGGACGTCAAGTTCTCGGCCTCCAATCGCTACCGCTACGAGAACCAGCAGGTGGACTTTGTGGTGGATCATGGTAAAATGTCCCTGGTGGACCCCATGCAGCAAGTGAAGGTGGTGGTGCGGCAAAACAATCGTTGGGACAATGCCATCACCGACCTGCGGCCCCTATTTTTTGACCCTACGCAGCGCCTGCTCGACTACAACTTTTTTGACTTGGAAAACAACTTCAAGGGCGGCAATGAATACCGCACCTTCGACATCCGCACGCTCATCAGCCAAAGAGAAAACGTGCGCCAAATCCAGCGCTATCCCGACAAGCCCGCCGACGTTTTTCTGCTCACCGACCTACCGCGCAATACCGACGTCTATACCGAGTTTATTGACATCAACGGGCGTTTTGTGATCGAGAACTACGAGCTGCGCATCTTGCTGGGCGAAGCCGACGGCGGCGGGCCTTCGACGGCCGCCACGCCGCGCCGCCTCAGCAGCACCGAGGCCGACTACGTCAACGTGCATTTCCGGCTCGAATCGCCGCGCGCGGAGGGCGAAGTGTATGTGTTTGGAATGCTCTCGGACTGGCAGCTCAAAGACGAGTTTCGGTTGCCCTACGACCCAGAACTGAAAGCCTATCGGGGGGCCATCCCGCTCAAGCAGGGTTTCTACAACTACGCCTTTGCCCTGCGCACGCCCGGCACGGCGGTGGTCAATGAACAGGCCTTTGAGGGGAGTTTTCACGTGACGGAAAACCTCTACGACATCCTGGTGTACTATCGGGCGCCGGGTGGCCGCTACGACCAACTCATTGGCTACGCCATAACTAATTTTTTTGGGCGTTGAGGACTACTGCGGGCTGTCGCCTTTGCTGCGCATCACGGCGGCCGCTTCGAGGGGCAAGCCCGAACCCGAGACCACGTTTTCGCGCCGCCGTACCTGACGGCGCGTGTCCACCTCAATTTGCTGGGTGCGCAGGTGCGGCTCCGAGTGGGCCAGATCCAACATTCCAAATCCTTTGTGGGTCATTTCGCCCAGCCCGCACTCAAAGATAAATTGCTGCACGACGGGCTCGGCGTGCAGGGTGAAGGGCATCGTGTAGCCCCGGATCTCGAGCTTGCGGTTCTCTTCGTAAACGGGGTAGATGCGGGCAAACTTTTTCTCTTCTTCGCGCACTCGGTTGAGGTACTGTTGGTCGGGCACGATCTGAAACTTGAAGAAAGAGGCAATTTGCGCAGCCGAAAAGTGCCCCGAGTGCTCCATCCGAAACATGGTGGACTCGTAAAGCAGGTCGGAGAAATAGTCGGTCTCGGGCGAGATGAACCGTTTGGAATGTTCGTCTTGCTGAGGGGCCAGCAACACAATGGGGGAGATGCAGACGTACTTGCTCGAGCTTTCGGCAAAGCGTATCTCCTCTTCGCGGGCCACCGAGTCGGGCACCAGGCGCAATTGGCCCAGTACGATCTCGTCGCGCTCGAAGATGTGGTAGAGCAAGTCTTTGACCAGCAACTCGTCGGGGCTAGAAAAAACCAGGGTCACTTTGCTGGAAAAAAAACTCAGGCCCGCCCGAGCCACCTTGGTTTGGCCTTTTAGGCCCGAAAAGCTGTAGTAAGTAAAAGCTGAGTAGTCGCGGGCGGCATTCTCCAAAAGTTCGCTAACCAGTTGCGAAAGCAGATACTGGTGGTGAAAAGGGATGAGGGCTCCCCGATTCTTAAGATTAAAAATGATGCGTACTCTCACTGGGCAGATCGTTGTTCAGTCGGATGTGGGGCCGATTGAGATTCAGAATGATGTACAACAACCAAAGATACGGTATTAAATCCCGTATTTGTGGCAGAATTGAAAAAAGCTAAAAATTAGGCAAGGTAAGCAGCCCGTTTGGCATCAAAGTTATATCTGAGCCACAAATTATATACAACCGAATGCGGATACTTCATACGTTGAAGCGAAAGTGCATCACATCGCCGTCGGCGACTTCGTACTCTTTGCCTTCGATGGCCACCTTGCCGGCCTCGCGGCAGGCAGCTTCGGTGCCATACTTTTCGAAGTTGCTGAGTTTGATGACTTCTGCTTTGATAAAGCCACGCTCAAAATCGGAGTGAATAACGCCCGCTGCTTGGGGGGCTTTCCAGCCCCGGCGGATGGTCCAGGCCCGCACTTCTTGCTCGCCGGCGGTAAAGTAGGTAATTAATTGCAGGAGCTCAAAACAGGCCCGGATGAGGCGGTGCAGGCCCGACTCGGCCAGGCCATATTCTTCCTGAAACAGTTGGCGCTCTTCGGGGTCTTCGATCTCGGCAATTTGCGCCTCGAGGGCAGCCGAAAACACCAGCACGCTGGCTTGCTCGTCGGCCACGGCGGCGCGCAGGGCTTCCACATGGGCATTGCCCGTTTGGGCAGCGGCTTCGTCCACGTTGGCCACGTAGATGACGGGCTTGCGCGTGAGCAGGTGCAGCTCGTCGGCGTGCCGCCACTCCACGTCGGTGAGCGGCAGGGTGCGGGCGTTGCGGCCCTGCTCTAGGTGAGTTTTCAGTTGCTGGCATACATCCAGTGCTTGCCGCGCGGTGGCGTCGCCCGACTTGGCAGCCCGCTCGAGGCGAGCGATGCGCTTGCCGACCGATTCTAGATCTTTCTGCTGCAGTTCGTAGTCAATCACCTCCCGATCAAAGACGGGATCTACGCCCCCCGCCACGTGAATGACGTTGTCGTCGTCGAAGCAACGCACCACGTGCACGATGGCGTCCACCTCGCGGATGCTGGCCAGAAAGGCGTTGCCCCGGCCTTCGTTGCGGCTGGCGCCCTTCACCAGGCCGGCAATGTCCACAAACTCGATGATGGCCGGCAAGATGCGTTTGGGATTGACCAGCCGGGCCAGCACCTGCAGGCGCGGGTCGGGCACGTTGACCACGCCCACGTTGGGCTCGATGGTGCAAAACGGATAGTTGGCCGCTTCGGCCTTGGCATTGGAAAGCGCATTGAAAAGGGTGGATTTGCCCACGTTGGGCAAGCCCACAATACCACACTGCAAACTCATTTGGGGCGTAGGGGTGCTGATGGCTGGCTGATATGAAAAATGCTGTATTGCTGGTAGCCACGGTACAACTCGGCGCTGAACACACGCACCACCGTGTAAGTGGGAATGGCCAGTATCATTCCCACGGCGCCCCCCAGCGTAGCACCCACAAATATAATGACAAAAATTTCTAGCGGGTGCGCCTTGACGCTTTTAGAAAAAATCAGGGGTTGCAAGAGCAGGTTGTCCACCATCTGTACGACCGAAAAAACCGCCACGATCCGGATCGTCAGCCAGAAGTAACCGTCGCTGGTGAGTGTGTCGGGGGCCGTCGAAAGGCCTACGAGCAGCCCAAACGTGCCGCCCAAAATGGGCCCCAAGTAAGGAATCAGGTTGGCCAGTGCCGCAAAAAGGGCAATGGTGAGGGCATATTTGATGCCCATCAGGCTCAGGCCCGTAGCGGCCAGCGCAAAGATGGCCATCATTTGCAGCAGCAGCCCGCTGAGGTAGTTGATCAGCAGGCGCTCAATTTTGTAGAGCGTAGCCAGGCTCAGTTCGAAGTACGCATTGGGGATCAGCCGGAGAAAAAAGCGCTTGAGCAGCCCTTTTTCGTAGAGCAAGAAGAAAGTGATAAACACCAAGGCCAGCAACGACACGAAAATGCTGCCCGTGAGGCTGATCAGGTTGTTGAGTACCTGATTGACGTTGAGGGAGGTAAAAAACCGGACGATGCTTTCGCGCACGGCGTTGGCCAGAAAGCCTTCTTGCTCGTAGGTGAGGCGGTTGCGAATGAGAAAGTCTTCGAAGGCACGCAAAGGCGAACTGAGTTCGAGCAACAGGGCGTTGATGTCCGTTTTGGCCAACAGGCGCACCTGGTCGGAGATCAGGGGCAAGAACGTCAGCACAAACAACGCCAGCACGCCCGTCAGGGTCAGAAAGGCCGCCAACACGGCCATGGCCCGTGGCATCCGCATCCGGTAGAACTGCAGGCTGCCAATGGCCCCGGTGAGCGGTTGCAGAAGCGTGGCCAGCACCAGCGAAACCACAAAGTAGGTCAGGATGTCCGAAAACATCCAACCCAAAAAGCCAAGGGCCAGCAGCACCAAAAACAAAGGCAGGAAAATGCGGGTCATCGGGGCGGTGCATTAGGCCCGTCGGGGCAGGTGAAGGCGTGCGCGGGGCCTAGTCCCATTTGAGGTCGCTGTCAAAACCTTCTTCTTCCTGTTTGCGGCGGTCGTAGGCCAGATAGTCGTAGTCGGGCATCAGGTCCGTCTTCACGTGCTCGATGGTCGCCTGGAGGGCGTCCAGAAATTTGGCGAAATCTTCTTTATAAAGAAAAATACGATTCTTCTCGAAAATCGCTTCTTCGCCCTGAAAGCGTTTGCGACTTTCGGTCAGCACCAGATAATAGTCGCTGTTGCGCGTAGCACGGACGTCAAAAAAATAAGTGCGCTTGCCAGCCTTCACTTTCTGCGAATAGATTTTGTCCGACCCGTTGCCGTTCTTGTCTTCCACTGCTTTTGAAATTAGTAGCCTCAATCTGAACAGAAAGATAAGCGAAGCCTACGATCTAAACCAACTTTTTGGATGAAAGTTGGCCTAACGAAAAGATACCAAAAAGGGGCAGTACGAACAAAACATGACGCGCATAAAGACATTGGGGGGGGCATTTTGGGGGCTATTGCTGGCCGGGCTGCTTGTGGGAAGCGGCCGCCCGGCACAGGCACAACCTTCGGCCGTTCCCTCGCCTTATCGGCAGACGGGCAAGGCTTCGTACTACGCCGATCGGTTTCAGGGGCGACAAACGGCCAGCGGCGAGACCTTCGATATGCACGACTACACGGCGGCCCACCCGACGCTGCCTTTCCAGACGCTGGTGCGCGTGACCAATCCCGCCAATGGCCGCGCCGTGGTGGTGCGCATCAACGACCGGGGGCCCTATTCGCACCGCCGCATCATTGACCTCTCCAAGCAGGCCGCCCTGGAGTTGGGCATGATCGGCCAGGGTGCCACCACCGTAGCGATCGAAACGGTTGGGCAGGCCGAGGTGCCCGCCCCAGCCCTGGCGGGCGTCACGTTTAGTCCCGACACCATCGCGCCCGTACCGCTGAGTCGCTTTGTGGTGGGTAACTCCTACGACCTGGAGGGCCGGGTGCGCTATCCGAAGGGGTACGGCGTGCAGGTGAGCGCCTACGGCGACCTCGAAAACGCCCTGGCCGACGCACACGCCGTGGTGCGCGAAGGGGCCCAGGACGTGTACATCCAGGCCGTTCGGGCGCAGGGCAAGGCGACCTTCCGCGTGCTGGTGGGCACCTTTGCTGCGCCCGACCAGGCCACCTACTTGGTGGGCTTTCTTGCGCAGGTGGGTTTCGAGGGCTTCGTCAAAAAACACCTTTCGGCCGACTAAGGAATTTTTTTATCAACTTTCGACACACGTAGTTAATCAGCCACATGGCCGCTCCGCCCAATTTCAACGAAGTTCGTCAGCTTGGCAACCTCGAACTGCTGGCCCGCCAAATGGTAGAAGGCTTCATCACGGGGCTGCACAAATCGCCCTACCACGGTTTTTCGGTCGAATTTGCCGAGCATAAGATCTACAACGCGGGCGAATCTACGCGCCACATAGACTGGAAGGTGTACGCCAAAACGGATCGGCTCTACACCAAGCGCTACGAGGAAGAGACCAACCTGCGCTGCCAGTTAGTGGTGGACACGTCGTCTTCGATGTACTACCCCGAAGCCACGCAGGGCAAGCTCACGTTCAGCCTGCTGGCCGCCGCCGCCCTTACGTACCTGTTGCAACGCCAGCGCGACGCGGTGGGCCTGCTGACCTTCGCCGAGCAGATCGAGTTGCAGACGCCGCTCAAGTCCACCCCCGCCCACGTACACAAGCTCTTTCTGGAGATGGAGCGCCTTTTGCAGGCCCCGGCGCGCCCCGCGCAAACGGCCGTGGCCTCGGTGCTGCACCAGGTCGCCGACAAGGTACACCGCCGCTCGCTGGTCGTTATTTTTAGTGACATGTTTGGCGACGTAGGGCAGCAGGCCGAGCTGTTTGCAGCCTTGCAGCACCTGCGGCACAACCAGCACGAAGTGCTGCTCTTTCACGTCGTAGAGCCGACCACCGAGCTGCACTTTGCCTTCGAAGAGCGCCCCTACGTGTTTACGGACGTCGAGACAGGAGAGAAGCTGCGGCTGCAGCCGTCGCAGGTGCGCGACCACTACCGGGCGGCGGTGCAGCAATACCGCCAAGAACTGCGCCTCCGGTGCGGGCAATACAAGATTGATTTTATTGAGGCGGACATCAAAGCTGATATGCGACAGGTGTTGTTGCCCTACTTGGTCAAGCGCAACAAGATGCGCTAACGGTCAGTCAGGAGCCGATAATATTCGAAACCGTTCTCCTGACGATCCAAACAGAGGTAGCCTTTTTGAGCCAAGCTGCGCAGCAAGGGCGTACGTTCGCCGCCCAGGGCCGGGTGACAACTGCGGAGTTCGTGGGGGTGCTCCAGAAAGCGGCGCAACTCCTTTTGTTCGGCCAGCGTGAGCGATTGCGTGCGGATGCGGACTATCATAGGGTCAGGGCCTCTTGGGCGCACCCAAGTTACACAAAACAAACCAGAGCAAACCAATGTACAATCAAGATAAATCTGGTTTACTTTGCAGCCTACCCTAACCATCTGTACAACCCAAGCCCCGCCCCGCACGCGATGAATCAGGCCCAACGACTTACCGCCCTTCGCCAGCAGGCTGGCCTTACCCAAAGGGAGGTCGGGCAGCGCGTAGGCGTCAGTCATAGCCGCATCAACACCTACGAAAAAAATCCGGCCGCCCGCCTCAAGCTGCCCGTGTTGCAGGCCCTGGCCCAGCTCTACGACTGCACGCCCGAATACATCTTGCAGGGCAGGCAAGCCCCGGCAGTGCCAAGCGGCGGCCCCGCCAAAGACCGCCGCAACGGCAAGTTGGTGGGCGCAGCGGGCGGGCTTTCGTCGCCCGTGGTGGTGACCGACGCGCTAACTGCCCGCGAGCGAGTGCTTTTTGTGCCTGTGCGGGCGCAGGCGGGCTATCCGCAATATTTTCAGGACCCGGCCTTTGTGGGCGAGTTACCTTCCTACAGCTTGCCGGGCTTCACCAACGGCACCTACCGCATCTTCGAGGTGGAAGGCGAAAGCATGTACCCGCTCATCTTGCCCGGCGACCTGGCCATTTGCGGCTTTGTCGAACGGTTCGAGGCCATGCGCGACGGCCAGGTATATGTGCTCGTTTGCCGCGAAGGAGTGCTCATCAAACGCTGCGTCAACGCCGTCAAGAAGCGCGGGGCCGTTATCATCGAATCGGAAAACCCGGCCTACAAGCCAGACGTGATCATGGCTGCCGACATCCTGGAAGTCTGGGAATACAAAGCCCGCATCACGCGCGGCTAGTCAGTAGCCGCCCGTATATTTGCGGACCAACCATTCGACTGACACCAGGGCCAGCAGTACGAAAAATAGCCAGCGCAACTCGATCACCTCGCGGCGTTCCTCCGTGCTGCGCACAATGTCGCGGGGGCGTTGCGCCCGAAAGTAATCCGCCAGATTGCTCAATTCCCCAACGGGCAGAAAAGTGCCGCCGCTGCGTTCGGCCAGTGTCCGGAGCAAATCGTGATCGGCGGTCACGCGGAGGGCCTCCAGGGCCAGTTTATCCACCTTAAACTCGCCCCGACTGCGTGCGCGCTGGCCCGCCAACTGGGTGGTGGCCTCGTACTGGTAGATGCCCTGCGGCAAAGTGCCGATGCCAAAGCGGCTGCTGCCCGGCCCAGTCACAAACGAGAACGTACGGGTTTGGCCAGCCTGGTCGGTAATGCGCAACGCGATGGGCTGGTTGAGAACCCGTTCGTAGAGGTCGTTGTACACTTCGGCTTCAAACTCGATGCGCTCCGACGCGAAGAGGTCGTCGCGGACGGGATAGACCCGAAATTTGCGCTTGTCGTCTTTGGCCGAAAGCAACTGCACCAGCTTGAGGATCAGCTCGTCGAGCACCAGCTGTTGGCCCGTCAGTTCAAACTCTTGCAGCCGCCATTGCCAGATACCTTCGCCCACCAACGCGGCCGTTCGGCGGTTGCCCTCGAGGCGCACGGCCAGCAAGGGTTTTTCCGTAACCAGGTTGCCAACACGTTGTTGGAGGATCGTTTCGGCATTGCCCACCAGGGCGTATTCGCCGAAGGGCACAGCCAGCGGCGGCAGGCGCCGGAACAGGCCCGCGTAGTCTTGCTCGAAGCGAAAGCGCGTGAAGTCCGCCCGCAAGGCGGGCGTCACCTCGTCGCGCTGGGCCACGCGCCCGCTGATGCGCACGGCACCGTTCACTTCGTTGAAACGGTTGAGGTTGGTTTGCGGCCCGACGATGAACCACGTGGGCACCCGCTCGCGCAGGTACTTATCGAGCAGGGCATGGCCCCGGCCGCGGGCGTCGGGAATCTGGTGGGCGATCACCAGGTCGAACTTGCCTTCGGGCGGAGGGCCCAGCCCCGGGATGTGCACCGTCAGTTCGTAGTCTTCCTTTTGGCTGAGGGCAGCACGGATGGCCTTGATGTCGGGGTGGGGGGCCAGGGCCAGCAGCAAGACGCGTTCCCGGCCCTCGATCACGTCCACGTAGGCGTCACGGCGGTTGTTGACGAGCGTAAACTCCTGGCCGGGGGCCGTTACGCGTACCACATAATGTTGCAGCCCCGGAGCGTCGGCGGTGGTGTAGAACGTCACCTGCCGAAGGTCTTCGGCTTGCGCCGGACGTACGGTTTGGGTTTCGAGCACCTGACCGTTGCGCAGCAATTGCACGCGGAGGTTTTCGTTGGCAAAACCCGTGTTCTGCACTTCGGCCACAATCGGGAAGCGGTTGCCCTGGTAGGCTACTTTGTTGAAGTACAGTGCCCGCAGATTGACGTCTTGTCGGCGTGTAGTATCGCCCAGGCCCACCGCCACGATCGGAAAGCGGTAGGGACGATAGAGTGGCGACGCGCCCTGGTTGTAGAGCCCATCGCTGAGCAACACCACCCCGCCGAGGTTGCGGTTTTCGTAGTCGTTCTGGATGCCGCCGAGCAGATCGGCGAGCGGGGTGCGCGCCCGGTCGAAGCGCAGGCTGTCCGGCGCGGTGGTGGTGCCGTCGAGTGTGCGCAATTCTACGCGCAGCCCGGCGTCGTCGAGCTGCCCAATGGTGCGTTGCAGTACCTCCTGAAGGGCGGCGCGCTGGGTGCTGTCGGTGGTGAGGCCGACCGACTCCGAATCGTCCACGGCCAGCACAATGGTCGGGACTTCGATGAGGTTGCGCACCAGTCGCAAAAAAGGCCCCAGCAGCAGCAGGGCCAGTAAAGTCACGAGCAGGAAGCGCAAGCCCGCCAGCCAGCGAGTCACCCAACCAGGCCAGGGCGCAGCCTGGCGATAATAGAGCAGGCCCGCGTAGAGCGCCCCTGCCAACAGGCAAACCAGGGCGTAGGCCGGCGATACCTGCGTAAGCAATTCTGATCTTTGCATCGTCAGTGACAACGTCCGGAAGGCTGGCTACAGATACGCAACCTGCCCTAGTTCCTGACTTTCGACCCGAAAGATAAGGGAAAAGCCGACGTGACTCACGTATGGCCGGGGCGTTTGGTCAGGTGTGCGGCGTGTCGTGTTGGGCCAGCCACTGCTGGGCATCGGCCACAGCGGCCGTCACGCTGCCGATAATGTGCTGTACGCGCTGCGCAATTTCGGCCGCCGCCGGATCGGCCTGGCTGGTCAGGTGCTCAATTTCCCGTCCCTGGCGCAAGCTCTCGTGTAGCCCCACCAGCCCCAACGAGGCGTTGAGGCGATGTGTGATGTGCTGCACCTGCGACCAGTCGTCCTGGGTCAGGGCTGTTTCCAGTTGCGCGCACGTTTGGGCAGCCTGCTCAACAAACATCCCGAGCATACGGAGGGTAAACTCGGTATCGCCGTGCACCACCTGCTGCATGTGGGCCACGTCCAACGCGTCGGGGGGGGGCACATTGGCTGTGGCGGCAGGCGAAGGTGCCGCCTGGGGCTGGCCATTGCGCGTGAGCATCAGCATTTGGGTGCGCAGTTGGTCGGCCCGGAAGGGCTTAGACAAATAGGCATCCATACCCGCTGCCCGGCATCGCTCGGCTTCACCGTCGAGGACGGCGGCAGTCATGGCGATCACGGGTAGTTTCCGTACGGCCGCGTCGGGGTGTTGCCGGATGCGGCGCGTGGTTTCGTAGCCATCCAGGTGGGGCATGTGTACGTCCATCAGCACCAGGTCGTAGGCGTGCTGGCCCAATTGTTCCAGGGCCTGATGGCCATCGTTGGCAATGTCGAGGTGCACGTTCCACTGCGCTAGCAATCCCGTAGCCAGCAACTGATTCATGGGGTTGTCTTCGGCCAACAGCACGCGCAATCCCTCCAGGTCGCCCGGTTCGGCAGGCGGCTGTAAGTCTAATTGCTGATGGGCTGCTTTGGGAAATGTGAGCGTAAACGAGAAAGCCGACCCTACGCCCACTTCGCTCCGTACGCGCAGGTGCCCACCTTGCAGCGCGACCAGTTGCTTGCTGATGGCCAGACCCAGGCCGGTGCCCCCCGCAGACGGGCTGCCTGCCTGCGCAAAACGCTCGAAGATACGCTCCAGGTCGTGCGGGGCGATCCCGACGCCCGTATCTTCGACGCTGAAGGTAAGGCTGATTTCGCGGGCGGTTTCGTGGTCGGTGCTGACCACCAGGCTGACGCTACCCGCTTCGGTAAACTTGATGGCATTGCCAAGCAAGTTGGTGAGCACCTGATTGAGCCGTAGGCGGTCGCCCACCAAGGCGGCGGGCAGTTGGTCGGCCAGGCAGAGCGAGAGCCGCAGCCCCTTCTGCTGTGCCGACGGCCGAAGTGTGCGCACTATTTGGCGGAGCTGTTCGCGCAGATCGAAGGGCGAAGCCTCCACCGTGGCCTTGCCCGCCTCTAGGCGTGAAAAGTCCAGGATGTCGTTGATGACGCCCAGCAGATTTTCCGAGGCGTGGTTGATGGACTCTACGTATTCGGTGGCCTGAGAAGGCAGTTTATATTGTTGTAGCAACTGTGCCATGCCCATGATGGCGTTCATGGGTGTCCGGATTTCGTGGCTCATGTGGGCCAGAAACTGCTCCTTGGCCCGCCCCGAAGCCTCGGCTGCCTGCTTGGCCTGCGTCAGCTCGCCGATGAGCGCCTGTTGTCGTTCGAAGGCTTGCACGCTGTCGGTGATGTCGGAAAACTGCCACAAGTGCCCTTGGTACTGCCCATCTACCTGAATGGGTACGTAGTCGCGCAACAAGATTCGCGCATCGGCCAGGCGTACTTCGTCGCCCAGGGCGAGTTGCTGGGTGCGCAGCAGCTCGGCCACGCGCGGACACTGGCTGTGGAAGGGAATGGACGCGGTGGCGGCAAACACCTCGGCGGCCGTTCGTCCCACCAGCGAAGCCGCGTCGGCGGCTAGCCCAAAGCTGTCGCAGAACGCCTGGTTGACCAGCGTGACCAGCCCTTGTTCGTCCTCTACCAGCACGGCCGTGGCTAGGTTTTCGATCAGGGCCGCCAGGCGCGAGCTGGTACGTTGCAGGTTGAGGGCGCTGCGGTATTGCTCGGTGATGTCGGTGGCCACCCCGATGGCGCCGTTGGGCTGCTCGTGTTCGTCGAAAAGGGGTGTAAAGTTGACATCGAAATAGAAATTACGAAGGCGCAGCGACGTGCGCCAAAGTTTCCCCGAAAGGGCCTGCCGAACGGCGTCCACGATGTCGGGCCGATGGGCGTACAGGTCAAATATATTTTGTCGTAATGTCACCGATATGGGGACGTCGCTGAAGGGCGCGCTGCCTTCTACAAACACAATATCGCCGTGCTTGTCGAGGGCAAATACCAGGATTGGCAGCTTGCCTACGATGGCACTCAGCCGCCGTTCGGTGAGGCGCAGCTTGGCTTCGGCGTGCCGCTCAGCGGTGATCTCCCGTCCGTACAAATTGATGTAGCCCCGGTCGGGTACGGGCACGGCCTCGAAGGCGTACAAACGCTCTTCGGTGCGTATTTCGTAAAGCGCCGTCTCTTGGCTGCACAGCACTTCCTGCAAACGGATGCGCCATTCGGGACGCACGCATTCCTCGTTTTCGGGGTCAGTCCATGCACTGACCAGTGCCCGACCGCTGTGGTTGACGTAGCAGATGCGGCCCGAGTCGTCCACCCGCAAGATCGGCTCTGGGCTTTCGTCCGACAGGCGGGCCAGCGATTCGAGGTGGGCTTGCAACCGCAACTGCTCGGACGAAAGCTTGGACGTAAGGCGCAAACTGCGGCGCAACTCCAGCAGGGCATACACTTGGTTGGCCAGGCGTTGCAGGGCGGCGAGTTGGTCGGGGCTGAACGCCCGCGGACGGGTGTCGAATACGCAGAGGGTGCCCAATACCAAACCATCGGCCGTGCGCAGGGCCGTGCCCGCATAGCTCCGGACGTGCGGGGCCTCCCTCACGATGGGCAGGTGTCGGAACTGGGGGTGCCGCAGGCAGTTGCGCACCACCAGCACCGATTGGTCGGTAGCGATCATTTGTTGGCAAAAGCCATGGCTGCGTGGCCATTCCGCCGGCAGGGCGCCGTACCGGGCCTTGTGCCACTGCCGCGTGTTGTCGAGAAACGTGACCAGGGCCAAGGGCGTGCCCATGAGCGCAGCAGCCAGGTTGGCCAAGTCATCGAAGTCTTTCTCGGGCTTGGAGTCCATGATCTGGTATTGTTGCAAGCGGGCAAGCCGTAGGGAGTCGGACGTAAGCATACACCAAGGGGTTGTTCCTTGAAAATTAGCCTATATCTTGTCCTTTTGGCGGCTTTGCTGCCGTTGCCCACCTTTGCTGGGCGTAAGAAAAAACGCCGATGGCCCACCAAACGGCGCCGAAAGGCACCTTGTGGTCAACTTCTGACAAGACCAGCGGGCGGAAAAAGCGTACACGCTCACCACTACGACGCGAGCCTGAGCAAAGGCAAGGAGGCACCGAGGGGCAGTGACGTACCCGGCCAGTCGGCTGACCTACGCGCAGCAAAAAGGGGGGGCACTGCGTACCTGACAATCTTGGGCTCTGCCCAACCAGTGTAGGTGTCAAACCCTGTCGTAGCCTTCAAATGCCCCGCGAGGGCGCCGTTCAGCGCGTCTACGAATATCCTTGCGGGACGTCTGCGCAATCGGCGTAAGCGTGCAATTCACGAAACGGTTGAATAGCCTGGTTCGGCTGCCGCCCGTAGGTCAGAAATCCCTTCTATCAAGTAATTAGGTTTGCGTACGGCTTTTTTGCCAAACTTAGCGACCTCATCGAATAATGATACAATTTTTTGGCGGCAGCCATGGCAGAGAAAAGCAGCATTTTTGATATGATCGGTCCCGTCATGATCGGCCCGTCTAGTTCGCACACAGCGGGCGTGGTGCGCATTGGCCGGGTGGCGCGACGCATCTTGGGCGGGATGCCCGACCGGGCCGAGATTACCTTCTACAACTCGTTTGCCCGCACCTACGAAGGCCACGGCAGCGACCGGGCCATCCTGGCTGGCCTGCTCGATTTTCGGACGGACGATCCGCGCATCCGCGAGGCCTTCGACCACGCCCAGGCGGGCGGGCTGGCCTATGCCTTTCGCTCGGTGGGCAACGCCTCGACCCTGCATCCCAACACGCTGCGCCTGGTCTTGCACCGGGGCACGCGGTGCATGGAAGTAACGGGCGAGAGCCGGGGCGGGGGGCTGATTTACATCGCGCAGATCAACGGCTTTGCGGCGGCCTTTTCGGCCAGTTTGCATTCGCTGGTCATCTTTGCACAAGACACCCCGGGCAGCATTGCCTTCATCACCAGCGTGTTGACCCACGAAAATTGCAACATTGCCACCATGAATGTATCCCGCAAGGGCAGACACGAGGTGGCCTGCCTGTGCATCGAGATGGACTCGGGGGCGCGGCCGCTTACCGTAGAATATTTGCGTTCGCTGCGGTGGGTGCAGGAAGTGATTTATATCCCCGACATTGATTTATGAGAAACCCGAAATTTACTATCGCCAGCTTGTGTGTCTGGGGCGCCATTTGCTGGCTGGGGGGGGGCACGGCTACCGTCTGTGCCCAGGCGCAAGAAATGCAGACACCCCCGCAGAAAACGCAGTGGACGCTCCGCGAATGCCTCGAATATGCCGAGCGCAACAACCTGCAAGTGGTCGGCAGCCGCCTCGACGTCCAGGCCAACGAGGCTCAACTGGCCCAGTCGCGGGCAGCCCTCTACCCCTCGATCAACGGGCAGGGCACCCAAAACTTTCAGTTTGGCCGCAGCGCCGATCCGTTCACCAATACGTTCATCAACCAGCAGATTCGTACCAATAACTTCGGCATCAACGCCAGTTTGCCCCTCTTCGAAGGATTTCAGAACCGTACGTTGGTGCGCGTGCGCCGGGCCGAAACCGAAGCCAGCCGGGCCGACGTGGAGGACGTCACCTACGACGTGCTGCTCAACGTGACGGCGGCCTACTTGCAGATTTTGCTCAGCGAAGAGTTGCTGGCGCAGGCGCAGGCGCAGGCCGACAACAGCCGCGAACAACTCACGCGTACCGAGCGGCTCGTGCAGGCCGGTAGCCTGCCCGACGCCAGCCGCCTCGAACTGGTTTCGCAGCGGGCCACCGACGAACTGGGCATCATCAACGCCGAAAATCAATTGTTGCTGGCCAAGCTCAACTTGCAACAAATCTTGCAGTTGCCCTTTCGGGACGATTTCGCCATTGTTCGGCCCGAACTCGACGAGCCGACCGAGGGTGCCCTGATGCCAGCGGCCCAGGTGTATGGGCTTGCCCTGCAAACCCAGCCGCAGATCCGGGCGGCCGACTGGCGGGTAAAGGCCGGGGTGCTCGGCATCAAGGCCGCCCGGGGGGGCTACTATCCCCGCCTGACGCTCAACGGTAACCTGTTTACGGGTTACTCCAGCGCACGCACCCGTCGCCTGCAATCGCCGGGCAGCGGTGGGCAGACCAACTTTATCCTCATCCAGACGTCGGAGGGGCTGCTGCCCGTGCCTTCTTCGTTGTTCGAGTCGGGGCAAACCGGAGTGGCAGGCATCGAATCTATTCCTTTTGGCGAACAACTGCGCGACAATTTCAGCCAGGTAGTGGGCGCCACGCTGACCATACCCATCTTGAACGGCTACCAGATTCGCACCAACGTGGCCACGGCCAGCATCAACGCCCAGCGGGCACAAAACCAGGCCCAACTGGTGCGCAACAACTTACGTCAGGACGTAGAGCAGGCCCACGCCGACGCCCGTGCGGCAGCCAAGCGCTACGGAGCCACCCGTCAGCAGGTGGATGCCCTGCGCGAAAATTTCCGCGTGGCCGAACAGCAGTTCAATCGGGGCGCCATCAATGCCGTGGACTACGCCCTGGTGCGCAACAACCTCATCGGGGCCGAGTCGAGCCTGGCCGAAGCCAAATACGACTACATTTTCAAAGCCAAAGTGCTGGACTTTTACGAAGGCAAACCCTTAAACCTGGAGTGATTCATGGCAAAGCATAAATCAAACAATCGCATCTTTTTCTGGCTGGGCGGCATCGTTGTGGTGTTGCTGCTGGTAGCCCTGCTGGGTCGGCAACAAGGCTGGCTGGGCCAAAGCGACGCCAAAGAAGTCACGATGGCACCGGTGCGGCGGGGCGACCTGGTCGAGATGGTCAGCGCTTCGGGCAAGGTGCAGCCCGAAGTGGAAGTAATTCTTTCGCCCGACGTGCCCGGCGAGATTGTCGAGCTGCACGTGGCCGAGGGTGACTCCGTCACGCAGGGACAGTTGTTGCTCAAAATTCGCCCCGACAACTTCATCTCGGTGCTCGACCGTTCGCAGGCGGCCGTCAACACCAACCGGGCCACGCTGGCCCAGGCGCGGGCCACGCTGGCCCAGTCGGAGGCGCGGCTGGCCCGCGCCCAGGCCAACTACGAGCGCAACCGTGACCTCTATAACGAAAAGGTGATCCCCCAGGCGGAGTTCGAAACCATCGAGGCCGAATACACCGTGGCTCAGAAAGAAGTAGAGGCGGCCCGGCAGAACATCGAAGCCTCTCGCTTTTCGGTGCAAAGCGCCCAGGCCAGCGTGGACGAAGCCCGCGAAAACTTGCGCCGCACCCGCATTGACGCGCCCATGAGCGGCATCGTCTCGAAGTTGAGCGTAGAGAAGGGCGAGCGCGTAGTGGGCACTTCGCAGATGGCCGGTACGGAACTGATGCGCATTGCCGACTTGCGACAGATGGAAGTAAGGGTCGAGGTCAACGAAAACGACATCGTGCGGGTGCAAATTGGCGACACGGCCGATATCGAGGTGGACTCATATGCGCGGGCAGGCGAGAAGTTTCTGGGTGTGGTGACGGCCATTGCCAACACGGCCAAAGAAGCCCTCACTACCGACGTGGTCACCGAATTTGAGGTGAAGGTGCGCATTCTGTCCAGTTCCTACCAGTCGTTGCTGACTGAGCGCCGCCGTTTTCCGTTTCGGCCGGGCATGACGGCCTCGGTGGACATCATCACCGAGCGCAAGCAAGACATCGTGATGGTGCCCCTGGCGGCGGTCACTACCCGTTCGGCCCGCGAAGAGGACGACGCTCCGCGCAGTCGGCAGGGGAGTGGTGAGGCACAGGCCGCCAGCCAAAACGATGCACCCATCAGCCGCCAAGAACTGCAAGAGGTAGTGTTCGTCGTCAAAGCCGACCAGACCGTCGAGAAGCGTGTCGTCACGACGGGCATCAGCGACTTTGAGTATATCGAAGTCGTGTCGGGACTAGAGCCGGGCGAGCGGGTGGTTTCCGGGCCTTTCCTGGCCGTATCGCGCCAGTTGCGCGACGGCGACCTGGTGCGCGAAGCCGAAGGACGCGCCACCCGCCGGGCCGATCGCCCCTGAGCAAGCACCGTGCCCGATGCCAAAAAAGCCGCCCATCGGGCGGCTTTTTTGGCATTGGTGCTGTGGGGTTAGCTATTTCATGTCGCGCAGGATGTGCATGGTTTCGTACACGTAGAGGTCCTTGCGAATCTTTTTCTCGAACCCTTCGGCTCGGGCCAGGCGGGCCGTGTCGGCTTCGGCGACGTCGTTCCGTTCGAGGGCCACCACTTCCAACTGCGCAATTTCCTTTTCCAGGTCTTCGAACCGTTTGGCGGCCTTGTCCAGGGCCTGCATCTGCTGGCGGTAGTCGCCATAGCGCAGGCTGTAGCGGGTGGCGTCGCGGCGGTCGCGGAGTTGCTGCGCGTTTTCGCTGATGAGCGCGAAGGTGGGGTTCTGGGCCACGCGTGCCTGGCTGGTGCGCTGCACGGCGGCCAGGTCGTAGGTGGGCTGCCAGCGGTCAAACTTGAGCGAAGAAATCTCGTCCCAGGCCATGGCGTACTTTTGCTCTTTCTCGCCAATTTCCAGGTAGGTGTAGGGGTCAGGCAACACGATGTCTGGCTCCACACCTTTTAGCTGGGTGGCGTGGCCGTCAATCCGGTAGAATTTCTGCGTGGTCAGCTTGATGGCTCCCAACGGCTTGACGTCCTCAAACTGGTTGCCCAGAAAATCGTCGAGGTTGAAAAACCGTTGTACCGTGCCTTTGCCATAGGTAGCGGCACTGCCCACCACCACGCCGCGCTGGTAGTCTTGCATGGCGGCGGCCAGAATCTCGGAGGCCGAGGCACTAAATGAGTTGACCATGATGGCCAACGGCCCGTCGTATTGAATGCCCGAGTCGGTATCGCGGAGGATGTAGGGCTTGCCTTCGCGCGATTTGACCTGCACGATGGGGCCACTTTTGATAAACAACCCGGCCATTTGCACCACGTCCTGCAAAGAACCGCCGCCGTTGTTGCGCAGGTCAATGACGATGCCATCCACGCCCTGCGCCTGCAACTTGGTCAGTTCCTGGCGCACGTCGTCGGCACAACTGCGGCCGTTGTCGTTGTTGAAGTCGGCATAGAACACAGGCAAGAAGATGTAGCCCACGCGGTGGCCCGTTTCCTTGTCTTCCACCACGGCCGATTTGGCGTAGGTTTCTTCCAGGATCACCACGTCGCGGGTGATGGGGATGGTCTCGGTGGAGCCGTCGAGTTTGCGGACAGTAATCCGAACATTGGTGCCTTTGGGGCCACGAATGAGCTTGACCACATTGTCCACCCGCATGTCCACTACGTCCACGGGGTCTTGGTCATTGTCCTGCTGTACTTTCAGGAGCAGGTCACCCGACTTGAGGCGCCCCTGTCGCCACGAGGCACTGCCGGGGATAATCTCGGTCACCTTGATGTAGCCGTCGGGCTGCTCTTGCAAAGAAGCACCAATGCCTTCGAACTGGCCCGAGATCGAGATGTCGAAGTTCTCCTTGTCTTTGGGCGGAAAATAGTCGGTGTGGGGGTCGAAGGTGCTGGCAATGGCGTTGATATAGGCCGAAAGACGGTCGTTTTTTTCTGCTTTCTGCAAGCGCTTGAAGAAAGCCTTCTGGTTTTCGCTCACCTTTTGGCGGGCGTCGGATTCCAATTGGGATAATGTTTTCTTTTCTTTTTCGCCGTCGGCCTCCTGACTTTTTTCTGTCAGATACATGCGGTTGATCACCTGGTACTTGAGCGACTGCCGCCAGCGCTCGCGCAGGGCCTTTTCGTTGGCGGCGTAGGGGCGTTTTTCGGCGTCCAGCTCAAAGTCTTCGTCCCGATCGAGGTCAAAGGGTTGGGCCAGAAACTTGTCGGGGTAGCGGCTGGCTTCGGCCACGCGCTGGTCGAGCAGGCGGCTCGACACTTCGAACAGGTTGTAGGTGCCTGCCTGAATTTCGTCATCAATCAGGTATTGAAACTTGCGGAGTTTGTCCACGTCGGCCTGGGTGAGAAAAACCTTGTTGTAATCGAGCTTTTCGAGGTAAATATCGAAGGCCTGTTTCGAAAACTCGTCGCCGAGTTCTTTGTCTTCGTAATGACCCGTTTTCAACCCCTGCATAATTACACGCAACAGCACTTCGTCTTTGCGGTCGGTGAGGCGATCGCGGCCCGGGTCGTCGGGCATCAGGTCGGTACGCAGGCTATCGGGCAGCGTAGCTTTTGCTGTCAACTGGCCCTGCGCAGCCGGCAAATAGGCGTGTGGCTGATAGGAAGAGAAGATCGGAAAAACCAGTAGGAGAGCCAGGTACCGAAAAAGCGGATATTTCATGGAGTAGAGAACTGTGTAGGCAATGGGGAAAGCGCTGGGCGCACAGCAGCGCCGTAGGGCAATGTAAGCAACGCCAGGCAGGTTTGAAAGGGAAAAATCGTGCCAACCCTACCTCGCCTGGCGAGGCACGCAGTTGGTGGACAATTGCCCACTGTCTGTAACGAGTGACCCCCACAAGGCGTTCGTTTGTCCGAACAACTGCCATTCGGGATCTACAGTTTTGGCCGTAGCTTGGGTGGGCTTTATTTTCGACTGCTATGCACATCGCCATCGCCGGCAACATCGGGGCCGGCAAAACTACATTGGCCCGCTTGTTGGCTGAGCACTTTGGCTGGCCGCCCTTTTTCGAATCGGTAGAGGATAACCCCTACCTGGCCGATTTCTACGCCGACATGCCGCGCTGGGCCTTCCCGATGCAGATTCACTTCCTCACTTCGCGCTTTCGCTACGCCTTGCAACAGCGGCACCAACCCGGTCCGGCCGTGCTCGATCGGACCCTCTACGAAGATGCCTACATCTTTGCCCGCCACCTCTACCAGCGTGGAGCCATTGCCCCGCGCGACTTTCAGACCTACTGGCAACTGTTCGAGACCATGCGCGGGCTGGTGTCGCCGCCCGATTTGCTCATCTACCTCCGGGCCGATGTGCCCCTGCTGGTGCGGCAAATTCGGCAACGGCAACGTGCCTACGAGGCCCACATCCCCCCCGACTACCTCGTCGAACTTAACCAGCTCTACGAAGCCTGGTTCGAGGGCTATCGCGACGGCCCCCGCCTGCTTGTCGAAGCGGGCACCTACGACTTGTTGCACAACCCGCAAGACCGCCAACGGCTGCTGACCGAAGTAGAAGCGGCGCTTTATGGTTAAAAAATCGTAGCATGCGCCGCTACGCCACCGCATCAACTATGAATACTCTATACACAACCAAACTACTATTTCTAGGGCTGTGGCTGCTGGCCACCGCTTGCCAAACCACGCGCTACGACCTGCTCATCGTCAATGCCCGCATCGTGGACGTGTACGCCGGCGAGGCCGCTCCGCCCGCGTGGGTGGGCATTGTGGGAGATACCATCCGGGCCACGGGGGTAGGTGCGCCGGGCCGTTCGGTGCGCGGCCCGCGCCACGACGCCCAACGGCAGTACCTGTTGCCCGGTCTTTGGGACATGCACGTACACTTTCGGGGGGGCGACAGCCTGGCCGACGAAAATCGCGATTTGTTGCCACTGTTTCTCCAGTATGGCGTCACGACCGTGCGCGACGCGGGCGGCGACATTACCTCGCATGTGCTGAGTTGGCGCACCCAAATCGCGCAGGGAACCCTGGCTGGCCCGCGCATCTTCACCTCCGGCCCCAAGCTCGACGGCTCGGCTCCGGCCTGGAACGGTTCGCTGCGAGTAGTAGATTCGGCCGACGTGGCCCTGGCTTTTGACTCGTTGCAGGCCCTGGGCGTGGACTATGCCAAGACCTACGACGGCAACCTGACGGCCGAGCGTTACTACGACCTCGTGCGCATGGCCGAAGCCCGGGGGTTGCCCATCACGGGCCACATGCCCCTGGCCGCCGACGTGCGCGCCGCCGCACGGCTGGGTCTCGATGGCTCCGAGCACCTCTACTACGTCCTCAAGGCGTGCTCGCCCCAGGCGGCTCGCCTTACGGAGCAGGGCTTGGGCTACGGAATGGTGCCCACCCTGATGGCTACTTACGACAGTACGTTGGCGGCCGAGGTGTTTGCCGAACTCAGCACCCGCCGGGTGTACGTAACGCCCACCCTCTACATTGGGCGGGTGCTGGCCGAACTGGCCGGCGCCGACCACGCCGGCGATACTCTGCTGAAGCAAATTGGGCCGGGTATCCGCCAAACCTATACCCGGCGCATCGAGGCAGCCCGGCGGGCCCGGGCCACGGGCAACGACACGCGGCAGCGCATGGTGACCACGGCGGCGGCGATGATCGCCCCGATGTACGCGGCGGGCCTACCGCTATTGGCTGGCTCCGACTGCGGGCCGTTCAATTCGTTCGTCTATCCGGGCGAGTCGCTCCACGCCGAGCTGGCCGAGCTGGTAGCGGCGGGGCTCACGCCCTTGCAAGCCCTGCGCACTTCGCTTGTCCACGGGCCGCAGTTTTTGGGGCTGGAAGCCTACTACGCCCGCGTCGCCCCGGGCCGCGTGGCCGACCTGATCTTGCTGGCCGACAACCCGCTCGAAGATATCGGCCATTTGCAGACACTACGGGCCGTTTGGGTACGGGGCCAACGCTCGCCCTATCCGGCGCAGCTAGCACCCTGACGCTGCGGAGCCGGCTGGTTTGCCTCGGTGGCCAGTGGTACGGAGAAGTAGAATACGCTGCCTTTTCCTAGGGTGCTTTCGGCCCAAAGCCGACCGCCGTTTTTTTCTACGAAATCGTGGCACACCACCAGCCCCAGCCCCGTGCCTTTTTCGGCTCGGGTACCCCTCTCGGGGCGGAGCGTACCCGCAAAAAGCTGAGCCAGCCGCTCCGGAGGCATACCCACGCCCGTGTCGGCCACGCTCACTTGAGCTTGTTGCTCCACTACCCGTAGCGTAAGCGAGACGCTGCCCCCTTTGGGAGTGAATTTGCAGGCATTCTCGATCAGGTTGCGTACCACCAGGTCTATCATGTCGCGATCGGCATAGGCCCAAACGGCCGGGCCGGGCGTCCAGACCAGGTGCAAGTTTTTGGCGGTGCAAGCCGCCTCGCCCAACTGGGCCTTTTCGCTAAGCAGCGCAGCGAGGTCAAAGCGCTGCGGCTGAATGCGCTCGCCCTCCATTTGCCGCCGGGCCCACTGAAGCAGGTTGTCTAGAAAGCCCGAAGTATATTCGATATTCTGTGCCAGGCTGCTCATCAGCGCATGCAACTCCTGGGGCGTAAGCCCGCCGTGCTCGTGCAGCATCAGCAGGCCTTTCAGGCTGTTGATAGGGCTGCGCAAGTCGTGGGCGATGATTGAAAAGAGGCGATCTTTGACCTGATTGGAAGTGGCTAGGGCTTCGGCCTGAAGGGCGAGCACTTCTTTTTGTGCGGTCAGTTGTTGGTTAGTGGTTCGCTGGCGGATTCGGCCACGGTAGATCACCGCTGCCAGCCCTCCGGCCGACACAAAAGCCAGCAGAAAAAAAGCGGCCAGCCAGCGCGTCTGCGCCAGTTGCTGGGCCTGGGCCTGCTCGCGCTGGGCTTGTTTGGCCTGCAGGTCGCGCAACTGTGCTTCGTATTCGTAGCGCGCGTCGAGGCGGCCAATTTCCTGGCTGAGTTCGTCGTTTTTGAGGCTATCGGCATATTGCTTGAAATACTGCTGGTAGGTGTAGGCCGACCGAAAATCGCCCCGCTGGGCATAGGTCTGGGCCAACCCTTCGGCGGCGTCGCGCAGGCGCTCGTAAGAGCCAATCTGCTGGGCCATTTGCCAGCTTTGCTGGTAGGCGGCCTCGGCGGCGGCCAATGCTCCAGAGGCTCGGTACACCTGGCCCAGGCACCAGTGCGTATAGGCCAGGTTGGGTAGGTCGTCGGGTTGGCACAGGCCCAGGGCCGTTTGGTGCGCCGCTAGGCTGCGGCTCCATTCTTGGCCTAGCCAATACAATTCTCCCAGGTTGTTATAGCTGTAGATAAGTCCGTAGGTGTCGTGCGTAGCCTGTTTGATGGCCAGTGCCTGCTGGTAATAGTGGTGGGCACTGTCGCGTTGGCCTTGAGCCTGGTGCAGGTGGCCTATTTCGGTCAGGATGCGACCCAGGCCACGTTCGTTGCCAACCCGTTGGGCCAAGTGGGCCGCCGCCCGAAAGTGCACAAAAGCCTGGGCGGCGTCTTCCTGTTTTTTGCGGGTGATGCCCAGGTTGTACTGCGTACGGGCCATGGCCAGCGTATCGCGGATTTGCGTGGCCAAATAGAGTGAATTTTGATAATAACCCAATGCCTGGTCGTAGCGGCCAAGGTTGTTGCAACCAATGCCTAACGTATTCAATACCCCCACACTACCCGCCGTATCGCCATGCGCACCGAACAAGCCCAAGGCGCGTTCGTTGAGGTACATGCCTTCTGCGTAGCGCCCGTGCCGGTCGCACCAAATGCCCGTGTCCCAGAGGCAGTGTGCCAGCATCGAATCGGCCGCGGCACGCTCGAGATACTGAGCAGCCCGCCGATAATGGGTCAGCACCTGGTCGAAGTCGCCTTGAGTCTCCAGCACCTGGGCGGCGGCGTGGTAGGCCCGGCCAATGGCCTCGTCGGGGCCGGAGCGTTCGGCGAGCGTCAGCAACTCGGGTACTAACTGTTGCGCCGCGACGGGGTCAGTCTCGCGCAGCGACCAGACTCGCAAGGTACGAGCCGACAAGTTCGTAACCTGCGGATCGGGGTCGGCCATGGCCGTGTCCGCCATTCCGCCAACTACCATCAGCACTACTACGCCACGCTGTAATCTACGGACAAGGGTCAGCAAACAATTAGATAGGTTCATTATACTTGGACGCAGCCGTATGAGGGGTTAAGATACGCTTTACGACCAAAAAATTTCTTTTTTGAGATGAAATGTAAGAAAATAAGTCAAAGTGCGTGGTGGCCTCCCAACGAACACCGACCCGCACGGGCCTTGAGCAGACACTCGGCGTATTCGCAGGCAGGGTCGGCGTCGAAAGTGATGGCACTGCCTACCGACAAGGATACCGCGCCGCTGCCGGCGTGGTAGAGCACACTGCGAATGACCACGCTCAGGTCAAAGTCACCGTTCGGAGTGATGTAGCCCACTGCGCCCGAATACAGGCCCCGCCGGGTGGCTTCGTACTGCTCGATCAGCTCCATGGCCCGTATTTTGGGCGCGCCCGTCATGCTGCCCATCGGGAAGGCATTGGCCAGGGCATCGGCAAACGAAAGCCCGGGGCGCAGGGTGGCCTCGACGCCGGAGATCATCTGGTGGACGTGCGCAAAACTATGGATGCCGAACAGTTCTGTCACCCGCACCGAACCGATCTCGGCACTGCGGGCCAGGTCGTTGCGCACCAAATCTACGATCATCAGGTTTTCGGCGCGTTCTTTTTCGCTGTGCAGCAGGGCGTGGCGTTGGCGCGCATCTTCGGAGGGGGTGCGCCCGCGCGGGGCCGTGCCCTTGATGGGCTGCGAGAGCAGCCGCTGTCCCTGCTTGCGCAAAAAACGTTCGGGCGAAGCCCCGATCAGGTACTGGTCGCCGGTACGTTGCAAAACGCTGAACGGCGCGGGCGAATGCGCCTGCAAATCACGGTAGAGCGATAGGGGACAAAGCCGGGCCGCCTGGCCCAAGAAAGCAAAGCAGTAGTTGATCTCGTAGATGTCGCCGTCGAGGATGTGTTTCTGCAGTTGCTGCACCGTGCGCAGGTACTGGGCCCGGCTCACCGAGGGACGGAGTGGCGCCGTGAGCTGAGGGCGTTCGGGTGGGGGCACGGGGGTGCGGGCAATGGCAACAAAAACGGCGGCCGGATCGTCGGCCACGATGCGCACGCGGTCATTCTCCCAGCAGACCACCACTTCGGGTTCGTAGAAATGCGCGTCGGCAAAACCCATCGGGTCGGGCAGGTGGCTGTGCAACTTTTCGAGCTGATTTTTGAGGTCGTAGCCCAGGTAGCCAAACAGCCAGCTATGGCGGTGTGCCTCCCGCAGTTGGCCGAGGTAATCCGGGGCGAAGGCCACCACGCGGCGGCAACCCGCGGCCAGCAAGGTCGGAAAGCCTCCCTCGGGGTAGGGGATATTCTGCCCGTCGAGCCAGGTGAAATGGTCGTGCTGGCTGGCCCAGGCTAGGGCTCGTGTGCGAAAATCCGGATCGAAGGGGGTGAAGACCGCTTCGGGTAGCGGATAAGTAATTGTGGACATACCCGCGAAGGTACGCAACGGAGGGGCCAGGACAGCGTGCCGATGGCCTTGACAGCGTGGCGGGAATCTACCACCCCGCTCTTTCGTTGACACGAAAATGAACACACCAGACATACCTGTCTATTGCATTCAAAACTTTGAAGGCGCGCCGATTTCCGGCACCACCAATGCCAATACGACTGCAGGAAGTTCGCTGCACATCGAGCGGCTCGAAGACCTCGTGGCCCGAAATCACTACGTCAGCCAGCCGCATCGCCACAGCACGCATTACCTGCTCTTTATCACGCAGGGCAGCGGGCGGCACATCGTGGATTTTGTGGCCTACGACGTGCGGCCTTGCGCCGTATTTCTGATGACGCCAGGCCAGGTACACGCCTGGGAGCTTTCGGATGACGTGCGCGGCTTTGTAGTGCTTTTTGAAGAAGCCTTCCTGCGCAGCGAAGGCGAAACTTCCCTGACGGACATGCCCCTCTTTCGGGCCTACGGAGCCGGGCCAATGTTCTACCTCGATTGTGCGACCGATTCGTTTGTGCGCGACACGCTTGGCCAACTGCTCGACGAATACCAACAGAAGGCTGGGCATCGCTACCGCGACGAGGTGTTGCGTGCTTACCTGCAATTGCTGCTCTTCAAGCTCTGTCGCTTCCGAGATCAGTCCCGGACGCGGTCTTTGCCCACGCATTTGCACCAACAGATCAACCAGTACCGCCAACTCATCGAGGCCAATTTTCTCCACATCAAGACGGTGAGCCAATACGCCGAGCGGCTGCACATTACGCCCAAGCATCTCAATGCCATCTGCCAGAAAGTGCTAGGAAAAAAAGCCAGCGTGCTCATTCAGGAGCGGGTGATCCTCGAAGCCCGGCGGTTGTTGGTTCACTCCGACTACACCGTCCAGCGCATTGCCTACGAACTGAACTTTTCGGAGCCTTCGTATTTTGTGCGCTACTTCCGCAAGGCCACGGGCACCACGCCCGAGCGCTTTCGTCAGCAAACGCTGCAAGAGACGGGCTAAAGGGCATTTTGTCGTTGTTTGGCTACCACCTATTTTTGCGCTCCTTCCTGATGCCATGTCCCGATTGCAACTGCTGACTTGCGTGCTGAGTGGGGCTTTGCTGGCCTGCGCGCCCGATCGTGCTGCCGAGCAGGTGGCCAACCGCGCCGATACGCTCCCCTACGAGGATCCGTTTCTGGCCATGGAGGACTACAGCCCTCCCTTTCGGCAACTGGTGCTCACCGAAGAGGGCACGTGGCGCGGCCTTGATCTGGGCGTGAGCTTCGAAACCCTGTTGGCCCGCGAAACCGCCGACGTGAAGGACGAAGCCGACTCGTTGCTGATGGTATCCGTCAATCTGGACAGCACCATGCTCGACTTAGACAGTGCCGAGTTTGCCGATATTACGTACTCCTTTGCGCAGGATACGCTGCGCGAGGTACACGTAGAGGTGTATCTGACGAGTGATACGTCGCTGAAAAACCTGACGCGGGATTTTGTGGATTTTTATAATAAGAAATACGCACCCGCAGTAAATTATCATCCCCAAGACAGCCTTTATGTGTGGCAAACGCCGGGAGGGCAGCGTCTGCGTCTGCAACGTCGGCAACGGGGCATTGATCGAGGGCTGACTTTCGAGATATCCAAGCTGTAGCACGACTGTACGTCTCTACAATATGAAACGCGTTTCTACGCGGAGGGCTGCCGTTCGGCGATGCGGAGGCGGGCACTGCGGGCGCGCGGATTGCGGGCTACTTCTTCGGCGGAGGCCATTTGGGGCTTGCGCGTAAGGCCCCGCAGCGGCAGCGACACCCGGCCGTAGAGGTCTTTTTCGGCCTCGCCGTCGAAACGGCCGTGCTGGATGTAGTGCTTGACCAGCCGGTCTTCGAGCGAATGGTAAGAGAGCACCACCAGGCGGCCGCCGGGGCGCAGCAGGTCAGTGGCCTGCGTGAGCAGCTCGCGCAGGGCGCCCATCTCGTCGTTGACGGCAATGCGCAGGGCCTGAAACACCTGGGCCAAATAGCGATTCTCGCGACCCCGGGGGGCCAGGGGCAAGGCCACGGCTCGCAGGTCGGCGATGGTGTGCAGCGGCCGGGCGCGGTAGAGGGCCGTGGCCAGGGTGCGGGCGTTGCGCACCTCGCCGTACTGGCCCAGTAGGCGGTGGAGGGTGGCCTCATCCGAGGTGTTGAGCAGGTGGGCGGCCGTGGTGTCGGCCTGGGTGTCCATCCGCATGTCGAGCGGGCCGTCGAAGCGGGTGGAAAAGCCCCGCTCGGGGGTGTTGATCTGAAAAGAAGAAACGCCCAAGTCGGCCAGCAGCCCGTCAATGGCCGTGACGCCGTGAAAGCGCAAGTAGCGCCGCAGGTGCCGAAAGTTGGCCGTCACCAGCGTGAAACGGTCGCCGGGAAAGTCGGCGGCGTTGGCGTGCGCGTCGGCGTCCTGATCGAAGCCGTAGAGGCGCCCGGTCGTAAGCCGATCTACGATGGCTCGGGCGTGGCCGCCACCCCCAAAGGTGACATCCACGTACGTGCCCTCTGGTTGCAAGGCAAGTCCGGCGAGGCATTCGTTGCGCATGACGGGTTCGTGATACTCGGAAAGCATATTTTATTGCGATGTGCGTGTGCGGGTGTGCCCTGAGTAGCGCCACCTTCAGCCCACAAAGGTGGATGAATTGTCGGGATAAGTGCAAAGCAGCAGACCAGCGCGTTTTACTGCGTCCGATCAAATATTTTTGATGCGCCCAGTCGCCTGCCCGCCTGGTCCGCCACGGGCAAACTGTTTATAACCTAGTTTCGTAAGCCAAAAAGGCACGTTTTCCGCTGAGTCAGCCGTAAGTTTTTCTAATCTTCCTTCTATGTTCCGCCAATTTGCTACCGTATCGTTGCTCGCAGGTTTTCTGGTGGCCTGCAGTTCGGTACCCATCACGGGCCGCCGCCAGCTCAACTTGGTGCCCACTTCGCAGATGACCAGCCTGAGCCAAACCCAGTACCGGGACTTTCTCAGCCAAAGCCGGGTGATCACTTCCGGCCCCGAGGCCGACATGGTACGGCGCGTAGGTAACCGCATCAAAAATTCGGTCGAAGACTACATGCGGCAGAACGGCATGGCCGACGAGCTGAAAAATTATTCGTGGGAGTTCAACCTCGTGGACGATCCCAGCGTCAATGCTTGGTGTATGCCCGGTGGCCGGGTGGTGTTCTACACGGGCATCTTGCCTTACACCAAAAACGAAGATGGCTTGGCTACTGTGATGGGCCACGAGATTGCCCACGCCGTGGCCAACCACGGCAACGAGCGCGTCAGCCAGGGGTTGGTGCAGCAAATGGGCGGGGTGGCCCTGGCCGTCGCCCTGAGCGATCGGCCGCAACAAACGCAGCAGCTCTTTCAGGCGGCCTACGGGGTGGGCTCGCAGGTGGGGGTGATGCTGCCCTTCAGCCGCCAGCACGAAACCGAAGCCGACCGCCTCGGCCTGATTTTCATGGCCATGGCGGGCTACAACCCCGACGAGTCGGTGCCTTTTTGGCAGCGCATGAGCCAGGCGGGTGGGGGCGGCCAGCCCGAGTTTCTCTCTACGCACCCCGCGCCCAGCACGCGCATCAACAACCTGCGCAACAAGTTTATCCCCGAGGCCAAAGCCTACGCCCAGCGCAAAAACTAGCGCGGACGGTGCGGGTCGCGGTCGGCCGCCACGGCCACCAGGTTCTGATAAGCGAAAAGCTCGAACTTGAGCGGCCGGTCGTAACGCAACGGCAGCAGCCCCTTGGGTAGGAGACGATAGAGGTGATAGCCGGGCAAGAGTTGAACAAAATCGCGAAAAAATGTGCGGCTGATGACGTTCATCTCGTTAAACTCGAAGTGGATGACGTCAATGCGGCGGTCGCGCAGTGCCGCCGCTGCGCCGTGCAATACGCGCAGTTCGTTACCCTCCGTATCAATCTTGAGCAGACCGATCCGTTCAATGCCCGTTTTTTCGAGAAAAGCATCGAGCGTAGTGAGTTCCACGGCCGAAGCTGCCGCCGCGCTGCCGTGCAGGTCGGTGATCACCTCGGCAAACAAGGTGGCGTGCTGCGAACCCGTTTCCTGGGCGTGGTCGTAGAGCTGGGCTTCGCCCGCTTGGTCCGACAGGGCCAGGGCGTGGCGACGGACGTTGGCTTGCTGGGCCGTGCGCTGGGCCAGCACACCGAAAGTGCGCGGATGCGGCTCGAAGCAATGCACCGTGGTTTGGGGCCAGCCGGCGAATTGCCGGGCATAGTCGCCTTCGTTGGCACCTACGTCGAACACCGTGGTCGGTCGAAAATGCGTACGTACCCAGCGCACCAAGAAGGCCTCGCCGCTCACCCGGTCGTTGTAGTGATTGAGCACCCCCAGGCCGCGCAGCCCCAGGTGAAGCAGCAGGGTGTGGAAGGATTCGAGTTGCGGGCGAGCCAGCCACCGGGCGTATTGTTCGAGCAATCGGTCTTTGAGCATAGGTAGGAAAAGACGTGCTGTGATGAGGCGCAACGATGGGGTTTAGGCAGAAGCTTTTGGGCCAACGGCCGGCCGCATCCGGCTTTCGAGCAGACGACAGATGGCCTCCAGATATTGCTGGTCAGTATCGTCGAAGTCGTCGGGCTGGTCGCTGTCCACGTCGAGCACCAGGCAAACCTGATTGTCCCGAAAAATAGGCACCACGATCTCGGAGCGGGCGGCGCTGTTGCAAGCAATGTGCCCCGGAAAGGCGTCCACGTCGGGCACCACGATCGTGCGGCGCTCCTGCCAACTGGTGCCGCAAACGCCCTTGCCCGCCGCGATGCGCGTGCAAGCAATCGGCCCCTGAAAAGGCCCCAGCACCAACTGATTTTCCTTGACCAAATAAAAACCCACCCAGAAAAAGTCGAAGGTCGCCTTGAGGGCAGCGGCCACGTTGGCTAGGTTGGCGATCAGGTCGGGTTCGCCCTCGGTGAGGGCTTCGAGTTGGGGCAGCAGGTGACGGTATTTGTCCGCCTTGGTACCCGCGGCTACTTGCAGTTGTTCGCTCATGTTGGGTTGTCGTTTCGATAAAAGATAGCCAGTTCGTCATCTCCGACGGGCTGGCGCACGTTCGGGTGATTTGCCAAAAGCGGGGCGGCAATGCCCGCCCCGAAGCGCTGCGGGCTGACGAAGCGGCGAATTTCGTCGTAGTGGCCCGCAGCCAGCAGGCTGTGCAGCACGGCGCTGCCGCCTTCTATCAGTACGGCGTGCAGCCCGCGTTGGTACAGATCGGCCCAGACGCCCGTCAGAAAGTCGGTGTCCGGCGCGATGGGCACCGAAAAGGCGTCCTTAAACTGTTCGGGCGCACCCACGCAGTAGCGCAGGGTGGGCGGGGGGCCGTCGAAGAGGTGCAGGTCGGCGGGGAGCGTGGCCCGGCGGTCGAGCACGACGCGCACGGGCGAGCGGCCCTCCCAATCGCGGGCCGTCAGGCGGGGATTGTCGCGCAGGGCCGTTTCGCGGCCCACCAGAATGGCGTCCTCTTCGGTGCGCCAACGGTGGACAAGCTGGCGAGCGAGGGGGCCGCTGATCCAGCGGGCGTTGTAGTCAGTACGGGCCAGAAAGCCGTCGGCTGTCTGGGCCCATTTCAAAATCAGGTAGGGGCGCCGGTGGCGCAGGGCGGTGAAAAAGCGGCGGTTGAGCCAGCGGGCTTCGGCCTCGAGCAGACCGACTTCGGTGGGAATGCCCGCGTCGGCGAGCCGGGCGATGCCCCGGCCACTGACGAGCGGGTTGGGATCGGTGCAGGCGATCACGACCCGCCCCACCCGTTTTTCGATGAGCAGGTCGGCGCAGGGAGGCGTTTTGCCGAAGTGGCTGCACGGCTCAAGGGTGACGTAGAGCGTGGCTTGGGGCAGCCGATCGGGGTCGGCCACGGCGCGCAGGGCATTGACTTCGGCGTGCGGGCCGCCGTAGTGCGCGTGCCAGCCCTCGCCGATCACCTCGCCCTGGTGGACAATCACGCAGCCCACCATTGGGTTGGGGCTGACGTGGCCTTGCGCGCGGGCAGCTAGTTCCAGTGCCCGGCGCATGGCCAGCGTCGCCCGTGTGTCATCCGCAGAAGGCGCCATCGTAGCGTTTAAACTTATTGATTGATCCGCAAGGTAGGCGTTGACGGGCATACAAACGACTTTGGTAGGCTGCGCAGGCGAAGTGCAGGAAAGATGCAGTATATTGGCCGACTATTTCGCTGATTATTTGCCTACGCCCAGATGTCTTTGTCGGCCAAAACTTTATGGGATAGTCTGGCCACCGCCCTTGATCTGACCCACGAGGAGGCGGCTGCCCGCCAACTGTCCCTTCATTTGCTGGCGCACCGCGCCGGCCTGAGCCGAACGCAAATATTGGCCGATGCGCCGCTGCCCGACCAAAGCCCGGCTTTGCTCAAACAACTGGCGCACGACGTGGTACGGCTCTGCCAGCACGAACCCCTGCAGTACGTGCTGGGACAGGCCTTCTTCTACGACCGGACGTACAAAGTCAGTCCGCACGTGCTCATTCCGCGCCCCGAAACCGAAGAACTCGTGGCGCATCTGGTGGAGCGCTACCGGGATTGTCCCCACCTGAGGATACTTGATGTCGGCACTGGCAGTGGCTGCATCGCCATTAGCCTGGCGCTGCACCTGCCCGAAGCAGAAGTGTTCGGCCTCGACATCAGCCCCGAAGCCCTGGTCCTGGCCGCCGAGAATGCGGCCCTGCACGGGGCGCAACTCACGTGGCTGGAAGCCGACGTGCTGGCTGGCCCCGCCCTCCCCCCCGACTTGCACCTGATTGTGAGCAATCCGCCCTACGTGCGCGAGGCCGAAAAAGCCGCCATGCAGCCCAACGTGCTGCGCTACGAGCCGCCCCTGGCCCTTTTTGTGCCCGACGAAGAGCCCCTGCGGTTCTACGCGGCCATCGCCAGCCAGGCCCGGCATAGTCTGCGGGCCGGCGGGCACGTTCACTTCGAGATCAACGAGGCGCTGGGCGATGAGGCGCGCACTTGCCTGGAAGATGCGGGCTTCGAGGGTGTACAGATCGGCCACGACCTGAGCGGCAAGGCGCGCTTTGCCCACGGATGCTGGCCCGGTTGATAGGCTGCGGTTTGGCGATCTGGTTACCTCGTTCCTACCTTACGACATTCAACTTGCGTGGTC
>DAIRSZ010000001.1:0-84304 GCA_036804165.1 Catalimonadaceae bacterium | reverse complement strand
GTCGAGGCGTTTATGCGCCAGCTTTCGCCAGACCGCCCGTAGCGGTGGTGATGTATTTGATCAGGAACCGTTTGGTGACGGGCAAGAGCGTTTCTTCGAAGGGGCAAGCTACGGCAGACTCGATCAAGTACGTAGCCGGATTGGGCAACTGCACGTAACGACGCACCAGCCCGATCTTGAGGCTTTCCCAAGTATGGGCCAACCCGCGCTGCACCGTTTCGAGATAGCGCAGGTGAATGCCCCGGTAGTTTTCCGACGCGCTTTCGAAGATCGTGATGTGATAGCCGTACACGTCGGTTTCCTTGCGGTGGGTTTGCTGCAAGAACACGTAGCCTTCGTCGGTGCGGATGGGCACCACGCCCACGGGGCTGATCGAGAGGCTCTCTTCGATGTACTGATAGATGCTTTTGCCTTCTTCGAGGTAGTGTTCGAACTCCGGGATCGAAAAGGACAGGATGTCCTCGATCTCGCGCATGAAAAGGTCGTCTTGCGTCACCTTCACGTAGGCCAGCTTGAGTTGTTGAAACTCCTCCCGGGAGATATGGGCAGGAAAGTTCTCGTAGAGAAGCTGCTTGTTTTGCTTGACGGAGAGCAAGTTTTTGTAGTGGAACACCAGTTCGGAGAGGGCCGGGTAGAGCCGGGCAGCCCGGAAGTGGGACTCTACGCCCTGCAGGTATGCCAGCAACTGATACTTCTTGTACTCAAAGTCAATCAGACCTTCCGTCAGCCAGTCGTTGCTCAACTTCTTCATGCACAGTGGGCTATTATTTGGATAAAAGAATATTCGCTGATAGAAATATAGCTACCACGGGGCAAGAGATCAAACAAAAAACGGGATTATCTCACACGGGCAACAAATGACCTGATCTGTCTGCCTGACATGCCTGACAAACTTGCAGCCCTTCGCTGCGAAAAAATGGCGCGAAATGGAACTTTTGGCCTGGTGGCACAACAAATGCTCTGTGGGTGAGTGCAAACCTGCTCAGGAGCAGATTTGCACATTAGACAAATAAGATCACTCACTCTACACAAAAAAGTAACTATGTCCACTTCCAACATTCGTCCCCTGGCCGACCGGGTTCTGGTAAAGCCCGCTGCCGCCGAAGAGAAAACTGCTTCGGGTATCATCATCCCCGATACTGCCAAAGAAAAGCCCCAGCGCGGTGAAATCGTCGCCATTGGCAACGGCAAAAAAGACGAACCCCTGACGGTCAAAGTAGGTGACAAAGTGCTTTATGGCAAGTATGCCGGCACCGAGATCAGCATTGAAGGTACCGATTACCTGATCATGAAGGAGTCCGACATCTTCGCTATTGTCTAATTCCATTTCTCAATCATTCTCACAACTAAATTCCCTAGCTCACATGTCTAAGAAAATATTTTTCGACGCGGCTGCCCGCGAAAAGCTCAAGCATGGCGTAGATACCCTGGCCGACGCCGTCAAGGTGACCCTCGGCCCCAAAGGACGTAATGTCATCCTCGATAAGAAATTTGGTTCGCCTACCATCACCAAAGACGGGGTGACGGTCGCCAAAGACATCGAACTCAAAGATCCCATCCAGAACATGGGTGCCCAACTGGTGAAAGAAGTGGCTTCCAAAACGGCCGACGACGCCGGCGATGGCACCACCACGGCCACCGTACTGGCCCAGGCCCTGTTTACGGCCGGTATCAAGAACGTGACGGCGGGTGCCAACCCCATGGACCTTAAGCGCGGCATTGACAAAGCCGTCCTTAAAGTAGTAGAAAACCTGCGGGCTCAGTCGCGCGACATCAGCACTTCGAAAGAGATTGCCCAGGTGGCCACTATTTCGGCCAACAACGACCCCATGATCGGCGAAATGATCGCCAACGCCATGGAAAAAGTGGGTAAAGATGGGGTAATCACGGTAGAAGAAGCCAAAGGCACGGAAACCGAGGTGAAAACGGTAGAAGGTATGCAGTTTGATCGCGGCTACCTGTCGCCCTACTTCGTGACCAGCACCGAAACCATGGAAGCCGTGATGGAGAACCCCTTCATCCTGATCCACGACAAGAAAATCTCTTCCATGAAAGAGATGCTCCCCATCCTGGACCAAGTAGTGCAAACGGGCCGTCCGCTGCTGATCATCGCCGAAGACGTAGAGAGCGAAGCCCTCGCCACGCTGGTAGTGAACAAAATTCGCGGCGCCCTCAAGGTAGCGGCCGTAAAAGCCCCCGGCTTTGGCGACCGCCGCAAGGCCATGCTCGAAGACATCGCCGTTCTGACGGGCGGCACGGTCATCTCGGAAGAGCGCGGCTACCGCCTCGACAACGCTACGCTCGATTATCTGGGCACGGCCGAGAAGGTAACCATTGACAAAGACAATACGACGGTCGTAAACGGCCACGGCGAGAAGTCGGCCATCACGGCCCGCATCAACGAAATCAAGGCGCAAGTCGAGAATACAACTTCCGACTACGACCGTGAGAAACTCCAGGAGCGTCTGGCCAAACTGGCCGGCGGCGTGGCGGTGCTCTACATCGGGGCTGCTACCGAAACGGAGATGAAAGAGAAAAAAGACCGCGTGGACGACGCCCTGCACGCTACGCGCGCTGCTGTACAGGAGGGCGTAGTGCCCGGCGGTGGTGTGGCCCTGATCCGGGCCATCGAAGCCCTCGACAGCGTGCAGACGCACAACGACGACGAACTGATCGGGGTCAACATCGTCCGGACAGCTCTCGAAGCTCCGCTGCGCACCATCGTGGCCAACTCGGGTGGCGAAGGTTCGGTGATCATCAACCAGATTCGCGCTCACCAGGGCGACTACGGCTACAATGCCCGCGAAGACAAGTTCGAGAACCTGTTCGAGGCCGGTGTAATAGACCCCACGAAGGTGACGCGTCTGGCTCTGGAAAACGCCGCGTCGGTGGCTTCGCTGCTGCTGACGACCGAGTGCGTGATTGCCGACGACCCCGAAGAGAAGGAGGCCGCCGGTGGTGCCGCTGCCGGTATGGGCGGCATGGGTGGCATGGGCGGCATGGGCGGCATGATGTAATCTCGCGCACCCCCCTGAGTAAAAGCCTGCACAGTTGTGCAGGCTTTTTTTGTTGGTACTGATCCGATCCGACATCTGTGGCGTATTTCTTGCCTATTGCCACACGGCCAGCTAAGGGAGCATGCTCAAAGATGATTTCAGCCACGAGCACTTGTTGCTTTACCAGATGGGATATTACACATCTGCCCCGCTTGCCAAAAACGCGCCGACAGCCCCCAAAGGGCCGCCTATATTTGTTTGAAAAACCAGCCCATCCACCTATGGATACCTTTCACCGCTCAGAGAAACAAGAGGCCTATTTTTTCCTCTACATCTGCGTTTGTCTTTCCAAGATTGAGTTTTTTTTGGAAGGCGACCGGGCAGACGAGCTATTGCAAAAGGCCAGCAGAAAACTGCAGACCCCCATGTCAGCACTGGCCGATGTGCTCTCGGACGTACTGGACGATTACGTCAATCATTCTGAAGAAGACATCAAGATGAACGTGCGGCATTTTTGCAGCCACTACTGCCACACTTTTGTACAAGTCAATGAGCTGCTTAGCGAACTGACCGACATGCTGGAGCGGGAAGAGCGCATCCGCGATATTAAAAAAATCTTGTTTTTGAACATGGGCAGTTTGGCGACCGTTAACTGACGCCGCGCCACCCAAACCAGAAAGCCCGCTGTGCCCCGTGGACGCAGCGGGCTTTGGGCGTGTTCCACCAGGCGGGTAGCTATTCTACGCCGTGCATCTTGCGCGTAAGGGGTTTGCCCACCAGAAACAACAGGGCAGCCGCCACCAGGGCCACGATCACAAAAATGCCGAAGAAAAACGAGAGCGAACGCGTCTGGGCCATCTCGTCCACCAACCCTGAGAGCAAACCTCCCACCTTGTTGCCGATGGCCGAGGCCAGAAACCACACTCCGAACATCAGCCCTACCAGGCGGGTCGGCGAAAGCTTGTTGACCGCCGACAGCCCCACCGGCGACAGGCAAAGCTCGCCCATGGTGTGCAGCAAGTAGGCCAGCACCAGCCAGATCATACTGACCCCTGCCGTTTCGGCACCTACCGGAATGGAGGCCGCACCCACCACCAGGGCCACAAAGCCCGCGGCCAAAAACACCAGCCCGAAGGCAAATTTGAAGGGACCGCTCGGATTTTTGCCTCGGCGGCTTAGCCACACCCAAGCGGCCGAAAACACCGGGGCGAGGGTAAAAATGAACAGGGCATTGACGGACTGAAACCACGAAGCGGGCACCGTGAAGTTGAGAAAATCAATGTCCCGATTAGTGTATTTGTAGGCGAAGATGTTCATCGAAGAGCCAGCTTGCTCGAAGGCCAGCCAGAAAATGATCGAGAAAAAAGCCAGGGCAAACACCACCAGCAGGCGATCGCGCTCCACTTTGGTGAGTGGGGCCTTGGGCGCCGCCGTGGCCGTTGGGGCCGACTTGACGGGGCGCAGGCCAATCGTGCCCAAGGTGCGCTGCCCAAAGTAGAACTGCACCAGGCCGATGGCCATCCCGACGCCCGCCGCTCCGAAACCATAGTGCCAGCCAAACCGATCAGACTCGCCCAAATAGCCGCAGATGATCGTACCCAGAAAGGCCCCCAGGTTGATGCCCATGTAGAAGATCGTATAGGCCGAGTCTTTGAGGGCACTACCCTCGGGGTAGAGTTGCCCCACCATCGAAGAGATATTGGGTTTGAAGAACCCGTTGCCGATGATAAGCAGCCCCAGACCCAAGTAGAACGCCGGCAGTGGCTCGAAGGCCAGGGCCACGTGGCCAAACATCATCAGCACCCCGCCCAGAAACACGGCCCGCCGAAAACCCATGAAACGGTCGGCCAAAAAGCCCCCGATGATGGGCGTCACGTACACCAGCCCCGTATAGGTGCCGTATAGGCTACCCGCTTCGGCCGAACTCCAGCCCAGCCCGCCCCGGGCGTTGTCAATCAGGTAGAGCACCAGCAGGGCGCGCATGCCGTAGTAGCTGAAACGCTCCCACATTTCGGTAAAAAAGAGCACGTAGAGGGCGCGGGGGTGGCGGTTGGATACGTCGGGCTGCGCGTCGGTAACCAGCGTGTCGGGTGCACCGTGTTTGTTGACTTGATTTTCGATGGACATGGTAAACAGATGGTGAGAAAAAGCGCACAAGCCTGGTCTGCAGTTGAACGCACACGCCGCACAGACCACGCACGCGGCCGTAAAGTAAAAATAAAATTCGCTCGGCCCTACCCTTTCGTCCCGCCCCCCGTCGGTACCTGTTGTGAAAGTGCATTTTTTAGGTATGCGTCACCGCAATCGCGGCTTATCGCCGAAGCGTCAGCGCCGACCATCAGCACACCGGGGCAGCCCTCCGACGCGGCGAACTCAACCTGAGTAGCGGCAGGTACCGCTCAGATCGCGTAACGAATACTTTTTCTTAGCTAAAAAATTTGCTAAAATGGACTTCTAATTTGCGTACTTACGACAGCAGCGAAATTCCGCAAAATAGCTCAACACGGCAAGAAATGCTGACAAATGTCATTAATAAGCCTTTCTATTCGATTTTTTACGGTCTTTTTGCAGCGAAAACCTCTAATTCACGAACTTATTGCCTAACTTTACTTAGCCACTTTATCACTTTATCCGAAAAAAATTGACACCTATGCAAGAATACGGCTTAAAATCGCAGGTCAGCGGGTTGGACAGCTGCGGGATTCACCACTATGCCACTGCCCGTTGGAATCAATGTCCGGCCGCACTAGTCGAAGAAGCCATCAGAAACGGCGAAGGTCACCTGACCGATACGGGTGCCCTGATGTGCGACACGGGCAAGTTTACGGGCCGCTCGCCCAAAGATCGTTTCATCGTCCGGGACGAAGTCACGCAAGAGGCTGTCTGGTGGGGCGACATTAATATTCCGGTGACACCCGCGCAATTCGATAGCCTTCACCAACAGATGGTGGCTCACCTGGCCGACAAGCACCTCTACGTACGCGATGCCTACGCTGGTGCCGACCCCAACTACCGCTTGCACCTGCGCGTGGTCAACACCCTAGCCTGGCAGAATTTATTCTGTTACAATATGTTCATTCGCCCCAACGAAGACGAACTCGCCCAATTTGCTCCTAACTTTACCATTCTCTGCGCTCCGGACTTCGAGGCTGACCCGCAAACCAGCGGACTGCGCCAGCCCAATTTTGCCATCCTCAATATGTCGAAGCGCGTGATCCTGATTGGCGGCACGGCCTACGCGGGCGAAATGAAAAAGGGCATTTTCTCGGTGCTCAACTTTTTGCTCCCCCACGAGCACGGCATTCTTTCGATGCACTGCTCGGCCAATATTGGTCAGCAAGGCGACACGGCTATCTTCTTTGGCCTGTCGGGCACGGGCAAAACCACCCTTTCGGCCGATCCGCACCGCCATTTGATCGGCGACGACGAGCACGGCTGGACCAAAGAGGGCGTGTTCAACTTTGAGGGTGGCTGCTACGCCAAAGTCATTGACCTGACCCGCGACAAGGAACCCGACATCTACGATGCCATCCGCTTTGGGGCCATCGTCGAGAATACCCGCTTCCGGGAAGGTTCGCGCGAAGTGAACTACGAAGATGCCTCCGTGACGCAAAACACCCGCACAGCGTATCCGATCCACCACATCGCCAATGCCGTGGAGCCTTCGGTGGGGGGCATTCCTAAAAACATCTTTTTCCTGACCGCCGACGCTTTCGGCGTGATTCCGCCCATCTCGAAGCTGAACGCCAGCCAGGCCATGTACCACTTCATATCGGGCTATACGGCCAAAGTGGCCGGCACCGAGGTGGGCGTCACCGATCCGCAGACTACCTTTTCGGCCTGCTTTGGCGAAGCATTCTTGCCCCTCCACCCTACCCGCTACGCCGAGTTGCTGGGCAAAAAAATGGAAAAGCACCACGTAAACGTCTGGCTGATCAACACGGGCTGGACGGGCGGCCCCTTCGGCGTGGGCACTCGGATGAAACTCAAATACACCCGGGCCATGATCACGGCTGCGCTTGCGGGCCAACTCGACGCGGTGCCCTATGCCGAGCACGCTATTTTTGGCGTGGCCATTCCCCAAACCTGCCCCGACGTGCCCAACGAGGTGCTCAACCCGCGCGACACCTGGCAGGATAAAGATGCCTACGACCAGAAGGCGCTTCACCTGGCTCGGGCATTTGTCAACAATTTTGGCAAATATGCTGCACATGCCAGCGACGACATTCTGGCTGGTGCTCCCAGCGTGGCATCGGTAAATGCTTCCTGAGCAAGCTCGGCCCACAAAAAAGCCACCAACTGTTCGCAGTTGGTGGCTTTTTGTTTGCGCAGGGTTCAGGTGCCATAGCGCACGGCGTTGAGCATACGCCGCAAGTGGCTAAGCCGGAAAAAACGGCGAAGCTGCGCAAGGACCCGGGGGTCGGCGGGCACCTGATTGGGCAATCGGTAGGGCGCCACCCGTATGCTGACGGCGTAGCGCCGTCGGGCGGGCGTGTGCGTGCCCGAATGGTCGTGGCCTACGTTGGCCACCTTCGAGCGTACCGGATACAGCCCGTAGGCCCGGTGCAGGAAGTGTGTATAGCTCCAGCGGACGGCCCACGAGTCAATTTCGCCGCGCTGCTGGCGCACCAACATGGGCAGTAGGTCATCGCCACCTTGCGCAAGCAGGCGACAGTCGCGCGGGCTTTGGCGCAAGGCCTCGAAAGAGGGCACGTCCCAATCGGCTTTGGCCCAGCGGTCAGCCCAGGTGGCCCAGCCCCACGACGAGGCCCGGGGCAGCAGGCATACGTCGTGACGAAAATCGGCGGGAAATGCAATGGGATAGGTGTAGCCCGACACGGAAAAAACGCGCGGCTGGCGGGCGTAGGTGCGCAGGGCGTCGTTCATGAAGTCGAGGAAGTTGGGTGCAAAGATCAGGTCGTCTTCCAGGACGATGGCCCGTCCGTAGCGGGCCATCACGTCCGATACGCCCGCAATCACCGACTGGGCCAGCCCACGGTTTTTCTCCCTCAAAACAATTTCCATACGCGCAAAACCATTGGTTTCGGCCAATACTTGGCGTACGGCCGCCACGGCGGCTTGGTCTTGGGCGTGCCGGGGGCCATCCGCAAACACCCACAACTCGCTGCGAGCCGCCAGCGGATTGTGTCGCAACGAGGCGAGCGTTCGGGCCAGGTGTACCGGACGGTTATAGGCAAAAAGCACTATTGGCGCTAGAGATTCCAGAGAAACGGGTCTTGGTATGGTGCAAAGTGGCTGCCCTTTTCGAGTGCAGCGCAGATGGGTTGCAATATGAGCCTTGAGATCTTAAGGTTACAAATTTATTACTCGCATGTGTTCTGGACCGTTCGCATTTTTTTCTCCTGACAAGCCTTCCCTATTTGAGTTGATTTTGGGGCACTTCAGATCAGCTATGCTTTTACCTGCGCAACTATGGCACTTTATTGAGGAAAGTAGCCGCATCCGGCTTCGCGCCTACGACAACCTTCATGCCCAACTGACCGATTACCTGCAACTGGCTTTGGGCTTCACGGACATGACCTTCGCTTGCCTGTGCGTGCTGGAAGAAACCGAATTGCTACCTTTTGCAGAGGCGGGCATCCAGCCAGAAGCAGCAGAAGCCGACCTGATAACGACCTTGCGTCAGGCGGCGCTGCAAACGCGCACGCCCAAAGTTTATGGCCCCCAAGGGCAGGCGGTTGCGCTCCAGCAACCCATTATGGCCATGACCGCGCCCCTCTGGCACGAACAGAAATTGTTCGGCGTGGTCGTCTGCGCCCGGCCATCGGCGACAGCCGTTCCGTTGGCCGCCGAAACGCTGCGCATGGCCCATGTTTTGTTGCAAGACGCGCAGCAGGCTATCGCAACTCGGCTCAGCCAACAGCGCCGCAATCGGCTAGAGACTACCTTGCTGGCCAGCAAAGACCAATTTCGCATTCTGGTCAACAACTTGCCCGGAGCGGTGTATCGGATCAAGGTCTTGGCTCCTGGCATCAACATGGTAGAATACCTCAGCCCCTACATTACGCTTTTGTTGGGCTTGCCTCCCGAAGACTTTATCAATGCGTGCGCCAAGAACCTTTGGGCGCACGCCCACCCCGCCGACCGGGCACACCTGGAAGCCGCCTGGCCCGAGCGGCTGCGCCAACAAGCTAGCTACCGCGACGAGTTTCGGCTCTATCACCAAAAAGGACACTTCGTATGGGTGCGCGACTATGGACAGGTGAGCCGCGACGAACAAGGCGTCCTGCGCATCGAAGGTGTAATAATGGACATTACGGAGCGCAAAGAAGCCGAGGCCGAGGCCAACAAGCAGCGCCTCATCTTTCGGGCCATGCTCGAGGCCCAGCACGATGCCATGCTGGCCGAAGATGCCCACCGCAAAATTGTGTACATCAATTCGGCCGCGCGCAAGCTCTTTGGCTATCCCGATCAGGAAGTGATTGGGCAGCACATCGACAGCTTTTTTGATCGGCTCACGGTGCCCCCCGAGCCGCACCACCGCCTGCACCTGGGCGAGTGTTACCTGCGCGACGTTCACGGCCATGCCCACCTCTGCGAAGTGCAATCTTCGCCGTTGCTCGAACAACAAAAAGCGGCGGGCTTTCTGACGATTATCCGCAACATTACGGTACAACGCCGTACCGAAGAGCAGCTTGTGTTGCTGAGCGAAGCCCTCGAGTCGAGCACCAACGGGATTGTCATTAGCGACCCGGCCCTGCCCAACATGCCCATCATCTACGTAAACCCGGCCTTCGAGCGCATGACGGGCTATCGCCGCGAAGAGGTGATCGGGCGCAATTGCCGTTTTTTGCAGGGCACCGACCAGCAACAGCCCGAGCTGGATCGGCTGCGCCAAGCCTTGCGCGAGCGTACCAACTGCAACGTCTTTCTGCGCAATTATCGCAAAGACGGCACCCTGTTCTACAACCAGCTCGACATCTCGCCGGTTTTCAATAAAGACGGCCAACTGACTCATTATCTGGGCATTCAGTCGGACATCACCGAGCGCATCCGCGTCGAGCGGGCCTACCGCTACCTGGCCGAGATTGTCGAGTCGTCGGAAGACGCCATCATGGGTCAGGACCTAGGCGGTGCCCTGGTGAGCTGGAACGGTGGGGCCGAAGCCATTTACGGCTACACGGCCGAGGAAATCATCGGGCAGCCCGTCGAGACCATCGTGCCGCCCGATCGGCACGGCGAGTTGGCCACGTTTATGGAAAAGATTCGGCACGGCGAGCACATTACGCACTACGAGACCGTACGCCTGACCAAAGGCGAACGCCTAATTGACGTATCGCTGACGATCTCGCCCATCCTTGACGAACAAGGATGCGTGAAGGGGGCTTCGACCATCGCCCGCGACATCACCGAGCGCAAGCGCATGATCGAGCTGGAAAGAGCACGTGACCTGGCCGAGCGGGCCCTCCAGCTCAAGTCACGGTTTATGGCCAACATGAGCCACGAGATTCGCACGCCCCTCAACGGCCTGATCGGGATGGCGGACATTCTGCACGGAACGCCTTTGGCCACTTCGCAGCGGGAATACGTCGAGATCATCAAGAAATCGTCCGAAAATTTGCTGACGATCATCAACGACATTCTCGACTTTTCGAAGCTGGAGGCGGGCAAAATGCAGTTCAACGCCTCTACGTTTCATTTGCACCAGACTTTGCACCGGGTGCAGGATTTGTTCATCCCGCTGGTGCGGCACAAAGACCTGGCCTTTACCCTCGACATTGCCACGGAAGTGCCCCCCTTGGTGCATACCGACGAAACAAAGTTGGTTCAGATACTGACCAATTTGGTAAGCAACGCAATAAAATTCACTGAGCGGGGCCAGGTGACCATACGGGTACAGAGCCAAGGAGCTAACCAACTACGCTTCGAGGTGCAAGATACCGGGCCAGGCATTACTGCCGACCAGCAAACCCAGCTTTTTCAGCAATTTTCGCAACTAGATACCTCGCTGACGCGCCAGAATGGAGGCACGGGGCTGGGGCTGGTTATCTGCCGCAGTCTGGTGCGGCTCTTCGAGGGCGAAATTGACGTAGTCTCTACCGAAGGGCAGGGCAGTCTTTTCTGGTTTACGATTCGCTACGCGCTGCCTGCCCCGCTGGTTCATTCGTCGGCGCTTGTCCAGACAACTCCCGTCGTGTGGGCGGCCGCCTTCAATGCGCACGTGCTGTTGGTAGAAGACCAGGAAGTGAACCAGTTTGTAGCTCGCCTGATGCTGGAGAAAGCCGGCTGCCGGATCACGATCGCCCAAGATGGACAGGAGGCCTGCGATGTATATTGCCCCGGCACCTTCGACCTGATTTTGATGGATATCCGGATGCCCGTCATGGATGGCATTACGGCCACCCAGCAACTGCGTGCCCAACATACCGACCTGCCGCCCATCGTGGGCATGAGTGCCGACGCCATGAGTGGCGACGCCGAACGGTACATTGAAGCCGGCCTAGACGACTACCTGGCCAAGCCGGTCACCTACCAGATGTTGGTTGAGAAGCTAAGCCAGTGGCTGCCCGCGCTGCGTGTGGCCACCACTGCCCCCGAGGCGTGCCCACTCGGCCCAGAGAACCATTTCCTCGACGAAACCGTGCTGGCCCAGATCGAACAGATGGCCCAGCAGCACCCCGAGGCCGTCGCAGACCTATTCCGTTCTTTTATAGAAGATTGTCAGGAGCTGATCGTCCAGTTGGCCGCGGCGCACCAGGCCCACGACGTAGAGCGAATGCGGCACGCCGCCCACACCCTCAAGGGCCTGAGCGGGACGCTCGGGGCCACCGAGCTTTTTCGGCTTTGCGACCAACTCAATACGCGCCTCCGGCTGGAGGACTACACCGTCGGCTTGCTGCTCGATCAGTTGAAAACGCATAATCAGCAGCTCACGGCATACTTGCAGAAGCGCTATCACCTGATACCTACCGCAGTCGGATAGAAACCAGGCGGTCTGGCCTGCGCGCATTTTCCTTCACTAAAAATCCTCCCCTCGTGAAAAAGCACCGTTTATTTATCATCGAAGACAACCGGACCGAGTCGCTGGTCATGAAACTGGCTTTCAGCGGTTTCGAAAACCTGGAAGTGTCGTTTTTCGATCGGGGGGAGGCCCTCTTGGCCGCCCTGGGCACCGAGCCAGACATCATCCTGCTAGACTTAGTGTTGCCCGACATCCACGGTCTGGAGCTGATCCGTCGGCTCCGTGCCCGCCCTTCGTCGGCCCGGCTGGTGGTATTGTCAGCACAGGAAGACATTAGTGTGGTGGCACAGGTGCAGGCCGAAGGTGTGTTTAATTACGTTGTCAAGAGCGATGGCTGCCTGCGCTATGTCAAACAGGTCATCGAAGACCTCTTGGTCGTTATCGAGGCTACGAGCGCATCCGTACCTGCTGGTCCCCGCTAAAGCTTGGCCAACTCGGCCAATTCGGCGCCAAACCCACCCGACAAAATCGGAAACCGGCACCAACTGCGCGGATCTACGCTGTAGTCGTCGAGGTGAAACGACGGGGCAATGCGTTCGCGTTTCCACTGATTTTGGGCCCAGAGCCGAAAAAACCGGGTCACGTATTTTTTGAGGTGCGGCGCGGGGGCTGTCTGACGCGCCAGCAGTTGCTCATACACCGCCGTGGGCGATTGCCGCTCGAAGATGGCCAGCCGCTCGATGGCCTGCAAAATGTCGTAGGGCATCAGGTCTTCTTCGTCGGTCTGCACCCGTTCGAGCGGGCGCAACTCGGCCGAGGGCTGCAAGTGGTTGACGTGCCGCAACGCCGATCGGCCCAGGTGATGCTCGGCCCACCGCAGCCAATGCCGGATAAAGTGCTTGTCCACCCCGGCAATGGGCGCCAGCCCGCCCGACGTATCGCCGTCCATGGTGGCATAGCCCACCGACCCTTCGCTCCGGTTAGAGGTGGTCAGCAACAAGGCGCCCGTGGTGTTGGTGAGCATCCAGATGGCGGGGGCACGCACGCGCGACTGAATGTTTTGCAGGGCGATGTCGTCAGTATCCCAGGTGAGCGCACGTTGCAGGGCATCTTCTATTTTTTGCTGATAGCCGCTCACCTCCGCATCAATGCGCCAGTCGTGAAAGCGGGCCCCCACGTCGTGAGCCAACGCCCGAGCCGAAGCAAACGTATCGTCCGACGAGTTGACGGTGCCTTGATAAGCGCAGCGCAATGCCCGCGCCGTCAGGAATCGAATCTGTTCGGGCAGGGGTAGCACTTGCGCGGCGTCGCGGTCTTCTTCACTCAGAAAGCCCGCCTTGTCAGCGAAGCGGTCTAGCCCCAACTGCTGCACCCCTCGCCGCACCATTTCGGCCACCAGCACGGCCAGCGTAGAGGAGTCGGCCCCGCCACTGAGCGAGAGCACAAACCCCCGGCTGCGGCTTTTGCGCAGATAGTCGAACAGGCCCAGCGTAACGGCCGCTACAAACTCGGTTTCTTTGTCTTCGGGGTCTGCGGTTAGGTCCGGTACGGGCACCGTGCCGGGCTGCGAAAGCGACACGGGCACCACCACCAGGTTGATGTCCTGAAACGTAAATCGCACATCTTGCTGGAGCATCTGGCCGTGCTGGGCAATCATGATGTCGCCGTCGTAGATCATTTTGCCCGCCTCGTTGCCGAGCAAGTTGGCATATACATAGGCACAACCAAAGGCTTTTGACCCTTCGAGCACCAGGCGGCGGCGCAGGGCCTTTTTGCCGAAGGCAAAATGGCTGGCACTCGGGTTGAGGATAAGGTTGGCCCCGCGCTGGCAATGCCGATAGCCCGGTCGCAGGGCTTCGCGCCACGCGTCCTCGCATATCTCGAAGGCGATGGTAGCCTCGGGCGTCTCGAACACCAAATCTCCGAAGGGATAGTCGGTTCCTTGCCAACGAACTGAGGTTTGGCGGCCTGCTGGCCAGGGCGTAAACCAGCGCGGCTCGTAGTGCACGCCGTCGTTGGCCAGGTGTTGCTTGGCCACCACGCCCAGCAGCGCACCGTTGCGCACCAGGGCGGCGCAGTCGTAGGTGTGGCCTTCAAGCCGCACGGGCAGCCCAAGGGCCACGGTGATGTCGTGGCAATCGGGCAGCAGTTCGAAAAGTGCCGCGACGGCTTGGGCGGGCACCCATTCGCTCAGGAAAAGGTCTTCGCAGCCATAGCCCGTCAGGCAAAGCTCGGGCAGACAAAGCACCCGCACGTCTCGCAAGCGGGCCTGCACAATGGCTTCCCGGATATTACGGAGGTTGTTTTCCCAGTCTATGGGCGTCTGGTTGAGGGCCGCCCCCCCAATCAGGAGGGGACTTGGGAGAGATGCATTCATTTTTATCTGCAATACGCAGTCCGGTGGGCTTGGTCTAGTCTCATCAAAAAACTACGCTCGCCCCGATTAGTTCTTCTCGATGCCTAGGTGTGCGCAGGCGGCGGCGGCGGCGGCTTGCTCAGCCTTTTTCTTGCTCAGGCCGCTGCCCGTGCTCACGACACCGCCATCAATCACCACCTGGGCCACAAACTCGCGGTGGTGTTGGCTGCCCGATTCTTTCACGATCTCGAAGCGGAGGCGGTGGTTTTCGCGCTGCGCCCACTCAATGAGTTTGCTCTTGAAATTACGATCCGTCTGGATAAGTTCTTCCAGGTCGAAGTGCGGCTGCAGCAGCCGTTGCAGCACAAAGGTTCGGCACCGCTCGAAGCCCTTGTCGAGATAGACCGCGCCCACCAGGGCTTCGAGGGCATCGCCGTACACCGACTTATGACTGAAGCGCGAGCGGTGCTGGCTGTCCATCTCTAGCAATTCGGGCAGCCCGATCTTGTGGGCCAGTTCGTTGAGCGACTCTCGATTGACGATCCGCGAGCGGATTTCAGTCAGGAATCCTTCGTCTTTGAAGGGGAATTTTTTGAAAAGAAATTCGGCCACCACTGCCCCCAGGATGGCATCGCCGAGATACTCGAGGCGTTCGTTGTTGTTGGTTCCTCCCGACGATGCCCGCCGGACGTTTTCGTCGGCCGAAGCGTGGCGAACGGCCAGTTTGTAAAGTTGCAAATTAAAAGGCTTGCCGCCAATCATGGTTGTGATTGCTGCGGCAAGCCTTCGGTCGTGGGCCGTGTAGCTACGAAACAGCCCAAAGAAGCGGTTTAGGTACACTACTCTACCATTTTGCGAAAAATGAGCGAGCAGTTGTGTCCGCCAAAGCCGAACGTATTGCTCAGCACCGCCCGTATGGGCCGCGCGGCGGCCCGGTGAAAGGTGAGTTGCAGGCGCGGATCGAACACTTCGTCGTCGGTGAAATGGTTGATGGTCGGTGGTACGAGTTGGTGTTCGAGGGCCAACGTGGCGGCGATGGCTTCGATGGCTCCCGCCGCCCCGAGCAAGTGGCCGGTCATAGACTTGGTCGAGCTGATGGCGAGCTGGTAGGCATGTTCGCCGAACACGCGCTCGATGGCCTTGGTTTCGGCCGGGTCGCCCAGCGGCGTCGAGGTGCCGTGCACATTGATGTAGTCCACTTCGTGGGGCTGCATGGCGGCGTCTGCCAGGGCGCAGTGCATCACCTGCGTGACGCCCGCTCCTTCGGGGTGCGGGGCCGTCATGTGGTAGGCATCGGCCGACATGCCGCCGCCAGCCACCTCGCAGTAGATGCGGGCGCCGCGGGCTTTGGCGTGTTCGTATTCTTCGAGCACCAGTACGCCCGCACCCTCGCCGAGCACGAACCCGTCCCGGTCTTTGTCGAACGGGCGCGAAGCCGTGGCCGGGTCGTCGTTGCGTTCAGACAGCGCCCGGAGGGCGTTAAATCCGCCCACGCCCGCCTCGGTGACGGCTGCTTCGGAGCCGCCCGTCACGATGGCGTCGGCCCGCCCGAGGCGGATGTGGGTCATGGCGTCGAGGATAGCGTGCGAGGCCGACGCGCAGGCCGACACGGTTACGTAATTGGGCCCGCGAAAACCGTAGTGAATCGAGACGTGGCCCGCGATGATATCCACGATCATCTTGGGGATAAAAAATGGATTGAAGCGCGGCGTGCCGTCGCCAGTGGCAAAACTGGCCACTTCGTCCTGAAAAGTGCGTACGCCGCCAATGCCCGAGCCAAAAATAACTCCTACCCGATCGGAGTTGATGTGCTGGCCATGTAGCCCGGCCTCTTCGACGGCTTGCATGGCCGCCACCATCGCGTACTGGGCGTAGGGATCCATCTTGCGGGCGTCCTTACGATCCATGAAGTGCGTCGGGTCAAAATCCTTTACTTCGCAGGCAAAGCGGGTACGAAACTTAGTAGCGTCGAAGCGGGTAATGGGTGCCGCACCGCTTACGCCCGCAGACAAGGCCTGCCAGAAGGCATCAACGGTGTTGCCTAGCGGCGTGATGGCTCCCAAGCCCGTTACAACTACTCTTTTCAACTCCATAGAGGGGCAAATAAACTACTTCGCGTGTTGCTCAAGGTACTCGATGGCTTGGCCCACCGTGGCAATGTTTTCGGCTTGGTCGTCGGGAATGGAAATATTAAATTCCTTCTCAAATTCCATGATCAGCTCAACCGTGTCGAGCGAATCTGCACCGAGGTCATTGGTAAAGCTGGCTTCGTGGGTCACTTCTGACTCTTCTACACCGAGTTTATCAATGATAATATTTTTCACTTTTTGAGCGATTTCTGACATTTTTTTAATTTTAGAAGTTGAAAATCTTCGCAAAGAAAGATATTCTACCCTTCATTATCAAACTATGCCGAAGGGGCTTGGCGCGGCGGAATGCTAGTTACAGCACCAAGGGCGCCACGCACAAGGCCCCTTTGCGGACAGATGGAGGTGTTTGCAGCAAGATTGGATAGCTATTGTCCAGATGCGCTATATTGCGGTGCCTTCCGAAAGGAGAACCGCAAGCTACTACATCCTCAATCTATATGACTTCAGTTTCTAACCGCACCAAGGTGGTGGCCACCGTGGGGCCGGCCTCGCACGACAAGCACATGCTTGAGCAACTCATTCTGGCGGGGGTCAACGTGTTTCGGCTCAATTTTTCGCACGGCTCGCACGAAGGCCACGCTGCCGTCATCAAGGCGATCCGCGAACTCAACGAAAGCCTGGGCACATTTGTAGGTATTTTGCAGGATTTGCAAGGCCCCAAAATCCGGACGGACGACGTGGAGGACAACGGGGTGGAACTGTTTCCCGGCGACCGCATCGTGATTGGCACGCACAAGGTGCTGGGCAATCGGCAGCGCATCAGCACTACCTACCAGCGATTGGCGCAGGACGTACGCGAGGGCGACACGGTGCTCATTGACGACGGCAACCTCGAGTTGCGGGTGCTGGGCACCAATGGCGACGAAGTGGAGGCCGAAATCATTCATGGCGGCATGTTGCGCTCCCGCAAGGGCATCAACTTGCCCAATACGAACGTGTCGGCCCCGTCGCTGACGGAGAAAGACCACGAGGACTTGCTTTTTGGCCTGGCGCACCACGTAGATTGGGTAGCCCTTTCGTTTGTGCGGTCGGCCGAAGACATTCGCTACATCAAAAGCATTATCGCCGAGCACAACTCCTATACGCGCGTGGTGGCCAAAATAGAAAAGCCCCAGGCCATCGAAAACATTGACGAGATCGTGGCCGCCACCGACGGGCTGATGGTAGCCCGGGGCGACCTGGGCGTGGAAATCCCGATGGAGGATGTGCCTTTGCTGCAAAAACAGATCGTGGCCAAGTGCAACACGGCGGCCAAGCCCGTGATTATCGCCACGCAAATGCTCGAGAGCATGATCGTCAACCCCCGACCTACGCGGGCCGAAACTACCGACGTAGCCAACGCCGTCATTGACGGGGCCGACGCTGTGATGCTCAGCGCCGAAACGGCCGCCGGGCGCTATCCCGTGCTGGCCGTGCGGGCCATGAGCCGGGTGATCCACGCCGTCGAGCAGCAAGCCGACATCTACAACAAAAGATTTAGCGACCTCGACCCCCACTCTCCCACGTTGCCCCACGACAGCGTGGTGGCTTCGGCCTGCACGCTGGCGCAAGCCGTAGGGGCCAAGGCCATTGCCACCATCACGCGTTCGGGCTATTCGGCCATGCAGGTGAGCAGCCACCGACCCGCCGCGCAAATTTTCATCTTCTCACGCTACCCGCAGCTGATCACCCAACTGAGCCTGGTGTGGGGTGTGCGGCCCATTCCGTACGAGATCAGCCGCTCAACCGACGAGATGATGGAAGACCTGGCCACGCTGCTCAAACAAAAAGGACACCTGGTGCCGGGCGATACGCTCATTCATACGGCCAGCATTCCCATCGCCAAGAAGGGACGGGCCAACATGATCAAGTTCACCATCATTGAGTAGGTAGCACCCGGCGCGCACGGGGAGTGGCCGACTCGGCGTCGGCGGGGGTCGTTCGGTCGCCGAGCACGATGCGAAACGTGGTGCCTTTGCCCGGTTCGGAGTATCTGACAAAAATACGCCCGCCGTGGTAGTCGCGCACAATGCGCCGCACCAGCGTGAGCCCCAGCCCCCAGCCCCGTTTTTTGGTCGTAAAGCCCGGCTCGAACACGCGCTTGAGCTGCGACTTGGCAATGCCTTTGCCCGTATCGGTCACGTCAATGGTGAGGCGGGCGTCGGGGGCTTCGGCCAGGCGGATGGTCAGTTGGCCCACGCCGCTCATGGCATCCACCGCATTTTTGACCAGGTTCTCGATCACCCACTCGAACAGCGGGCGATTGAGGCGCACCAGCGTGCCGGGGGCCAATTCGTTTTCGAAGGTCATGTGCACCTTCGTCGAGATCCGAAGGCGCAGGTAGTCGAGCACGTGCCAGACCAAATCGGCGATGGGTTCGTTGCGCAGGGTGGGCACCGAGCCAATGTTAGAAAAACGGGCTGTGACCACCTCTAGCCGGTGAACGTCTTTTTCCAGTTCGTCAATCACGGGGTCGTCGGCAAAGCGTTCGTCGGAGCGGAAGTACGTAATCCAGGCCATGAGCGAAGACAGCGGCGTGCCCAACTGATGGGCCGTCTCTTTGGCCAACCCCACCCACACGCGGTTTTGCTCCATCCGGCGCGAATAACTAAGCACCATATAGCCCATCAGCGTAAAGAACGCAATGGCCGAAAGCTGCACGTAGGGGTAGTACTTGAGTTGGGTGATCAGGTTGGAGTCCCGGTAGTAGATATAATTGCGAAAGCCCGGGCTATATTCTACCTCGATGGGCGGATACACCTTTTGCATGGCGTACACCTCGCGCTGCAAATACGCTTGCTTGTCGGCCCCGGCCAAGTGGGCAGGCACCGGGACGTTGCGCTCCTGAATGGGCACGTGCAATCCGTCGGTCAGGATGACGGGAATGGACTTGTTGGCTTCGATGATCTCACTAAAAATGAAGGAGATGTTTTCCGCATCTTCGGTATTGACCAAAAACTCCAGCCCCCGGGCGTAGAGCAAAATGAGCTTCCGTTCGCGGTCGGCCAGTTTCTTGATCAGGTAGTCGGTATATACAAGCGAGGTAACTCCGATCAACAGGGCCAAGCCGAGTAAAATAAGTTTATAGTAGGATTTGTGCGGATGATTCTTCATTAGAAAAGGGCACCGAAAGTCAAAAATTTATTTAGATTCATTACAAATACACCCTGCTGACCCCGGTCATTTTTTGAGTGGAGGCGCTTGAATTATTTTTGTGATACCCAAGTTGGTAAACGGTATGCAAACTTCTTTCCAAGCAATCACGCTTTCGCACCAGCACACGCCGGTTCACCTCCGCGAGTTGATTGCCCTTTCGGACACAGAAAGTCATTCTTTGCTCCACACCCTGCGCGATACCTTGCCCCTTACGGACTTACTTATTCTCTCGACTTGCAATCGTACGGAGATCTATTACAGCGCCGCCCAGGACTACAGTAGCGAAGTAATTAAACTGCTGGGTATTCACAAAGGTATTGCCCAACCTGCGGCCATCGCGGCGCACTTTCGGGTAATTACCGAGACCGGTCAGGCCGTTCGGCACCTGTTTCGGGTGGCCCTCGGGCTGGAGTCCATGGTGATTGGCGATATGCAGATCATCAACCAGGTCAAGCGTGCCTACCAGCAAACGGCCGACCTGCAACTGGCTGGGCCTTTTTTGCACCGCCTGATGCACACCATTTTCTTTGCCAACAAGCGTGTGGTGCAAGAAACTTGCTTCCGCGATGGGGCCGCGTCGGTCTCGTACGCAGCCGTCGAGCTGGTGGCCGAGTTGCTGGCCGACTTTGCCCAACCCCGCGTGCTGGTGCTGGGCGTGGGCGAGATCGGTCGCGACGTCTGCAAGAACCTGGCCCACACGCGCCTGGGGCACGTGAGTATCTGCAACCGCACCCAAGCCAAGGCCGAGGCCCTGGCCGCCGAATGTGGCGCCCAGGTGGTGCCCTTCGCCGATCTGTGGTCGGCGGTGGCCGAGGCCGACGTCGTCATCAGTTCGGTGGCCAACGAACGGCCGCTGATAACAGCCGACCGGGTGGCCGCACTAGAGATACTATCCTTCAAATATTTCATTGACCTTTCGGTGCCGCGCAGCGTAGCTCCCGACGTAGAAAACATTCCCGGGGCGCTTGTGTACAACATTGACAAAATTCACCAGCGAGCTTCAGACGCCGTGGCCAAACGGCGCAGAGCTATTCCAGCCGTTGAAGCCATCATGGAAGCTGCCCTGGCCGAGTTCGACACCTGGTCGAGCGAGATGCTCGTCTTGCCCGCTATTCAGCAATTTAAGCAAGCCCTCGAGCAAATCCGGCAGGAAGAAATGGCCCGCTACCTCAAGCAAATGGACCCCGCCGCCAGCCGGGCCGTCGAGATCGTGACGCGCAGCATGATGCAGAAGATCATCAAACTGCCCGTAATGCAGCTCAAGGCGGCCTGTCAGCGGGGCGACGCCGACAACCTGGTGGAGGTACTGCAAGACCTGTTCAATCTTGACAAGACATCGCAGAAGCGGTAAGTCGTGTAGCTCCGCAAAGAACACAAGGGCCGCCCGAAAATTTTTCGGGCGGCTTTTTTTACGGGTTGCCCGCGGGTGTCCCTTCCCACACGCCCACCGGTTCTGGTTGGGCAGTCGGCCGCACCGTGGCTCAGAAGCACAACGTGAAAACTGTGGGTGTCGGCGGCGCCGAAGCCACCTGCAAAGTGCCTCCGTGCTGCTGCATAATTTGGCGCGAAAGGCTCAGGCCAATGCCCGAACCGCCTTTTTTGGTCGTAAAAAAAGGGATGAAAATATGCGCTTGTGCCTCCGGCTCGATGCCCGGGCCGTTGTCTGTCACCCGGATGCTCACCCGCTGGTGCGCGTCGTAGCCAGCCCACAACCAAATGCGCGTGGCGGGTGCCTCGCGGGCATTGCGCACCAAGTTGAGCAGTACCATTTCGAGCAGCTCGGCGTCGGCCGTCACGTGCAGGTCTTCGGGCCACACTTTCACTTCCAGCGTGGTGCCCTGGGCGGTCAGTTCGTGCTGCACCAACCGGGCGATCCGGGCCAGCAGTTCTCCCACCGCCACCAGCCGAAAGTGCGGCCGGGGCAAGTTGGTAAAGTTGCGATAGGCATCCACGAAGCGGAGCAGGCCGGCGCTGCGCTGCTCGATGGTGCGCAGGGCCGCGCGTACGTCGGCCGCCGTTTCGGCGCTCAGCACGGCACCTTCGCGCCATTCGTCCCGGAGCACCGTGTGCACGGTGGCCGTCAGCGAGGCGATCGGCGTGATCGAGTTCATGATCTCGTGCCGCAGCACCCGGATCAAGTTCTGCCAGGCTTCCAGCTCTTTGGCTTGCAGTTCGGGGTGAATGTCCTGCAAAGAGAGCAAACGAAATACTTGGCCACGCTGCCGCAGTTCGGTGGCATGAACAGCCAGTTGGCGGGGTGCCAACGCGCCCGGCAGCGCAATTAGGGCGTGCCGACCTGGCAACAGTTGGCGCAAGGTGTCGGCCAGCGCCGAATCAATGGCCCGCAGTTCGTCGAGCTGACGCACGTAGGGCGTGCCCAACAACTGCCGGGCGGCCGTATTCATCAATTCTATTTTTCCTTGGGCGTCGAAGGCCAGCAGCCCCGTGCTGACGTGCTGAACCACCGTCTGGAGATATTGGCCCTGTTCTTCTTTTTCGGCCCGCGTGCGCCGGAAGGCTTCGATTACTTCGTCGAAAGATCGGTTAAGTGCCCGAAAGCTGCTGCCCAAGTGGTTATCGGCCCCAAAGCCCGAAGCAAAGTCGGCAAAGCGCACTGAATCGAAAAATTGCTGCACCTTCCGGTTGATGCGCTCCACGTAGCGAATCAGGCCATACACCTGTGCCCCGAGGGCTACGGCCAGCAGGCCCGTGGCAAACTGCACACCCGTGCGCATTCCCAAAAATGCCAATGCAGCGGCCGTAGCAGTGAGCAAGAGCACCCGCCACACCACCCCCACACGGAAAGAGCGAAATATCATGGGGGAATATGCCGAAAATCTGTTGATCGGCCCTCGTCTGTGCGGCTGCCTTCTCTTCTAAATTTTAGCTCAGATGGGCCGGCGGCCACACGCCGTAAAGGGCACCTCCCACGTGGTCGGTGCGTGCGCCCGTCACCGACCGCAGGCAATTGACCTGCTGGCGCAGGCGCAGGGCACCCAGCAGGGCGAAGATAATGGCCTCCTTGAACTTGACTAGCCCGTCGTCGGGCACGATGGGCACCGTGCCTTCGCCGAGGTAGTGCTCTAGGCGGCTGAGCAAAAAAGTATTGAATGCTCCGCCACCCGTGATGAGCAGCCGGTGCGGCCCCGTGCCTGTTTGGGCTTGCTGCGGAATGGCCGCCGCAATTTGCTGGGCCAGGTGCTCCGACACGGTGGCCAGCAAGTCGGGCAGGGCCACGGCATTGTTGTCTAGCAGAGGCAGAAAATAGGCTTCTACTTCCTCGCGTCCCAAAGATTTGGGAAAGGGCTGTACGTAATAGCCCAGGCCGTTGAGCTTGGCCAGCAGGCTGGCATCCACCTGGCCCGAGGCGGCTATTTCTCCCTGCGGGTCGTAGGGTTCGCCCACCTGGTTGGCCAGCCAGTTGAGCAACTGATTGGCCGGCCCGATGTCGTAGGCTACCCGCTCGTGGCCCCGCTGAAACGAGATGTTGGCAATGCCCCCCAGGTTGAGGCAAGCGGCGTAGTCGGGAAAGAGCAAGGCATCGCCGAGCGGCACCAGCGGGGCGCCCTGGCCCCCGAGGGCCACGTCGAGCGCGCGAAAGTCGCACACCACGGGCAGCCCAGCCGCCGCACTGAGCGCTGCCCCGTGGCCGATCTGCACCGTGACCCCCGCCGAAGGTTGGTGAAACACGGTGTGGCCGTGCGAAGCGACGGCGTCGGCCACCTGGCCGCAGTCTTCCAGAAAGGTGCGCACCTGCTGCCCGGCAAAATGCCCAAAGTCCCGGTCTGTACGAGCAAATTCAAAGCCGTCCATCGTCACGACGTCCGATAGCTTTCGCCGCCAGTGGTCGCCGTAGGGCACCGTACGGGCAGCCAACAGACGGTGCTGCCAGTGTCCGTTGGCACAAGACAATTGACACAGCGCCAGGTCGAGACCGTCGAGCGAAGTGCCCGACATGACCCCCACAATTTTGTACGATTCCATAAGTACCTACAAGAAGATGATTTCTTTCTGGTTGAAATAGCGCACGGTGCGCCCCGCGTGCACGGCCAGGCGGCCGGAGGTGTCCACGCCTACAATTTCCCCGGCGAAAATGCGGCCTTCCTGGTCTTCAAACAAATGTTTTTCCTGATACTTGTAGAGCCGCTGCAGGTAGGCTTGGCGCAGCCGATCGGTACGCCCTTGCCGCAGCCACAGGTAATGCGCCTCCAGGTGCCGACAGAGGCTGGCCAGCACGTCGTCGAGGGCGTGCGATTGGCCCGTGAGTTGGGCAAGCGACTGCGCCCGGGGGGCCGCAAACTGGGTTTGGTTGACGTTCAAACCTATTCCGGCAATCGTATGTTCCAAGTACATGCTGCGCGAAGCCGAGGTGAGCAACATACCAGCCAGTTTGTGGTGATCGTAGTAAAGGTCGTTGGGCCACTTGAGCCGCAGGGCTTGGGGCGGCTCAGGGCCGAGCAGCTCCGTCAGGGCACTATGCAGCCCGCAGGCCAGGGCGGTGTTGAGGGCAAACTGCTCGGCAACCCGAAGGAAGCGCGGGTAGAACAGCACCGAAAAAGTCAGGTTTTGGCCCGCTGCCGACTCCCACGTCAGGTCGCGCTGGCCGCGGCCCGCTGTCTGGTGATCGGTGCTGAGGAGCGTTCCCTCCGGAAGCAAGGCTCCGCCGCTGTGAAGCACGCGCCGGGCCATTTCTTCCTGGGTGGACTGACAGGTTGGCAGGTGAATGCGCTTCAACCCGACGAACAGGGTTTTGGCAGAAGTGTTGTACAACGCTATTTAACTTGGTAAGTCAGCAAAAATATAGCAATTTTAATCAAGCGCCCGGGCGTAGTCGTGTTCGGGAGCGCCTCGATCCAACAAAACCCTCCTCAGTGAATTTGATACAAACCAGTGAAGCCCTCAAGACGGCCATTGTCAAGGGTATGCAAGAGAAAAAAGCTCAGCAAATTACCGTAATGGACTTGCGCCACGTGCGCAATGCGATGACAGACTTTTTTGTTATTTGCTCGGCCACCTCCGATACGCAGGCGGCCGCCATCACCGAAGCCATTGAAAAAACCGTTTACCTCGAAGCCCGCGAACATCCCTGGAAGAAAGAAGGCCAAGAAAACCGGGAATGGATATTGCTAGATTATTTTGACGCCGTTGCCCACGTGTTTCGGGGCGAGAAGCGTCAGCACTATGCCCTGGAAATGCTCTGGGGCGATGCCGTCATTACACACATTCATTAATTCATTCGGAAACCCTCCTGCGGTTTTCGTTTCCGGTTAGATCATGCCCGAAAAAACACCCGTCAAGAACAAGAACAAGCGGAAAATTCTACCCTCGGCTGGGGGCGGCCCGCCGCGGCCCAACTACCAGATTTGGCTCATTGCGGCCCTTTTGCTGCTTATTTTCGGTATCTCCTGGTTCAGTCGTTCTACTTCCGCCATCGAAATCACGCAGAAGCGTTTTGAAGAGATGTACCTCAGCGGCGACGTGAGCAACATTATCGTGGTCAATAAGGAGATTGTAGAAATCACTCTTAAAGAAGAGGCCATCGAGAATCAGAAATACCGCAAGGAACTCGAAGAGAGCCGCCCCTTCAACCTCTATCAGGGGCCTCACTACAGTTTCCGGATTTCGATTGACAATTTTCTTAACGACCTCAATAAACTTGAGGAGCGTATTTCCGAAGAGGACGTTGTGGCCCCGCGCCTGGTGCAACGGCAAGACGTGGGCTCGTGGCTCTTCAACTGGGGGTTCATCATCCTGCTCATCTTCGGCTTTTTCCTGCTGATGCGCCGTATGTCGGGTGCTGGCCCGGGTGGTCAGATATTCAACATTGGCAAGTCGAAGGCCGCCCTGTTCGACGCCGAAAACAAGGTGAAGATCACTTTTGGTGACGTGGCTGGTCTGGAAGAAGCCAAAGAAGAAGTGCAGGAGATCGTAGAGTTTCTGCAAAACCCGGGCAAATTCACCAAGCTCGGCGGCAAAATTCCGAAGGGCGCTTTGCTGGTTGGCCCTCCCGGCACGGGCAAAACCCTGCTGGCCAAGGCCGTGGCCGGCGAAGCGGGTGTGCCGTTTTTCTCGCTCTCTGGCTCCGACTTTGTCGAGATGTTCGTGGGCGTGGGGGCGGCCCGCGTGCGGGACTTGTTCAAGCAAGCCAAAGAAAAGGCTCCCTGCATCATTTTCATTGACGAAATTGACGCCATCGGTCGCTCGCGGGGCAAAGGGCAGATGCCCGGCTCGAACGACGAGCGCGAGAACACGCTCAACTCGCTGCTGGTCGAGATGGACGGCTTTGCCACCGACTCGGGCGTGATCATCCTGGCGGCCACCAACCGCCCCGACGTGCTCGACTCGGCCCTGCTGCGCCCGGGCCGCTTCGACCGCCAGATCAGCATTGACAAACCCGACCTGGTGGGGCGCGAAGCCATCTTCAAGGTACACCTTCAGCCCATCAAGACAGGATCGGACGTAGATGCCAAGAAGCTGGCCGCCCAAACGCCCGGCTTTGCCGGGGCCGAAATCGCCAACGTCTGCAACGAAGCCGCCCTGATTGCCGCCCGGCGCAACAAATCGCAGGTGGACTTGCAAGACTTTCACGATGCCGTGGATCGCGTTATCGGCGGACTGGAGAAGAAGAATAAGATCATCTCGCCCGACGAAAAGCGCATTGTGGCTTACCACGAAGCGGGTCACGCCGTGGCGGGCTGGTTTCTGGAGCACGCCGATCCGCTGGTCAAGGTCAGCATTGTGCCGCGCGGGGTGGCGGCTTTGGGCTATGCCCAGTATCTGCCCAAAGAGCAGTTCCTCTACACAACCGAGCAGCTCACCGACGAAATGTGCATGGCGCTGGGCGGTCGCGCCGCCGAAAAGATCGTGTTCGACCGCATCTCAACGGGTGCCCTCAGCGATTTGGAGCGCATCACGAAGATGGCCTACGGCATGGTGACTGTATATGGCATGAACGAGAAGATCGGTAACGTGTCTTTCTACGACTCCAAACAGTCGGACTACGCCTTCAACAAGCCCTATTCGGACGCGTTGGCCAAGGTGATAGACGAGGAAGTACATCACCTGATTGAGAATGCTTTCCGCCGGACGTGCGACTTGCTCGAAGCGCACCGCGAAGCCCTCGAAAAAGTGGCCCAGGCCCTGCTTGAAAAGGAGATTCTCTTCCAAAGTGACCTAGTGTCACTGATTGGCCCCCGACCGTCGGGACAGCCCACTAGCTACGAAAAATACACGCAAGGCAAAGTTTCTGACCCCGTCGAAACCGACGAAGACCCGCGCGACCCGAGCTTGCCCCCCGTAGGCAACCATGCCAACAGTACGGGTATGCCGTCGCTTTCGCGCAATGGCCAGCCCCACAAGCCCGGCCAAGTGTAGCCCTGGCCCTCAGGACAGGACATCCCGACCGGGTGTCCTGTTTTTGTTTTCGATCGGCTATTTTTGCCTTGTCCATGTCACTATCCGCCCGTTTGTTGGCCCTCCCGCCCGGCCAGAAAATATATTTCGCTTCGGACTTTCACCTGGGTGCCCCGCACCGGGCGGCCAGCCAGATGCGTGAACGGCGCCTCCTGCATTTTCTGGACGCTATCCAACCCGATGCCCACGCCTTGCTGTTGGTGGGCGATGTGTTCGATTTTTGGTTCGAATACCGCCACGTGGTGCCCAAAGGATTCGTGCGTTTTTTGGGTAAGCTGGCCCAGTTGGTAGACGGTGGCCTGCCCGTGTACGTCTTCACGGGCAACCACGATATGTGGATGGCTGACTATTTTCCGCAGGAATTGGGCATTCCCGTGTACCGAACGCCCCAGCGGCTCACCATTGGTGACAAGGTGTTGCTGGTGGGCCATGGCGATGGTCTCGGTCCCGGCGATGCGCAGTACAAATTGCTCAAGCGGGTGTTTGCCCACCCGGCCGCCCGCCGCCTCTTTGCGGCCCTGCACCCTGGCATTGGGATGTGGATTGCGCACGGCTGGTCGCGCCGGAGTCGCAAGTTTGGTGCCGATGCCGATGCCCGTTTTCTGGGTGAAAGCGAATGGTTGTTGCAATATTGCCGTCAGGTAGAGGCGCAGCAGCACCACGACTACTACATTTTTGGCCATCGGCACTTGCCCCTCGATTTGGAAGTGACCCCCGCCAGCCGCTACATCAACCTTGGGGAATGGATCTCGCACTGCACCTACGCCGAGTTTGACGGCCAGTGCGTCCGCCTACGTCAATTTACGGATGAAAAAGTGGCGGTATAGTGCGTGGCTGGTCGTGCTCACGGCGCTTGCCCTCCGGGCACAGCCGCCCCTAGAAGCCGTACGCGCTGTTCCGCTCGGGGTAGTCGCGCACGCTTCGCTCGATCGCAATGGGCACCTGTTTGTGGCCGACGAGCGGGGCAATATCAACAAATATACTTCCGAAGGGCAACCGTTGCTTCACTTCTCGCCCCAGAAACTGGCCGTGCCGGATCTGCTGGAAGCTTGGTTTACGCTGCGCATCTTTGCCTTTTATCAAGAATACCAAGAATACCTGCTGCTGGATCGTTTCCTCCACAACAGCCCGCTCATACGCTTTGCACCCGACGCCGTGGGCTTTGCCCGCAGCGCCACGTTGGCCGCCGACAACCTCATCTGGGTGTTCGACGACACGGACTTTAGTCTGAAAAAATACGATCCGCAAACTCGGCAAAACGTGTTGGTTTCACCCTTGGCCTTGCAACTAGAAACCCCCTGGGTGCAAGTGGGTTTCATGCGGGAATATCAGAACCAGCTTTACGTCAGCGACGAGCGCAACGGCTTGTTGGTGTTCGACAACCTGGGCAACTACCGCAAACGGCTGCCTTTTGCGGGGCTTGCGCAATTTGGCTTCTACCGCGACGAACTGTATTTCCTGAGGGGAAACGAGTTGGTCTTTTTTCACCTCTACAACTTTCAGGAGCGCACTGTGCCGCTGGTGCTGCCGGCGTCGCCCGTGCGCCAGGTGCTGGTTGTGCCCACCCACGTGCTTTTGCTGACCGACCGCGCCCTAGAGGTGTATCCCCTGCCCTAGGGCCTAGTGCAGCAGGTTTTTGAGAATTTCGATCTCGACGGCGGGCGACACCCGCTCGTAGAGCATGTGATAGACGGCCCGCGTGATGGGCATATCAATCTGGTGCTGTTCCATCAGGCCGTTGAGGCTGCGCACGGCGTAGTAGCCTTCGGCCACCATGTTCATCTCCATTTGCGCCGCCTTGACGCCGTAGCCCCGGCCGATCATGTTGCCAAACATGCGGTTGCGACTAAATTGTGAGTAGGCCGTCACGAGCAAATCGCCCACGTAGGCCGAGTCGTGCAGGTCGCGGGCACGGGGGGCCACCCTTTCGAGAAAACGGGCGATCTCCTGCAAGGCATTGGACACCAACACAGCCAGGAAGTTGTCGCCGTAGTTAAGTCCGTGACAGATGCCACAGGCCAGGGCCACCACGTTTTTGAGAACGGCGCAATATTCGATGCCGTAGAGGTCGTCGGACACCTGCGTTCGTACAAAACGGCAGCTCATCAGGTCGGCAAATGCGTGCGCCTGCGTCAGGTCTGCCCCCGCAATGGTGAGGTAGGATTGCCGCTCCATGGCCACTTCTTCGGCGTGGCAGGGGCCAGCAATCACGCACAGGTCCTCGGCCAGAATGCCAAAGGCCTGTTGCATGTAGTCGGTCACCAGCAGGTGTTCGTCGGGGATCATCCCCTTTACAGCCGACACAATCCGCTTGCCCGCCAATTGCTCGGGTGTCACCTCCGAGAGAGCATCCTTCACGAAGGCCGCAGGCACGGCAATCACGACCGTGGCCGCATCTTCGAGGGCCTTCCAGAGGCGTTTGCGAGGGCGCACCTTGCGGCGGTTAAGGTACACGTCGGCCAGGTAGTCAGGGTTATGATGATAGCGCCGGATGTGCTCTACTGCGCGATGGTTGCGCAGCCACCATTCAATCTTGATGGGTTGTTCGGAGAGAATCTTCACCAGGGCCGTTGCCCAACTGCCACCGCCAATGATGGCTACTTTTTCGGTAAGAACGGGAACGGGTGTCAAGGAAGGGAAGCCGATGCTGAAAACGCCGCAAAATAGAAAACTCGCGCGGCTTTTCTATTCGCACCGCGTGCCCGTGGTACTTATGCCAGAAGGCCATACTTCCAGCATAATAGTCACCCTCCCTGGCGTGGCATCTATCCGTTCGTTTTTCTCGTTATCTGACTTCTTGCACGCATGGCCAAACTCGCTGCCGCGTGCCTATCTTGTGGGCCTCATCCGTATGTTAGCTGCATGTACGTCAGAATAAATTCTTTGCGCTGTCTTTGGTGCTTTATGGGCTGCATTTTGCTGGGCGGCAGCTTGTCTGCCCAAGCCCCGCAAAAATATTGGGTGCAACTGGCCACCAAGCCCGCCGACAGCCCCGCTCTGATCAGCGCGCAAACCCGCCAGCAACGCCAGCAAATGGGCCTTTCCCCCGAGCACCTGACCGATCGCGCCCTCGATGCCGATCGGGTGGCGGCCATTGCGGCGCGTGCCACGGCCATGGGGGGACAGTCGCGTTGGCTCAACGCCGTGGTGGCCTACCTGACGCCGCCGCAACGGGTGCGGGTGGCCCAATTGCCGGGCGTGGTGGCCATCTGGCCGGTGGGCCGTGCCCCGCACGTCGCCCAGCGGGACGATATCCCTCCCGAGGCCGAAAGCTGGGCCGAACCTGCCCTGCCCCAGATGCAATCTCCGGCCCTTGCCGCCGCCCGGCTCACGGGCCAGGGCGTGGCCATCGGCGTCATTGACGCGGGCTTCTACCAGGCCCATCAGCATCTGGCCCTGCGCCACCTCTTTGCAGAAGGCCGCATACGGGGCTACCGCGATTTTGTCAGCCCCACGCGAGCGGATTTTTTTGGTACTGCCGAAACGCCCCTCGATGGCCACGGCACCACGGTGCTCAAAATGATCGCAGGTATGTCGGACCAGGGGCAACACGGCATGGCCACGGGGGCTACGTTCTACCTGGCCCGCACCGACCACGGCAGCTACGAGTTTCGGGGAGAAGAAGACTACTGGATTGCGGCCCTCGAGTGGATGGACAGCCTCGGGGTTCGGCTGGTCAACACATCGCTGGGCTACGCCCTGGGCTTCGACGACCCTCACGAAAACTACCAGCCTACGCAGATGGACGGCTCAAGTGCCATTGCCCGCGCCGCCCAAATTGCCACCGAAGAAAAGGGCATCATGGTGGTGGTGTCGGCGGGCAACGATGGCATGAACAAAGCCTGGCGCTACATCTCGACGCCCGCCGATGCGCCCGGCGTCTTGTCGGTGGGGGCCACTTTTGCCCAGCCCTGGCACCGGGTGCCCTATAGCGGCATCGGTCCCGAATATTTGCCCTATCTCAAACCCAACGTGTCGTGTTTTTCGCTGACGGGCACTTCGTTTGCTGCCCCCGTGGTGGCCGGGCTGGCGGCTTGCTTGTTGGAGAAAAATCCCCAGCTACGCGGCGACCAATTGCACAGCCTCATCGAGCAGTCAGGGCACCTCTATCCTTTTGGGAATAACCACGTGGGCTACGGCGTGCCGCAGGCCGACCGGGCCTTGTGGTTGCTCGACAGCACGGCGGCCCCTGCATCCCCCTCGCCTCAGACCGCCCGGCGCGTGGTACGACTGCGTCGCGAAACGGCTACGGTGGTGGTATATCACAAATCGGATGCCCACCAGGTCGTTGCGCAGCAGGTCATCCGTCCGGTGCGGGGCCGCCTTGTCATCCGGCGCCATCGGCAGGCTGCGCGTACGACGCTGGACAGCCCCACGGGCGTGCGCGAGTTCATCTGGGCCGACTAGATGCGCGATATCCGGGCAAAAAAGCTTTCCTGATAGGATTTGCTGACCGGGATCTTCTGCTCGGCCAGGAGCAAAGTGTTGTCTTCGATGGCTTCGATCTTGCGGGTGTTGACGATGTAAGAGCGATGCACCCGGGCAAAGTGGTCGGCAGGGAGTTTTTCTTCTACCGCCTTCATGGTCGAATAGACTACATACTGCTTTTCGTCGGTCACCACCACGATGTAGTCGGAAAGGGCTTGGATGTAGCGCACCCGATCGAGCCAGATCTTGACCATCCGTCCGTTAGTCTTGATAAACACAGATTCGAGGGGCGAAGGGGTCGGCGGGTTTGCCTCTTCGGTGACGCGCAGCACGGCTTGTGTAAAGCGCGAGAAGGCAATGGGCTTGACCAGGTAGTCGGCTACTTGCAAGTCGAAGGCGTCGAGGGCAAAGTCGAGGTGTGATGTAGTCAGAATAGTAGCCGGCCGATGGGGCAGCAAACGCAGCAGCTCCATACCCGTGAGGCCAGGCATCTCGATATCAAGAAAAATAATGTCCACCTTCGGAGCCTCGCGCAAGTAGGTCAGTGCCGCTACGCCATCGTCCAGGGTCTTGACCAGCGAAAGGCCCGGTGTTTGTCCCACGTAATGAACCAGCAGGTGCTGGTTGGCTACGTCGTCATCTACGATGAGGCAGCGAAAAACACGGGCAGAAGATGTCATAGTGATTGAAAATTAAAGGCGGCTTTACAACTAGCCAGAGGCGTAAATTTAGCGGTATTTATTTACCAAAACATTTTTAGTCCCACAAAAACTCACCTGCTATCTTCCGGGTGCCACGGGCTATCATGGGTCTACACAATCGCCTATCTTGCGAACAACCAAACCAGCCACATGACCTACGAACCATTGCACGCGCACATGAACCGCCAACGGTCATTTTTGTGCGTCGGGCTAGATCCAGACCTGACCAAACTGCCGACGCACCTGCGGCGCGAAAAAGATCCTATCCTGGCTTTTAACCGCCAGCTCATCGAAGCCACTGCCGACTTTTGCGTAGCCTACAAGCCCAACCTGGCTTTTTACGAATGCCTCGGCCCGGCGGGCTTGGAAACACTAGCCCGCACACTGGAGTTTTTGCCTACCTCTCATTTGCGCATCGCCGATGCCAAACGGGGCGATATTGGCAATACGGCCGCCATGTATGCGCGGGCTTACTTCGAGACCATGGCCTTCGATGCCGTCACGCTCTCGCCCTACATGGGGCACGACGCTGTCGCACCTTTTCTAGCTTTTCCCGACAAGTGGGCCATACTGCTGGCCCTCACGTCTAATCCGGGCAGTGCCGATTTTCAACAACAATTGCTCAAAAATGGCCAGGGCCTTTACGAACGCGTGATCGAAACCTCGCAGGGTTGGCCCCATGCCGAGCGCCTCATGTACGTGGTGGGCGCTACGCAAGCCACCTACTTGGCGCGGGTGCGTGCCTTGGCACCAAAGGCCGTGCTGCTGGTGCCGGGCATAGGCGCTCAGGGCGGCGACCTGGCCACTGTGGTGCGGGCAGGTCGCTCGGCCGACGGCGGTCTGCTCATCAACGCTTCGCGCAGCATCCTCTACGCCAGCGATGGACCCGACTTTGCCCAGGCCGCTCGCCGGGCAGCCCAGCAGTTGCAGCAAGCCATGTGGCACCACGCGCAAACTTGAGCTAGAGCACCCGAAACTCGATGCGGCGGTTTTTCTGACGGTTTTCGTCTGAGTCGTTGGGCACAAGGGGTTCGGATTTGCCGTAGCCTTGCGAGCGTAGCTGGGCGGGCGGCAGACCGCTTTGTTCGGTCAGGTAGCGGAACACCTCGGCCGCCCGCTGTTCGCTCAGCTTCTGGTTGGCCGTCGCACTACCTACGTCGTCAGTGTGGCCCGCAATCTCGACGCGCAAGGCGGGGTTGGCTCGCAGAAAAGCGGCAATCTGGTTTAGCTCTACCTTCGATTCGTCGAGCAAACGGTAGTCGCCCGAGTCGAAGAAAATATTGTTGAGCGTTGTGCGCATGCCCGAACGTACGGGTTGCAACGGTACGTCGAGCGTGACCCCCGTTGTGATGGCCTCCGTGCCTGCAGGTTGGCGATCGAAGGGAAAACCCTCGAACAGATAGCCTGGCTGATTGACGTAGAGGATGTACTCATTGCCCGTCGCCAGGGTGATGAGGTAGTCGCCCGTCACCGAATCGGAGCGAACTACCTGCACAATTTCGTCGGTGCTGGCGTCGTGCAGTTCGAGCAAAGCGGCGAGGGGCTGCTGGGTTTGGGCATCGAACACCCGGCCGCGCACGTAGTCGGCCGCCCGCTCGATGACCAGTTCGGGCGGGAGGTCCAGGGAGTAGAGCAGGCTGGTGCTGTTGCGCGGGTCGCGGCGGTCTTCTTTAGAAAAATAGGCCGTTTGTCCGTCGGCCGTCACGAAGAAAGAAATTTCGTCCAGATAGGTGTTGAGCGGATAGCCCAGGTTGCGCGGCGAGACCCAATTGCTATCGGTACGCTCGGTCGTAAACAAGTCCAAACCGCCCATCCCGACGTGGCCATCCGACGAGAAAAACAACGTTCGGCCATTGGCATGAATAAACGGGCCGAGGTCTTCGCCGGGCGTATTGAGGCGGGGCCCCAGGTTGGTAGGCGGCTGCCATTGGCCTTGGGCGTCGCGCCTCGTCACCCAAATATCGGCCCGTCCCTGGCCACCTGGCCGATCCGAGGCGAAGTAGAGCGTGCGGCCATCGGCCGAAAGGGCAGGCTGGGTATCCCAATTGGGCGAGTTGACCACCGAACCCATGTTTTCGGGGTACGACCATTCGTTGCCCTGACGATACGAGATGTACAGGTCGCAGCCACCGCTGCCCCGGCGCGGGTCGCAGCGCGTAAAGACCAGCACCCGCCCATCGGCCGAGATGCTGCACGTGCCTTCGTTGCCCCGGCTGTTGATCCGGCCCGAGAGGCTGCGCGGCGTGCTCCAGTCCTGCCCTTCGCGGCGACTGACGTACATGTTCTCGTCCGATTCGGGGGCGTTGCTCAGCCGCGCCGTAAAGATGAGGATCTGCTGGTCGGCCGTCAGCACCGGGAAATACTGCAACGGCCCAGCGTTGACCGTCGGGCTCAGGGGCCGGATGTCCACCTCGATGGGGTTGGCCATCGCATTTTCGGCAAAGTCGCAGCTTTCGAGCTGGCGACGGGCCTTGTCGCGGGCGGCCTGATCGAGCGCGGCTCCGTTGGCTCCGCGCTGCAAAAACGGCCGGGCATCGGCATACTGACCGCGCCGCAGGTAGGCTTCACCCACAAAGAGGCTAAGCTGAGCGGCATCGCGTGTGTCGGGGCGCAGGGCGATGTAGCGTTCGTAGTCGCGCTGGGCCTCTTCCAATTTTTGGGCCGTGCGGTAGGCATTTCCCCGCAGCAAATAAGCTTCGGCAAACTGCTCGTCCTTGCGCAGGGCTTTGTCCAATTTGGCGACGCCTTCGTCGAAGTTGCGCTTCTTAAAATCAATCTGCGCATCCTGATAGAGCCGTATGGCTGATTTGTTGCGCGTGCTCAGGTCACCGGGTCGCTGGGCCATCGCTAGGCCCGCCACTAGCCAAAGCGCTACGATCAGGGGATATCGAGGTATTTGTGCGTTTGCAAGGAAAGTTCCCATTGGGGATTGGCTTTGATGTATTCGATCAGGAGGGGCGTAACCTGGGTGGCCCGATCCCATTCTGGTTGTAGAAAAAGACGGCACGTGGGCCGCACGCGGGCCGCAAAACTTTCGGCCCAAGCAAAGTCGCTCCGGTTATAGACTACCACCTTGAGTTCGTCGGCTTGCTGGCACACCTCGGGCACCGGGGCCTTAAACTTCTTGGGCGAGAAGCAAATCCAGTCCCAGGTGCCCGTTAGCGGATGTGCCCCCGACGTTTCGAGGTGGGTGCGAAAGCCCGCCGCCCGCAGTTGGGCGCAGAGTGCGTCGAGCGGGTGCATGAGGGGCTCGCCCCCCGTGACAACGGCCAGCCGCCCCGGGTGCGCGCGTGCGTCGGCCACAATGTCGGTGACAGCTCGCTGGGGATATTGCGCGGCGTCCCACGATGCTTTCACGTCGCACCAGTGGCAGCCCACGTCGCAGCCGCCCAGGCGGATGAAGTACGCCGCCCGGCCGCTGTGGGCTCCTTCGCCCTGCAGGGTGTAGAAAGCCTCCATGAGCGGCAAAGTCGTTACGGTCGGGGCAGAAGTTGGTAGCATACTCAAAACAAAAACTAGAGGATCAGCGCGTGCTCAGGCCCCCGTCTGGTGGGTATATACCTTAGGAAACAGCAAACGCTGCCGGATGATTTCGCCCATCAGCAAGGCTGGCAATATGTACGTAAGCACAAAGCTGGCCCACGTGGCGGCCAGTGCCCCCGGATGGGCACTGCTGCCCGCTTTGATCCAGAAACTCAGAAAGATAACGAGCCAGCTGCCCACTGCAGCGCTCCCCACAAAAAACAGCAACGCCAATGCGGCTCGCCCTTGCGGCAGGTGGTAGGGAAAGCGGCGCTCTCCCCACACGTAGGCCCCTACCAGCAACAAACCCGTCAGCGGAAACTGTATGGGCAAATAGAAAATGCCGGGGGCATTGGCCAACAGCAGCGGCAAGTACAAGACCTCGCGGCCCATCAGCAGCACGGCCCAGGCCAGTTGCACCACCGTGTGTACCCACGCACTGCGGAAAACCAGGCCCCGCCGGGGGTGTTGGTCGAAGGCCAGCCACTTGCGCATCAGGACGTCCGTGCGGGACTATAGATGGCACTGCGGGCTGCCAACAACGTGTTTTTGAGCAGTCCCACGCGGGTCATCGGCCCCACACCGCCGGGCACGGGTGTGATGTAGCTGCAGCGCAGAGCTACCTCGTCGAAGGCCACGTCGCCACGCAGGGCAAAGCCACTTTTGCGGCCAGCGTCGGTCACGCGGCTGATGCCCACGTCCACCACCACGGCCCCTTCTTTCACCATGTCGGCCTTCAGAAATTCGGGCACACCCAGGGCCGCCACCACGATGTCGGCCTGGCGGGTGAGGTCAGCCAAGTTTTTGGTTCGGCTGTGGCAGATGGTCACGGTGCAATTGCCCGGATAGGCGTTGCGGGCCAGCAAGATGCTCATCGGCGAACCCACAATGTGACTGCGCCCAATCACGACGCAGTGCCTGCCCGAGGTTTCAACCTGATAGTGTTCGAGCAGCAGCAAGATACCGTAGGGCGTGGCGGGCAAGTACGTGGGCAACCCTTTGGCCATTCGGCCCACGTTGGCCGGGTGAAAACCGTCCACATCCTTGTCGGGGGCGATGGTGTCGGTGACCCGCTCGGACGAAATGTGGTCGGGCAGGGGCAACTGCACAATCAGCCCGTCTATGTCGTTGTCGTCGTTGACGGCCCGTATTTGCGCCAGCAGCTCGCTTTCGGTCACCTCGCTTGCGAAGCGAAACAACGACGAGCGAAAGCCCACCTCTTCGCAGTCTTTGACTTTGTTGCGCACGTAGGCTTCGCTGGCGGGGTTGTGGCCCACCAGAATGGCGGCCAGGTGCGGGGTTTTTTCGCCCGCCTGGTGCATCTGGGCTACTTCGGCCGTAATGTCCTGGCGAATGCGGTCGGCCGTAGCCTTGCCGTCGAGTAGTATCATGGGTGCTAAAATAAAAAAGGCCCCGCACTGACAATGGGGGCCGGGCAAAGAACTGAATCAGGCATTGAGGCTGAGCACGGCCATGAAAGCTTCCTGCGGAATCTCGACGCTGCCTACCTGGCGCATGCGTTTCTTCCCTTTTTTCTGCTTTTCGAGCAGTTTGCGCTTGCGCGAAATATCGCCGCCATAGCACTTGGCAATCACGTTTTTGCGCATGGCCTTGACCGTCTCGCGGGCAATTACTTTGGTGCCGATCGAAGCCTGAATGGCGATTTCGAACATCTGGCGCGGAATCAGCTCACGCAGTTTTTCGCAGAGACGCCGCCCCCATTCATAGGACTTGTCGCGGTGTACGATGGCCGAAAGGGCATCTACGCGCTCGCCGTTGAGCACGATGTCGAGCTTGACCATCGTGGAGGGCTGAAAGCCAATCAGTTCGTAGTCGAGCGAGGCGTAGCCCCGCGAAATGGTTTTGAGGCGGTCGAAGAAATCGAACACGATTTCGGCCAGCGGCAACTCGAAGATCAACTCGACGCGGTCGGTCGTGAGATAGACCTGATTTTTGAAAATACCCCGCTTCTCCATGCAGAGCGAGATCACGCCGCCCACGTATTCGTCTTTGGTAATGAGTTGGGCCCGGACGAAAGGCTCTTCGATGCGGGCAATGCGCGAAGGGTCGGGCATGTCGGAAGGCGCACTCACCTTGAGCATAGTGCCGTCGGTGAGGTGGGCGTGAAACTGCACCGAGGGCACGGTGGTGATCACCGTCATGTCGAACTCGCGCTCCAGCCGCTCCTGGACGATCTCCATGTGCAACATCCCCAAAAACCCGCAACGAAAACCAAAGCCCAGGGCCGCCGACGTTTCGGGTTCCCACACCAGCGAGGCATCGTTGAGCTGTAGTTTTTCCATGGCCGTGCGCAATTCTTCGAACTCGCTGGTTTCGACCGGATAGATGCCCGCAAACACCATGGGCTTGACCAGCTCGAAGCCCTGGATGGCCTCCGAGCAGGGACGTGCCAGGTGCGTGATGGTATCGCCTACTTTCACTTCGCGGGCTTCTTTGATGCCCGAAATGAGGTAGCCCACATCACCAGTATTAATTTCTTGACGGGGAAACTGCTTGATCTTGAGCGTCCCGATTTCGTCGGCGTCGTACACCCGGCCCGTATTGACAAACTTGACTTTATCCCCTTTGCGAATGCAGCCATTCATGACCCGGAAATACACTTCTATACCCCGGAAGGGATTAAATACCGAGTCGAAGATCAGGGCTTGCAGCGGCGCTTCGGGGTCGCCTTTGGGGGCGGGAATGCGCTCGACGATGGCAGCCAGAATCTCCGGCACGCCGATGCCTTCTTTGGCACTGGCCATCAGGATGCTGTCGCGGTCGCAGCCGATCAGTTCCACGATCTGGTCTTTGACCTCTTCGGGCATGGCACTGGGCAAATCAATTTTGTTGAGCACCGGGATGATCTCCAGGTCGTGGCCAATGGCCAGGTAGAGGTTCGAGATCGTCTGGGCCTCGATGCCCTGGGCGGCATCCACCACCAGCAAAGCCCCTTCGCAAGCAGCAATGGCCCGCGATACCTCGTAGGAAAAGTCCACGTGGCCGGGCGTGTCAATCAGGTTGAGGACGTACACCTCGCCGTTGTGTTCGTATTCCATCTGGACGGCGTGGCTTTTGATGGTGATGCCGCGCTCACGTTCCAGGTCCATGTTGTCGAGCAACTGATCCATCATGTCCCGATCGCTAACGGTTTTGGTGGACTGGAGCAGCCGATCGGCCAGGGTGCTTTTGCCGTGGTCAATGTGGGCGATGATGCAAAAATTCCGGATGTGCTTCATAGGGTGTAGGGTAACGGCAAGGTGCGTACTTGCCCGCCACAAGTGCGCAAAGATAGACGAAAAGCCCATACCTTTGGGGGCCTTTCTGGCTACGTTAACACGTGTTTTATGGATTAAATTCTGTTTTATGCTGGCCGATTCTCCGCGTACGGAAGTTCCCCACTTGGTGCCTTTGCAAACCGTGGGGCACGCCGCCACTGGCCTGCTCACCGTCGCCGAGGTGGTGCGTCACCTGCCCTTTGCCGTGGGTCAGGTAAGCTGGCACGTGGCCTCGCGCCGCGAAGATGTCAGCCGTCCGGCACTGGCCGTAGCGCAGGTGCTGGTGGCCCTGGCTGGCACGCTCGAAGTGCGCATTGTCGGCCCATCGGGACGGGCAGCACACTTCTTGCTCAACGCGCCCGACCAAGCCCTCTACGTGCCCGCTGGCTGCGCCCACCAGTTGCGGCGCACGGCCGACTGCATTCAGTTGCGCGTACAAGCCAACCCCTGAGCCGCTGGCCAATGACCAGGTGCGTGGCCACGCGGCGCTCGCCAGCGACAACACGAACAAAGCCATCACAAATGGTCGTACGCGGGCGTAGAGCACAGGGCGAGCCGGACTGGCCATGTAGTGCAGCAGGGCCAGCCCCACCAGCAGCGTAAACGGACTCAGCGAACGAAAATCGAGCGGCTCGGTGGCGTATTGCCAGCGCAGGACCAACAGTACCAGCAGGTAGATGATGCCCGTGACGAGCCAGACCACCGCCAGGCCATCGGTCGGCCGGAAGGCAGGCCACGGCCGGGCCGCCTGGGCCCGCCACGCTGCTGCTGCCATCAGCAGAAGCTGCGCCCCCACCGCCAGGGCGTACGAACGGGTGGGCGCATAGGCTGCCATCACGAAGAACTCGTCGGTCAGCGTAATCAACAACTGTTGTAGCAAATGTCCCAACGGCAAGGCACTTGCCGCCCGCGAAGGCCCCGTGATGTAGCCCAGCGCGGGCAGGCTCGCGTAGAGGTACACGCCCACCATCAGCAAAGCCACCAACGCAAGCCCCCACAGCTGCAGGGCAGGCTGGGGGCGACCCGCCAAAAACAAATAGGCACCCGCCACCTCGAGCACACCTACGGCAAACAGCCCCGTGGGGCGCATCAGAAACAACCACAGCACGGCTGCCAAAAGACTCAACAGCCGGCTACGGCCGCCCTCGGCTGCCAGGTAGCGCGTCAGCACCGTGCTGAGCCACAGCACTCCGAACAAAAAGGCCGATTCGGGTCGGGGGTAGGCAAACACCTCTACGAGCGAAAAGCTCCCGAATATCAATGCCACAAACCAGGCACGCTCGGGCACGGCCCGGCGCAGCCAGAGCAAACAACCGCCGAGCAGCAGTAGGTTGAGCAGCACTGCCGCCGCTTCGGCCGCCAACCCTGTCGGACGGCCAAGGCCCGTTACCAGCCACTCGTAGCCGACCGATCTGCTCGCCAAGGGCAGTCTGCCTGCTGGCGAGTCGGGCAAGCGCAAACCTTCGCTTTGGTACAGCCGTTCGGCCATGCGTAGCGGTGTCTGTGCGCTTGATAGCCACGTGCCGAGCGGGTGCGCACGCAGCCACACCACGCCCGCAAGGGCCAGCCACCATAGCAATAGCCATCTATCCGATCTTGTCATGCCTTTTGCCCATCAGATACGCGCCGCCACGCCAGCGGATATTGGCCACATCCGGGCCGTGGCAACGTCCACTTGGTTTCCGACCTACGTCCCTATCTTGTCTGAGGCGCAGTCGGAGTTTATGTTCGACGCCATGTATTCGACCGAGGCACTCCGTGCCCAAATGACTACCGACGGCCACCACTTTTTGTTGCTGCTGCACGGCGCACAGCCCGGGGGCTTTCTTTCCTACGGCCCGGCGGCGGCGGCCTCGGCCTGGAAAATCCATAAACTTTACGTCTGTCCCGCCCGGCAAAAGTCTGGTGGGGGGCGGGCTTTGCTGACACACCTTGTCCAACTGGCCGTACGGGCGGGCGTCTCGCAGTTGGTGCTCAACGTAAATCGCCACAACCCGGCGCGCTTTTTTTATGAGCGCTGCGGGTTCCGGATCGTGGCGAGCGAAGACCTTCCTTTTGGGCCTTATTGGATGAACGACTACCGAATGGAGCGCAACGTAGTAGCCGAATAGTACATTTTTAATGTGCATCGCTTCCCTTACTTTTGCTTGATAATAGATGCTGGCACATTTGCCGTCTTTTCTTTCCTTTATGAAAATAACTTTCTGGGGAGCCGCCCGTCAGGTCACCGGCAGTATGTTCCTGCTAGAATTGGCCGACGATTACCGAATCCTCATTGATTGTGGGCTAGACATGGTGCGCGAGCGCGAAGCCCGCCAAGAGTCCGAACGCAGCAGCTATCAGCCGCTTTTCCCCTTCGAGGCTTCGATGATCAACGTGGTACTGCTCACGCACGCCCACATTGACCATTCGGGTAACATTCCCAACTTGATGGAAGAGGGTTTTGAGGGACAGGTGCTCTGCACAGCACCTACCGAGGCCCTTGCGCATTTGTTGCTCCTCGACAGCGCCAACCTGCACTTGCGCAAGATCAAGGCTTTGCAAGGGGGCAAACGCCGCCGGGGCGGCCGCCGCCCCGGCATGAACACCGAAGGACTTTACCTGGAGCGACAAGTGCAGGCAGCCATGGAGCAGTTTGTCACGGTGGCATTCAATCGTAAATTTAGGCTGAACGATCAGGTGAGTGTTACCTTCATTCCGACGGGGCATTTGCTGGGGGCAGCCAACATCCTGCTCGAGATCACCGAAAATGGCCAGACCAAAACCATTGGCTTTTCGGGCGACTTGGGCCGCAAGAACTACCCCCTGCTGCCCGACCCCGACCCGTTTCCTGAAGTGGATTATCTGGTGTGCGAGTCCACTTATGGCAACCGCCGCCACCGCGATGCGGGCGATCCCGAAGACATCCTGGCCGACATTATCCAGCGGGCCTGCGTGGATATTCCGGGGCGGCTGCTGATTCCGGCCTTCAGCGTAGGCCGTACGCAAGCCCTGCTCTACGTGCTCAATAAGCTTTACTTGAATCGCCAGTTCGACCGCATCCCCATTTTTTCGGACAGTCCGCTGGCCCTGCGCAGCACCGAGGTGTACGAAAACTTCCAGCACCTGCTCAATGCCGAAGCCCGCGGTTTTCGGGCCGAGCACCAGGAACTCTTCGACTTTGGCAGTTTGCAGTACGTCAAGAGCCTCAAGGAAAGCCGGGCGGTTTCCAACCACGGCCAGCCGTGCATCATCGTGTCTTCGTCGGGCATGGTGCGGGGTGGTCGAATCGAGCAGCACATGGAAGTCAACCTGCAAAATCCTTACTGCACCATTCTGATGATTGGCTTTGCCGCTCCCGGCACGGTGGGCCACCAACTGATGATGGGCGAAAAGGAAGTGCGGCTGCGTGGTAAGGCCTACGAAGTGCTGGCCCGCATAGAGCGGACGGACATTTTCAGTGGCCACGGCGACCTCGACGATTTGCTGCAGTTTGTTTCGTTTCAGCGGCCCGAGCGCCTGCAGCGGCTGTTTCTGGTGCACGGCGAATATCCCTCGATGGTCGAGTTCCGCGAAGCCTTGGGGGCCAACGGCTTCGATCGCGTCGAGATTCCCGCTCGGGGCGAAACGTTCGAACTCTGATCAACTATTGTCCTTATCGGCAATATAGCCTTCGGCAAAAAGGCGGTACCGATCCAGGATAGAGCGAACAGCCCGGTTGAGGGACCGCTCACTGTCGAGAAAGGGCTGGCCAAATACGCCCGAGGTGTAGCCTTGCCAGATGGTACGCTCTTGTTTGCGGTCGTAGAACAGGATCAGCAGCGTGCCTTTCCGGAGTTGGTACTTCACGGGGTCGTATTTGTCTTCTTCGCGGCCAAGTTCTACCCAGCGCTCCAGTTCCGGCTGCCGATAGCCCTGAAAGCGCAGGTCATCGTAGAAAATGCGATAGGAGACCAGGAGGCTCGGGTCGCTCTCGGTCATTTCGTAGCCCTGCAAACGCATTCGCTTGGTGATGGCCGTCCGCAGGGGCAAATCCAGGGCGACGGCTTCTTCTGTCCGGTTGGGGCTGAGGTCTTCGATAAAGCTGAAGGTGCGGTAGGTCTTGAAGCGCCCGTAATAGCTGTAGTCCGACTCGGTGAAAGTCTCGCGTGTGCCCAGGCAAGCGGTGAGCAACCCGCAAAGACTCCACATAAACAATTTATTCATACTGTTGAAGGTGTAGTAGCGTATAATGATCCTTACTGAAACTACGCTCATCCCGGTTTTGACAAATGACCCCGACAACCGCGCACATTGTATTCGTCTGTAGCGGCAGCAAATGCCGCAAAAAAGGAAGCAAAGACCTTTGCAAAGCCATTCGCAAGCATTTGCGGCACACCGCCCTTCCCGGCACGGTCGAACTGATTCAGATGCACTGCACAGACCGCTGCGACGACGCGCCCGTGGTGTGTTTGCAACCTGCCAACCAATGGCTGAAAAAAGCCGAACCCGAACCGTTGGCCAGGTGGCTGCACTCTTATTTCCCCGAAGCAAGATAAAGGATCGCCACCAGAAAGTGAGCGACTTCGCCCCCCTTTTGGGAAAAAGATTTCGCCTGTAACAAATCAGGTGATCATCCTACTTGAATGGCCCCATCGGGATGTGTGCGGGGCATATCGAGCCACTTTCTCACGCACAAACAATGTAACGAAAAGATTAAAAATGCACACTTATGAAACATAGTTCTGCTAAAAGCCAAATTTTGAATGTTACTTTTGTGATATAAATTTCAAAAGTGCCGTGCCGAGGTGTATCTTTCGCTACTAGGCTTCCATCTTTCCTTATGCGACATCTTCACAACATCATTTGGCACATCGCAGTCGCTGGTCTGGGTGACTTGCTTTTCAGCACCTCGCTGCCCACCCAAAGCCAGGCCCAGACGGCGCACCAAAGCCAGCATTCCCCACTCCATCAGGCTATGATCAGCCCAAATGGGCCTAACCCCACCCTCCATGATTATGTGCGCCAGACGGTGACCTACCCAGAAGCCGCCCTCCAGGCAGGCGTAGAAGGAGAAGTATATCTCGAATATTTTGTGCAAGAAAACGGCCTCATCACCGAGGTGCGCACCCTGCAAGGCATCGGGCACGGGTGCGACGAAACCGCCGAAGCAGCCCTGCGCCGTGCTCCGTCGGGTTTGGCCGTGCCGCAACTCAACCCGTACAACATCAAGACCAAGTCCATTCTGGTGGTGCGCTTCACGTTGCAAAACAGCACCATTGCCACGTACGAATATTAGCGTCGGGAGCAGACAAGGCGGCTGATGGCCGATAGGCACAAAAAAAGCCCTCCGGACGGAGGGCTTTTTCATTCATAAGCGGTATATGATCAGGCCCGACGCACGTTGACAGCGTTGAGACCTTTCTTGCCTTGCACTAGTTCGAAAGTAACGTCGTCGTTCTCGCGCACCTGATCCACCAGACCCGTGGCATGCACGAAAATCTCTTGGTTACCGTCGTTAGGGACAATGAAGCCATAGCCCTTAGACTGGTTAAAAAACTTGATTTTACCGGTTGTCATTGAAAAGAGAAATTAGTGAATAACTGCCCAAATGTACGGAAGTAGAGTTTGGTTTCAAACAAAGTCAGCGAACTTTTATTTTTAGCCGGAAGCACGCTGCCTCCGGCCAGTTCTTCGGAGGCTTGGCCATGTTGGCTTGGCAGCCTTGAGCGGCCCTGCCCCGCACTTTTCTTGTGCCAGACACGCAAAAGCGCGCTGGTCCCGAGCCACCCGCTCGGCCCAAGCTTACGGCTGGGCAGCCGGGGCGTTTCCCTGGCGCTCGGCAGCGGGCTGGAAAACAAATCCTCGGGCGTGGGCGCTGTCTTCAAAGTCCACCTGCATCCCCAGCAGGTACATCAGATGGCGCTTTTCGATAAGCACCGCCAGCCCATTCAGTTCGTACTGATCGTCTTCGGGGCGGGGGTGGTCGAAGCCCAACAAAAACGACATGCCGCCACAACCGCCGCCCTTCATGCCAATGCGCAGGGCATAGCCGTCGGGAATGGCTTTGCGGGCAATGATCGCACGAATTTCGCGTAGGGCGGCCGGCGTAATTTCAACGGGAGAAGGAGGACGGTGCATCGGCAAAATCTATTGCCTCCTACACGGCCCCGGAGGCCAAATGGTTCCTTTGGACAAATCCTAACGAATTGGCCCCCGCACAGCACTCGCGGGTGGCACTGATTTTCGCAATAGCGCCTTGCGTTTGTCGTCGGTGAGCAAATTTAATTCATAATTTGCCGCCGTTTTCAGCAACCCACCTGCATGGAAGAGATTATTACAGACCTGGTCAAGATTTTGTTGCCCGCCGCCATTGCCCTTTTTGCCGTGTACCTGACGGTCAACTCCTTTCTGACCAACGAGTTCGAAAAGAAGATTCTCGACCTTAAGGTGACCAATACGCAACTGGTGCTGCCCGTACGTTTGCAAGCCTACGAACGGATCTTGCTGTATCTGGAGCGTATTTCGCCCCAAAGCCTGGTGCTTCGGCTCAACAACCCGGCCTACACGGCGGTGCAATTGCAGCAAATGATTGTTTCGGAAATTCGGGAAGAGTTTAACCACAACGTATCTCAACAACTCTACATGAGCGATCAGGCCTGGGCACTAGTCAAGAATACGACCGAGGAGATTATCAGCCTGGTCAACGTGGCGGCCAACGAAGTAGAGAAAGAAGCTCCTGCCCTCGAATTGGCCAAGTCTATTCTGGAAAAGCAGTTTCAGCGCTCCGAAGACCCCGTGTACCGCACCATTCGGTACCTCAAAAACGAGATCGGACAGGTTTTCTAGGCTGATCTGTCGGTGGGACAGATCGCATTCTTGGCGCCTACACCAAACGCTGCCCGCAGGAAACCTACGCCCTTTTTTGCGAATGCACCTTCCTGACTACAAAAATTTATTATCTTTGTGGCCCGCTTGCTAAGCGGTTTCAATAACTATCTTTTTTTCACCCAAAACCACCCCGGCAGATGGCACGCGCCCGGGAAGGTACAAGTGCCAACATAGCAAATATGAGCAATCAGCCCGAAGAATTTAACTGGGATGCCGTAGAAGACCGCGGCTTTGGCAAGCAGTATTCCGAGCAGGACCGTAATCGCATGGCCGACATGTACAGCGATACGCTCACCGAAGTCCGGGAAAAAGAAGTAGTGATAGGTATTGTGGTGGACGTCAACGACAAAGACGTCATTCTCAATATTGGTTTCAAGTCCGACGGGCTGGTGCCCCGATCGGAGTTTCGCGACGTCGAAAACCTCAAAAAAGGCGACGAAGTAGAAGTATTTGTCGAAGATCAGGAGGACAAATCTGGTCAGTTGATCCTGTCGCGGCGCAAAGCGCGCATCGTCAAGGCCTGGGAGCGCATCACCGACGCCTACGAAAACGACAAAGTCCTGGAAGGCGTGGTGAAACGCCGCACCAAAGGCGGCCTGATCGTGGACGTGCAGGGCGTAGAGTCTTTCTTGCCCGGCTCGCAAATTGACGTCAAGCCCATCCGCGATTTCGACGTGTTCGTTGGCAAAAAGATGGAACTCAAGGTTGTCAAGATCAACTACGCCAACGACAACGTAGTGGTCTCGCACAAAGTCCTCATCGAGAAAGACCTCGAAAAACAGCGCGCGCAGATTCTCAACAACCTGGAGCGCGGCCAGGTACTCGAAGGCGTCATCAAGAACATGACCAACTTTGGGGTGTTCATTGACCTGGGCGGTGTGGACGGCCTGTTGCACATCACCGACATTTCGTGGGGGCGCATCAGCCACCCCGAAGAGGTGCTCAACCTCGACCAGAAAGTCAACATCGTGGTGCTCGACTTCGACGACGAGAAGCGCCGCATCTCGCTGGGCATGAAGCAACTGACGCCCCATCCGTGGGATTCGCTCACCGAAGAAATTCAGGTCGGTTCGCGCGTGCAGGGTCGCATCGTCAACGTGGCCGACTACGGGGCTTTCCTCGAGTTGATCCCCGGTGTCGAGGGCCTCATCCACGTATCGGAGATGTCGTGGTCGCAACACCTGCGCAACCCGCAAGACTTTATTAAAGTGGACGACGAAGTAGAGGCCGTTATCCTGACCCTCGACCGCGAAGAGCGCAAGATGTCATTGGGCATCAAGCAACTCAGCGAAGATCCCTGGAACAAGACGGACTTGCTCAACAAATATGCGCCCGGCACCCGCCATGCCGGCGTGGTGCGCAACCTGACCAATTTTGGTTTATTCCTCGAATTGGAAGAAGGCATTGACGGCCTGGTACACGTATCGGACCTGTCGTGGACGCGCAAGGTGAAGCACCCCTCGGAATTCACCAAGGTGGGCGAAACCATGGAAGTGGTGGTGCTCGAACTCGATGTGGACAATCGCCGCCTGGCCCTGGGCCACAAGCAACTCGAAGAGAACCCCTGGGATACGTTCGAGACTATCTTCGGTGCGGGCACTACGCACAAAGGCACGGTGCTCAGCAAGAACGACAAAGGGGCCACCGTCGAGCTGCCCTACGGCATTGAGGGCTTTGCGCCCGCCAAGCATTTGGCCAAGGAAGACGGCTCGGCCGTGGAGACGGGCGACGCCCTCGACTTCAAAGTGCTGGAATTTCTCAAGGACGAAAAGCGCATTTTGCTCTCGCACCTGCACACGTACAACGAGCCCGCCCGGGCTGCCAAGGCTACGGCCACCAAAAAGGAGCAGGCCTCCCGCAGCCAACGCGACGCGGGCACGCCCAAGGTGACGTCCACCAACGAGCAGGCCACGTCCACGCTCGGCGATCTGGAGGCACTCTCGGCCCTGCGCGACCAGTTGGAAAAAGAAGGAAAAAACAAGTAGTTCTCGTTTTTCTCTGATACCAAAGCCCCTGCCGATGGCAGGGGCTTTTTTTGTGAATTAAATACCTTAGACTTCTGCTTGTCAGCGTTTCTGGAACTAAAATTGCCCTGGCGCGGCTGGTTGTTCACCCTCATCGGTTTGCGTAGCTTTACCCAAATTTTACTGTGCTAAAAGTGCGAAGTTGGTTGTTGCTGATCCTGGCCGTGCTGGGGCTATCGCTCACGGCGGTGGCGCAGCGCAATCGGGAAAAGGCCGTGCCGCTGTCGCCCGCTGGCGAGGCGTCCCTCGGCAACCTGCCCGATAGCCTGCGCTATCCGCCCGACAGCCTGCGTTTCCCGCCCGACACGGCCCGAGCAGCCGACTCGCTAGGCGTTGATTCGCTGACCGTGCAGCCGACGGGCGACATCAAAACCACCGTCAAGTACAGTGCCCGCGATTCGATCCGCTTCGACGTCACGCAGCAGAAAGTGTTCCTTTATGGTGAAGGCAAGGTGGAGTACGGTACCATCGCCCTCAAGGCCGACACGATGGAGATCAACTGGGAAACCAACACCCTCGATGCCCGGGGCGGGCGCGACTCGACGGGGCGCAAGCAGGGCACGCCCGAGTTTACCGACGCCGGCGAGCAGTATGCGGCCGACCAAATGCGCTACAACTTCAAGAGCCGGAAGGGGATTATCTCGGGCGTCGTGACGCAGGAGGGCGACGGCTACCTGCACGGCCAGCGCGTCAAGAAAAACGAAGACAACGAACTGTTTGTCCGGCACGCCCGCTACACGACCTGCAACCTGGAGCATCCGCACTTTTTTATCAACGCTTCGCGGGTGAAGGTGCTGCCCGGCGACAAGATCATCAGCGGGCCGTTCAACATGGTGATCGCCGATATCCCGACCCCCGTGGGGCTGCCTTTTGGCCTCTTCCCCACCCCCAAGCGGCAGGCGTCGGGCATTGTGGTGCCCGTCTATGGCGAATCGCGCGACCTGGGCTTTTTTCTGCGCGAAGGGGGCTTCTACTGGGCCGTCAACGACTACATCGGCGTACGCCTAACGGGTAGCATTTGGTCGCGGGGCAGCTACGGGATTGAGTCCTCGACCAGCTACAAGAAGCGCTACGCCTTCAACGGCAGTTCAAACTTTCGGTACAACAAGCGCATAGAGGGCGACGAGGGATTTGAAAACGTGGGTGAAGACTTTTGGATTCAGTGGAGCCACGCGCCCGAATCGCGCCGCTCAAGCCGCTTTGCCGTATCGGTCAACGCGGGAACGAGCAATTTTAATCGCCGCAACGCCGTGGTGGTGCAAGACTACCTTAACAATTCGTTTACCTCCAGCATTTCCTACAACAAGACCTTCGAGGGCACGCCCTTCAACCTGGCCCTGAGTGCGCGCCAGAGCCAAAACACCACGTCGGGAATCATGTCGTTTACGCTGCCGCAAGCCACCCTGGCCATGAACCGGGTGCAGCCCTTCAAACCCAAGGGGGGCGCCGCCCGCACCTGGTACGAGAAAATCGGCATCTCCTACAACTTCGACACGCGCAACGAGATCAGCAACCAGCCCGTGGCCCGGCGCTTTCCCTTCCCCACCATTGGCGACCAGTTGCTGGCAGGCGAGCGCACCATTGATGACAGCGTACTGACTTTCAACCGCGAGAATTTGCCCGCCATCCTGGCGCGCAACCAGGTGGTGGGTACGCACAACATTCCGGTTTCGACCACCTTCAACGTGCTCAAGTACATCAGCGTCAGCCCCAACCTCAGCTACCGGGAGTTTTGGTACTTGCAACGCCTCGACTTTCGCTACGAAGAACTCAACGACTCGATCCGGGGCGTACAGGTAGATACGACCCGGGGCTTCAGCCGCGCCTACGAGTATTCGGCCGGGGTGGGCTTCAACACGGCCATTTACGGTATCTACCAGTTTGGCCGCGACAAACGCGTCCAGGCCATTCGGCACGTAGTGCGGCCCGTCCTCAACTTCAATGTGCGCCCCGACTTCTCTGATCCGCGCTTTGGTTTCTATCAGACGGTACGCGCCGATACCACGGCACGGGCCACCGAGCAGCCCGTTTCCCGGTTTTTCGGCTTGCCTGGTCCTGCGCCGGGGCGCTCGGGTACGGTGGGCTTCAGCCTGACCAACCAGATCGAGGCCAAGGTGCGCAGCCGCAGCGATACGGCCACCAAGCCCGAAAAGATCGTGCTCATTGACAACATTGGCTTCTCGACCAACTACAACCTGGCCGCCGATTCGCTCAATCTGTCGGTGATTTCGTTCAATGTGCGCACGCGCGTCCGGATGTTCGACGTCAACGTGACTTCCACCCTCGACCCGTACGTGTACCGGGTGATTGACGACTTCAACCCCGGCGGGGTGCGCGTCAACGAGTTTGCCTGGAACAACGGGCAGGGCATCGGGCGCATCACCAACGCCAACCTTTCGATCGGCACCAACTTCAACCCCGAGGCCTTTAGGCGCGACCGCGAAGTGCAAAACCAGGTCAACGACCCTACGCTCACCGAAGAAGAACAGGCCGAAGCCCGCTTCATCGCCGCCAATCCCGATCTGTACGTGGACTTTAACATTCCCTGGAGTTTGCGCATCAGCTACAACCTCAACTACAGCCGCGTGGGGTTCAACCCGCAGAACATCACGCAGGCACTCTCGTTCAGTGGCGACCTCAAGCTGAGCGAAAAGTGGAAGGTGGGCTTCAACTCGTCGTACGACGTGGTCAACAGCGGTTTTGGCTTCACAAGCCTGAACATCTTCCGCGACCTGCACTGCTGGGAGATGGCCATCAACTGGATTCCGTTCGGCTTTCAGCAATCGTATTCGTTCGAACTGCGGGCCAAGGCCTCGATGCTGCAAGACCTCAAGCTCAACCGCCGCCGGAGCTGGATTGACCGGCCCATTCTTTAGTGGTTTCGGCGACTGTCAAAAAGACATCTACACCTAAGGGTTTACGCCAAACTCAGAGCTGCACCCGGATGCCCGGCCCGAGCAAGAAAAACCAGCGGCCGCTGCTGCCGCCGTTGCTGTTGCGGGTGGCGTTGTCGGTCAGGTAGTAGCCCCCGCCCACGTAGAGGGGAAACGAGAGCTTGAGGTCGCGCCGCGTGGGAAACACGCTGCCCAGCACCACGATGCCAAAATCGCGGTTGGCCGACTCGTTGAAAGCAAAAGCGTTGAACGCCAAAAAGCCCGCCCCGATGCGGTAGGGTTGATAGCGGGCGATGCGCCCGGGCTGAAAAAAGCTGAACTGCGCAATGGTGGCCAGGCTGATGCCCCCAAAACCACCCACGTAGCCCTGCCCCTCTCGGAAGGTGAGCAAACCTGCCGGAAAGCTCAGGTCAATATCAAAGTTGATCCGGCGACTCAAGATCAGCTCGATCTTTTGCTCGAAGCCGTCGCCGCCATATTTCTCTTTGTCGTGCCGGATGGTGAGTTGAACGCGCGACCAGCCGTCGAGGTCGTAGGTTTTGCGCGAGAGAATCTCGTTGAGGTTGATGTCTTTGTAGCGGCAATTGCGGTCGGTATAGAAGGCACTCCGGGGCGAGTTGTCACCCGGACAGATCAGGATATTTTCTACCGTCTTGATTTCGACGAGTGTTCCCGTTTGGGTGGTGATGCGCGCTTCGACCGTGAGAAACTGCTTGCCATAAAGGCGATTTTCCGAATCAATCCGATTTTGGTCGAAGGCAATGACAATGTCGGGAATGGCTTTGCCGTAGAGGATAGGCGCATCAATGTCAGTGGCCGCCCGGTAGCCGTCGCCGTAGTTGATTTTTACGAAGTCGAGCGGATGCGGTCGCTGGTATTCCACCACGTTGAGCGACAGGCCGGTGGGTTCGTTTCGGTTGTAAATCTGAATTTTTTTCTGGCTGATGTCGGTGGGTACGCGCAAGCGAAAAATGGCCACCGTTTCGCTGCGCGTGATGGTATCGGAGCGATATTCCACCATTTCGGGAAAGCGAAAGTCGGCCTTGTCGAAGCCTTTGCCCTCCAGGCGCAGCTCGATGTTTTCGCCCGGTCGAATCGTACGGCTCTGCGTCCAGTCGGCCCCATCGCGCAAGATGCTGATGGTCTCGATGGTCATCTTGGGCGTCACGTTGAAGTTGGTGATAAACTGCGCCACGTCGCCGTCTTTGAGGTAGAGGTAGCCTTCGCCCTTACGGTGGAAGTTGAACACGCGCAACCAGCACAGCACCCGGCCGTTGCTCAGGCTGCGGCGCGTGAAGAGTTCGCCGATCAGGATACCGCCCTTTTCTTCGCGGTCTTCGATGCGGTAGGTCTTGTCCAGGGCCAGCAAGCGGTTGTCTTCGATCTGCACCTCCATGCCCTCGCGCTGAGTCTTTTCGTCGAGGGTGACATCCTTTTCGCTCAGGCCCAGGAAGGCCAATCGGCTAGTCTTGACGTTGAAAGTGTGCGAAATCGGATCGAGGGCGTAGCGTAATTGTCCTCTCTCGTCCACGTACGGGCGGCGGGTGCGCAACTTAATTTCCAATGCCTGGCTGCCGCGCTGCTTAGGCACCACGTGCAGCCGCAGTTCGTTGCCCGACTCGGTAAGGCGATAGTCTATGCCGTCGCCCTCCACCCAGCGGCTGTCAATTTGCAGGTTACTCTGGTTGTTGGTCACCAGTTCGAAGACTTTTTCTTCGCCCAGGTACACATCATCGTTGGGGGGGTAGAAACGCACGTAGGTGTCGGTGTAATGAAACACGCGAAATTCCTGCACGGCCCGCCCTTCGGGCGATACGATGACGAAGTTGATAAACTCGGACGTATTGAGGTTGTTGAACCTGACTTTGGTTTGGTAGTACTCGTCGCTCATGCGCGTGAGCGAGTCGAGGATCGTGTAATCGTTGGAAGGCTGCAAGCGATAGCCATCGGCAATGCCCGGCGCCGTGGGGGCAAACCGAAGCTCGCACACCGGATCGCTGCTTCGGTATTCGAAATAAAGATGCTTGTCGCCACGAAAAAAAAGATAATTCTCCGACCAGCGGTAGCTGAGCGTGTCAATGCGCAATTCCAGGTCTTTGAAGAGGTACGAGCGGGCAGTCTGCGCACGCACCCACGGGCTTGCGCTCAACAAGACGATCGCCAATACACCAAAATATTTTACCCTATTCATACAGCAAAGATACGGGCCTGCCCCGGCCTGTCCATTGGCATGACCGAAAAGCACGCTTTACGACGTGAACGACGGGTGGTCGGGTTGCAGTGCCTCTACGCTGTCGGTCATCCAGCAGCGGGCATGGGGTGGCAGGCGCTGACAGGTGAGGGTAAAAAGGTAGGCCGCCTGGCGCCCATCATGGGTAGTGACCAGCACTATCTGGCGTGCTTTGTCGCCCTCTACAACCAACTCACTGGTGCGAAAATAACGGCAATTGAGCAAAGGTTGGTATCTGTCGCCGTGCAACATGGCCGCAAAGCGGGGCAACGGGCCCGTGGCCAGTCGGTTGGCGGGCGACGCAAAGCGAAAAACCAGCGCGATGCCTTCGTCGCGGTGGTTGTTGCGTTGCAGGGCTTGCATTTGCAGGCGTATCACGGCCTGGGGAGAGTAGTCGGGCGAAGGCTCCGGTTCGAAATATTCGCTTGCCTGCGCCCCAAAGCCCCACCCCGGCGCGGGGGGCCGCAGGGGCAGAAAAGCCACCGCGCCCAGTATCAGCACCAGTGCCCCAAAAAAGACCAACAAAAAACGTTCGACGCGGAGGTTCCACATGGCTTTGCTTTTACGGAGTCAGGCTGCGCTAGTGCCGCATTTTATTTACGATCCTCGTTTTTCAAGGGGAGCAATACCGCTTCGATCACGTGTACCAGGCCGTTGGTGGCACTTTGGTCAGAGGTTTCTACCAGGGCTTCGTTAATGCTGATCGTGCCCACTGTCTTGGTTACTTCGAGGGTTACACCCGCCAAGGTGCGCAGTTGCTGTCCGTCCTGCAAGCTGTCCAGCGGATAATAGCCCGCCACCACGTGATAGTTCAGCACGCCAGCCAGTTGCTCGCGGTTTTGCTCCTGCATCAATTCTTCAATTAGTTCGTAGGGCAATCGGGAAAAAGCCGCGTCGGTGGGGGCAAACACCGTGAAGGGCCCCGTGGCCGCCAGGTTGGCTTGCAGGCTCGGCAGGAGACTCGACAAATCACTGAATTTTTGCAGCCGATCGTCCGCTTTCACCATCTCGAGAATGCTTTGCTGGGCACTTGGCCTGACCTGTACTTGGCGGCTATCGGTCACGCGGGCCCGCTGCTGGCTTTCGGAAGTCCGTCCCTGCGATTGGGCCACCGAAAAGGTACTCAGCAACAGGCCCAGGCCAAAAAAAATATTTATTGACTTTGTCATAAAAAATGGTGCTTAAAAACCGACATGCGTACGTATTGACTCGCGTCGAAAAAATTTACGTTCCGATGGTTTAACCTTACTAACTGGGCAGAGGTTACAAGATCATAGTCTGTTACGCCCAATACAAACCTCCGACCCGATGCCTATGTCCACTTGGTTGCGCCACTTGCTTTTGCTGACGGGCCTGCTGAGCACAGAGGCGGCAGCAGCACAATTTTATTTTTTGGGCGATGCCCAGTACATGAACGGCGACTGCGTGCTGCTCACGCCCGATGCGCCCTACCGCGAGGGCATTGCCTACAGCACCGCCCGCCTCAACCTCGAAGGGCCGTTCTACATCGAGTTTGATATTTATCTGGGCGACAAAGACGACGACGGCGCCGACGGCATCACGTTCGTGATTCACAACGACCCCCGGGGTGTGGAGGCCTACGGCACCTGGGGCGAGTGCATTGGCTACGGACGCTGGTCGCCCGAGTTTGGCACTTCCATCACGCCTTCGGTCGCCATCGAGTTTGACACCTACCAGAACTATCGGCAGAACGACCCGCCCGCCGACCACGTGGCCTACTTAGAAAATGGGGTAAGCATGCACCGTTCGGCTGCCGCCTACTGGCACGACGACGACCCCGGCTTCAACCTCGAGGACGACCGCCTGCACAGTTTTCGTTTTCGGTGGGAACCCGCCACCCAAACCATCACGGCTACGCTCGACGGGCAAGTGGTCTATGAAGGCAAACGTGATTTAGTCAACGACATTTTTGGGGGTAAAACTCAGGTTATCTGGGGCTTTACGGCCTCTACGGGACGCAAGCACAACCTGCAGTATTTCTGCCTACGCCGCTTGGTGCGGCTGTAAGCGCATCGGCCGCCATGGCCCGATCAACGACGGGAGGCGCTGCGCGACTTTCAACTCTTTGCTCTCCAGATCGTAATAGGCAAGACCGCCTGGCGGTTTCTGTGTTAATATACGAACGATATGCGCACGTATTTGCCTTTGCTGACAACAAGTGTTTTGCTGTTTTTCGGCTTGTTTTCCTGCCAAACCAACCGCTCGGCTACTGCCGAAGGCGATGAACTGACGGCACCTACGCCCGCCCCCACCTACGACGTACCGCCGCCCAGTGCCCAGCCCGCCCGGACTACCTCGCCTGCTCAGCGCAATCCGGGCGCGACCAACGTCACCGACGGCAGCCCAATCATTCCGCCACCTACTCCCCAGGGGGTGCAGATGCCCAACCCGGACACTACGCGCTACGGCTCACCGGCCACCGACGTAGATCGGGCCAACCCGCGCGGCAACAGCCCTACCAAGCGCAACCCCAGTGCCCCCAACACCACCGACGGCACCTCACGCCCCCAATGAGCCAGCCAGATTCGGTCTCTGATTTGGAGCGACTCGTGGCCGCCGCCGAGCAGTATGCCCGTACGTTATTTGCCCACGACAGCACCGGACACGACTGGTACCACACCGACAACGTGCGCCGCCTGGCCCAGCAAATAGCCCGCGCCGAGGGTGCCGACGAAGGCGTAGTGGTGCTGGCAGCCCTGCTGCACGACGTGGGCGACCACAAACTGCACGGCGGCGACCTGGCGGCCGGCCCCCGGCTGGTGCAACAGTGGCTGGAAACCCAAAACGCCCACGCGGAGCTGACCGCCCGCGTGGTGGCCATCGTGGGCAGTGTGTCGTTCAAAGGAGCGGGGGTGGCCACGCCCGTAGCCTCGCGCGAAGCCGCCGTGGTGCAAGACGCCGACCGCCTCGAAGCCCTCGGGGCTATTGGCATTGCCCGGGCCTTTGCCTACGGCGGCGCCCGTGGTCAGCTCATCTACGATCCCGAAGTGTCGCCCGTGCTGCACCATGACTTTGCGTCGTACCGTCAGGGCAGCCGACATACCATCCAGCACTTTCACGAGAAACTGCTCCTGCTCCGAGATCGGATGCAGACCGCTACCGGGCGCCGCCTGGCCGCCCAACGCCACGCCTTTATGGAGCAGTTTTTGGCACAATTTTCGGCCGAATGGGCGGGCGAATGCTGAAGTGAGTTACCTTGCCTACCCATTACTTCGCTTGTCGCTATTGCCATTATGTCCTCCCCGCTAATCGGAATTATCATGGGCAGCACCTCGGACCTGCCCGTGATGCGGGCCGCTGCCCAGTACCTTGAGCGCTTTCAGATACCCTACGAACTCACGGTCGTATCGGCACACCGCACACCCGAGCGTTTGTTCGAGTATGCCCGCTCGGCCCGCATGCGGGGGTTGCGGGCGATCGTGGCCGGTGCGGGCGGCGCGGCGCACCTCCCCGGCATGGTGGCCGCCCTCACTACGTTGCCTGTGATTGGGGTGCCGATCAAGTCGCGCAACTCGCTAGACGGTTGGGATTCGGTATTGTCCATTTTGCAGATGCCCACGGGCGTGCCCGTGGCCACCGTGGCCCTCGATGGCGCGGCCAACGCGGGCATTCTGGCGGCTCAGATCGTTGGTAGCCACTACCCAGACGTGGCCCAGCGGCTGCAATCCTACAAAGATCAGCTTCGAGAAGAAGTGGTGCAGAAGGCTGCCCAACTAGCACAAGAAGGTGGGGACCCCCAGAGCTAATCAGGGACGCCGCACGGCGCGGGCCATTTCCTGCTCCAGGTCGAAATCTTGGGCCAACCGCAAAAATGATACTGCCTCCATCTCGGTCACGTAGCCTTTGCGCTGATTAAATTGCCATACTTCGTGGAAGCAATGCCGCCGCAAGTCGGCAGAATAGTCGCCCAGCGTAGCCTTGAGCCGCGCCCGCGCCCGATCATAGGCCGTTTCGGGTATCTCCTCCACAAAGCCAATCGTCCAGGCCAGTTCGGCTTTGGCATTGCGGTTGGCTGCCTCTTCGTAGAACAGGGCGCGGTCTTCACTGTCCAGGTAGTTCCAGGACATCACGAGGGCGCAAAGCAAAAAGAAGTCCTTTTTATATTGGATGGAATCGGTGCTTAGCATCGGGCAGGCAGCGTATCAGAGGGGTGTAACGGGGAAAATCAGTGGCCGACTGGGCACCGCGTCGAGGGCGATGTTGGGCAGGGTGAGCAGGAGCAAGTACAGCCCATCGGGTATTTCGTCGGGCACGTAAATGAGTTCTGTGATCGTCGTGTAGGCACGCGGTTGCGCTGGATAATCCCAAAAACCCCGGTGGACGTGCAGCGCGCCTCCGTCCGACTCCCGATCTACGGAAGGCAAATCTACGAGCAAGTGTTGTACTCCCTGCTGAGCTAGCCATAGGCCCACCGCGGGGGCCAGGTAAGGCGGATTGGTACCCGAATATTGCCGGGTGCGCTTTTCAGGCGAATTGGGCCGGGTGCGTACCATAACGGCCGGCGGTGGGGCAACGGGCAACGCGGCCCGCAAGGCCTCCAGCCCGACGTAGGCATCGCCATTGGCCGCGTGCATCGTTGGCGGCGTGGCCAACCAGGCGGCTCCTGCATAGTGGGTAAGGCCGTTCACCGTGTCGGTGGGCGCGGGCGAAAGATGGCCGTAGCCCTCGGTGTGCGTGCCGTTGCCGTGGGGCGTCAGGTGCAGCCGCTGGTAGTTGCAACTGCCCCCTTCGCGTACGCTGCCCACAAAACTGTCCGTACGGATGGTCTGGGCAGTGGGCGGCTCGGCGTGATAGCAGTTGGGGTTGATCCCGCCGGGCTGCAGTGGCAACGAAAGGTCGTGCGCCGCCTGCATGTCCGCCCGGTACTGATTCCCCATCCAATAAAACGATACTGATATCACTTTATAAAATTATACAAAAAGATCGGAGGCAATGCGGTCGGCAAATAATTTTCCGGCCGTCGTGAGTTGCCAGCGCGTATCCGTCCGGACGATGAGCTGGCGCTGCACCAGTCGGGAAAGTTGCTGCTGCTGCTGGGCCGAAAACGCAAAGTCGTAGCGTCCGGCCAGCACTTGTTCGTCGCAGCCCCATTGCGTGCGCAGGCTGGTGAGCAAGTATTCGTTGATGCGGTCGGCGGGCGTAAGCACTTCCACTTCGGTAGGCACGGTGCCCGCTTCAAGGGCGCGGAGGTAGTTTGCATTGTGCGCCGCATTGTGCTGACGGTCGGTGCCGTCGTACGAATGTGCGCTCGGCCCAATACCCAGGTAGGGCACACCCCGCCAGTAGTTAGTGTTGTGCCGGGCGTAGGCACCGGGGCGGCAGAAATTCGATATTTCGTAGTGCTCGTAGCTGTCGGCCGTCAGGGTCGCCACCAGCATCTCGAACTGCTCAGCCGCGAAGGCTTCGGGTACGTCTTGCATCTGCCCCCGCGACAGGCGATGACCTAGCACCGTCTGCGGCTCGATGGTCAGGCAATAGGCCGATATGTGAGGCACTTGCAACGACTGTGCTAGCTGCAGGTCGTGTGCCCAGCGGGTGTGGTCGTCGGCGGGGAGCCCATAGATCAAATCTACGCTCAGGTTTTCAAACCCGGCGGCCCGCGCCCGGGGCACGCAGGCCAGGGCCTCGTCGGCTGTGTGGGCGCGGTTCATCCAGCGCAGGTGCACGTCGTCGAAGGTTTGAATGCCGATGCTCAGCCGATTGACCCCCAATTGCCGAAAGGCCTCAAGCCGCTCCGCCGTGAGGTCGTCGGGGTTAGCCTCCAACGTGATCTCGGCGTCGGGCAGCACCCTGTACTGCGCATGTACCGCGCCGAGTAGCGTCTCCAACTCGGCATCGTGCAAGATAGAAGGCGTGCCCCCGCCCAGATAGATGGTCTCGAGCGGGGTGCCTTGCAAATAGTCGCGCCGCAGTTCAAGTTCGCGCACCAGGGCCGCGACCATTCGGGGTTGCTGCTGTCGCGAAGTGCTGAAGTGGAAGTCACAGTAGTGACAGGCTTGTTTGCAATAAGGGATGTGTAGATAGAGACCCGCCACGGTGTGCAAATGAAAATTGAAGATCGGACCTGTAGCCTGCTCGAACAACTTTTTTGGTATGAGTGGTTCTGCAGCGGGTCAGGACAACCCAGGCAAGCCCAGCGGGGGGATGTTCGCTGCTGCCAGTGCAATTATTGTCTGCTCGGCGTACCGAAAACGCCCGTCGTGCGTTGTGCATAAGCATCCGGTTTCGACCGAACTTGTTCGTCGCTATGTATTGGCTTTTGTACCTTCTTCGGGCGCTGCGTTTGTGTAGGGGTCAGTGTCTGCTGGGCATTGGCCTGTGGGGAGGGATTTTTTCGCTCGGCTGGGCGCAGCCAGTCGCCGACAGCGCCCAACCTTCGGCCAGGGTGTGGGTGTTCAGTCCCACCGTGGTGGCCGCCGAACAGGCCCTGCTGCGGTCGTTTCGTTACCACACCCGCCTGCCCGACTCGCTCGGGGTCGTGCGCGAGCTTCAGCAGTTGTTGCTGGCCGCCCACGGGGCCTCGTACCTGCTGGCCACCGCCGATTCGCTCACCTGGCAGGGCGACACGCTCTGGGCGCACCTCTCGTTGGGCAACCGCTATCGCTGGGCCTACCTGCACCCGGGCAACGTGCCCGAAGACATGCTGATCCGGTCGGGCTTTCGCGAAAAGTTTTTTCGGGAAAAGCCCTTTCGGTACGCCCAGTGGCACCGCCTAGAAACCAGTTTGCTCCGCTACGCCGAAGACAACGGCTACCCGTTTGCCCGCCTGCAGCTCGATTCGCTCGCGCTCCACGACCAGCAACTGGCCGGCATACTGCACTACGAACCAGGCCCCCATATCACCCTCGACAGCGTACGCCTCGAAGGCGATTTGTCCGTTAGCCCCCGCTTCATGAGTCGCTACTTGCGGTTGCTGCCCGGCGAGGCTTTCAGTCAGCAGCGCCTGGACGCCGCCGTTTGGCGGTTGCGCCAGACACCCTACCTCAAAGTGCAGCAGGCGCCCACTGTCACCTTTGCTGATCACCGGGCCCGCATAGACTTTGTGCTCGACAAACAGCGTGTCAATCAGATTGATGGCGTGCTGGGACTGCTGCCCAACGAGCGCGGCGGGGGGCGGCCCTTGCTGACGGGCGAGTTCAACCTCGAACTGCACAACCTCTTTGCGTCGGGCAAGTACCTGAAAGCGCACTGGCAGCGCCTCAAAGAAGAGAGCCAGGCCCTGCAACTGGCCTACGTACATCCCGTTTTGCTCGGTTCTCCCCTCGACGTAGGCGGGACTTTCCAGTCGCTCAAAGAAGACTCTACCTTTCTCAATCTGGAAGGCCAGCTCACGGTTGCCTACCAGATGCAGCGCGGGGGGCGTCTTTCGGCCCTGCTGCGCAACCAGCGCTCGCGGGTGCTGGCCGATCAGGGCAACCGCTTCGGGGCGGACGTCAGCAACTTCGACTTCGTCAGCTACGGACTGGCCTACGACTGGCACAACCTCGACGATGTTTTCTATCCGCACCGGGGCTGGCGACTGCACACGGGCGGACAGGCGGGCAACAAACGCTTGCGCCCCGGTGCGCGCACTGCCGAGGGGGCCGTCGCCGATACAGTCCCTACCCGTAGCCTACAGTTCGATTGGCAGGGCAGCGTGGCGCACTACCTGCCCCTGTCACCCCGCCTGGTGTTGCTCACCCGGGCCGTGGGAGCTGCCCTGTTCAACGAATATCTTTTTTTCAATGATCTCTACCGCGTCGGAGGGCTGCGTACGCTGCGGGGGTTCAACGAAAACAACTTTTTTGCCTCGCGCTACGGCGTGGCTACGGCCGAGCTGCGCTGGTTTATCGAAGCCGACTCCTACCTGTTACTTTTTTGTGACCAGGCGTATGTAGCGTACAGCACAGTGAGTCAGTCGTTTGAGGACTTTCCGCTGGGCGTAGGCACGGGCATTAGTTTCCGCACCGGGGCTGGCATTTTCAACTTTGTTTATTCGATGGGCCGGTCGCGCGACCAATTGCTGGCTGTCAGTCAGTCGAAGATTCATTTCGGTCTCTCGAGCCGATTCTGACCTAGGTATCCAGCGGGCGGTCTTAAATTGCTAACTTGCCCGCAATACGCGTGTAATTGTTTCGGTAGGTTCCTATGCTCAATATCTTCCTCGCTTTCGTTTGGGCGTTCATGATATCGGTATTTGCCATACCTTCCATCATTCACGTTTCGCACCTCAAAAACCTGCTCGACGAACCTAATTTCCGGACGGTGCACGTTTCGCTGACGCCAAGGCTTGGTGGGTTAGCCATTTTTGCGGGCTTTGTGTCGGCCCTTACCATTTTTGGCGATATTTCTTCCAGTGTCCAGCGCCTGATTGCCAGTTGCATTCTCCTTTTTTTTGTGGGCGTGCGCGACGACGTAGTGGCCATTTCACCCTTCAAGAAATTCTTTGTGCAGATCCTGGCCACTGGGGTGGTGATGTTCATGGGCGACATTCGCCTGACCAGCTTTCAGGGGTTTATGGGTATTTACGAACTCGACGAGGGCATCAGCTACGGCCTGACCTTTCTGATCATTGTCGGCATCACCAATGCCGTCAATCTCATTGACGGACTCGACGGCTTGGCAGGCTCTATCATTGCCCTGATGGCGAGCCTGTTCGGCTATCTTTTCTTCTACCACGGTGGTGTCGCCTATCATCCCTACGCCTACGTGGCCTTCTGCCTGGTGGGGGGCATCATGGGCTTTCTCCGCTACAACATGCACAAAGCGATCATTTTCATGGGCGACACGGGTTCGTTGGTGAGCGGGTTTATTGTGGCGGTGCTGGCCATCGAGTTCGTAGAGATGAACGCTGTGCCTGCGGGGCCTTCGCTGGCGGTAGCCATCTTGTTCGTGCCCATCTTCGATACGGTGCGTGTGTTCGGCTCGCGCCTGTTGCGCGGGGTTTCGCCTTTTGCACCCGACAAAAACCACATCCACCACGTGTTGCTCCGGCACGGGTTCTCGCAGTTGCGCACGGTGGGCTTTCTGGTCTCGCTCAATGCTTCGCTGGTGGCGCTGGTGGCCTGTTTTTCTGCTTTCGGCAACGACATACTGTTGGGAGGGCTCGTCGCGTTTGGTCTTTTGGTAGTGGGCCTGATCGAATGGACCCGGCGCCGGACGGCCCACAAGGCGAAGGCGGCCCCTGCTGCTTTAAAAAAACAAATTTCTTGAGCGTGAAGCTGTGATCAGGTACGTGGTGTGGTGGTTGCTGTGGAGTGGAGGGGCCGTGACGGTGTGCGCCGCCGAGGCATTGCCCACGCCCTACGTGCGCCAACTCGACCCAGCCTGGCTGGTTTATGACGACACCTACGAGGGCTATGTGCCCTTCTACGAACGTCGCCATGCCAATGCCAATGCTTTGCACCTGCGTTTGCTGCCCACTCAGTTCGGAGGGTACGCCCTGCATTTCAACGCCCATGATGGCGTATGCCTCTTTGTGGCCGGGCACCTGACCAGGTGCTACGAACAATCGGGTACTTACACCGTTGACCTCTCGGCCTACGACACGTTGCGCAGTGCGCTGTGGTTGACGTTTCACCACCCACAATCGGCCTACGACCATGTGTCGGGGGTGCAGTTGGTGCACATGGGGACCGCCACGCCGGGTACGGCCGCGCAAGGTCAGTCGAGTTTGCAGCCGCAGCGGCGATCTACCCTGCCGGGCCGGGAGTTTGTCACCATTGCGCTGCTGCTGTTGGGCATAGGCTACGCGGCCGTTCGGCGCGTGGCCGGTCCGGGTTTTCAGGCTTTCTTTCGGCTATCCCGGTTTTTTACCGACCACGTGAGCGACTATTCGGGCGATCGCCGCATGGGCGCTACCAGCTTGCTGTTGATTTTGCTCAACTGTCTGACCATCGGTATGGTGTTGTATGCCCTGCAACAAAGCTATGAACAAGCCGCATGGCTCGGCTTTTTGCGCACGGTGCGGCGGATGTCCATTTTGGGTCAGGTGCTTTACTTGGCACTGCTGGTATTGAGTTATTACGGACTGCAACTGGTGGTCATCTACTTATTTGGCTGGCTATTTCAGCTTCGGGGGGTGGCCGCCGCGCACTATTTCGAGTTCATCCGGTTTACTACCTTCACGGGCCTGGCCATGGCCTTGCTGGTGATCGCCTTGTTCAACGTCCAGGCCTACACACCTGCCCAATTGATGCCCGTGGTGGGTGGCGTGGCTGCCACGTTGTTGCTTTTGCGGGTACTGAAGGTGGGTATCTTGCTGGGCAAATCTGCTTCCTACCACATTCTTTATTTATTTTCATACCTTTGCGCCACCGAATTGATACCTATTTTTATCGTTATCAAACTGTTTGATATAAGTTGAACCAAGCCAAAAAGCGCAGAAATTGATGAGTACGACCGTGGTGAAGGGCAATCGGGATCGCCTTCTACAAGTAAAAAGTATCCTGGTTTCGCAACCGAAACCGACCGATGACAATTCTCCTTATTATGCGCTTGCCGCGAAGTATAATTTACAGATAGACTTTCGTCCTTTTATTCAGGTAGAATCGGTGCCCCTGCGCGATTTTCGTAAGCAGAAAGTGGATATCCTGGCGCACACGGCGGTGATCTTTACCAGCCGCAATGCCATTGACAATTTTTTTCGGGTGTGCAGCGAGAGCAAAATTGAAATGCCCGCCGAAACCAAGTATTTCTGCATCTCGGACCAAACCGCCAACTACCTCCAGAAATACATCGTGGTGCGCAAGCGCAAAATTTTTACGGGCAGCAAAACGGCCCTCGATCTGCTAGAGGTGCTCAAAAAGCACAAGAACGAACGCTTCCTTTTTCCGTGCTCCAACATCCGTAAGAACGACATCCCCGAGTTTCTGGAAGCCCAGCACTTCAAGTTTACCGAGGTGGTGCTCTACCGAACGGTAGCCAGCGATTTGTCCGACTTGGCCGACGTTAACTACGATATCATTGCTTTCTTCAGCCCGTCGGGGATCAGTTCGCTGTTCGTGAATTTCCCGGATTTTGAACAACGCACCACGCGCATTGCCGCCTTCGGCCCTACCACCGCGCAAGCCGTGCACGATGCCCAACTCACGCTCGACATCGAAGCTCCCATGCCCAATGCCCCCTCCATGACGGGCGCGCTGGAAGCATACGTCCGCGAGGCGAACAATATAAAATAGAAAAAGTAATATTTCTAGGGTTTCTCCGTTATTTTTTTGGTAAAAAAGAATAAGAAATAACCGCATTGTTAGCCCGTAGGCCTCTTTTTTTTGGATAGATTGTCGTTATATTTACAATCTGTCCATGATGCTTGTTTTTAAAATCTTCAAAATGCTTCTATGAAAAAGACGTTCTACGCATTTATCTTATTTTTCGCCTTCCTAACGGCGGCATTGCCCGGCTTTGCCCAGCAAGACCCTCAGTTTAGTCAGTACATGTTCAACCACTTGTTTTTGCATCCTGGTTATGCAGGCATGGACGATGGCGGCCACTTTTCGTTTATACATCGCTCGCAGTGGGTGGGCTACACGGGTGCCGACGGCGGCAATCCCGAGACGCAGCTGCTTACCTTCAACGCGCCGCTATACCGCCTCAATAGTGGCGTAGGCGTACAGGTGATGAACGACCGCGTGGGGGCCCTCAACAACCTGGAGGCTCAGGTATCATTTGCCCACCACCTTCAGGTAGGGAAAGGCAAGTTGAGCCTCGGCGTGCGGGGCGGCATCTACTCGATGGGCTTCGACCGCAGCCTGCTGCGGCCCAACCAGGAGAACGACCGCGTCATCCTGACGGGCGGCGAAACCACGCTGCGCCCCGATCTGGGTGCGGGCGCCTGGTACCGTGCCGAGAAATTTTTTGTGGGTGCGAGTGCCAATCACTTGCTGCGGCCCACCTTCGACTTTGGCGGGGGCGACAGCGCCGCCACCGTGCTGGAAAATCATTTCTACCTGACGGGCGGTTACCACTTCGATGTCACCTATTCTTTGCGCGTGACACCTTCTTTTTTGGTCAAGTCCGTGGCTTTCGACCGTTATTCTTACGAAATAAGCACCATAGCCACGTATAATGAGCGCTTTTGGGGTGGGCTGTCCTATCGCCAGGAAGACGCCGTTATCGCCATGATCGGCCTGGGACTCGACAAAAACAACCGCTTTCGTTTTGGCTATGCCCTCGACCTGACCGTGGCTAACCGGGATGCCAAGCAATTTACTTCGCACGAATTTTTGCTCTCCTACAGCTTTCCGATCGCTGTGGTGGGTTCGAAGCCCCAAATCAGGACACCTCGTTTCCGCCATTAATGATTTGCACGAGCGGGTAGAAATAATCGGGGAGGACGGTTCGTTTAGGGGATAAATATTGCATAGTGCAAATACCTCCTTTAATCCATTCGATTACTTTAGAGGAGCCTCTACCTTTGTAATACTCAACAAGTACTGCCGCGCCCAAAGGCGGCGGGAAAGCCTTTACTAGAACTCAGTATCTCATAATCTTTAACAGGTAACATGAATAAGTTAAACGCTTTACACAAGCTGTTCGTGGCCTCTGCGCTCTGCTCTACCGTGGTACTCTCGGGCTGCGGACTGCTGGGCGGCAAGAAAGGCAAACTTGACGGCGAACTGGTCGGCGCGGGCGACCGTCAGGGGTGGGACCAGTACATCCCCTACGGTATGGTCACCTGCCCCGGCGGTACGTTTCACATGGGTCAGTCGGACGAAGACGTGCCCGCCACGCAGATCAACATGAACAAGCAGATCACGATCGGCTCCTTTTACATGGACGATACGGAGATCACCAACAACGAATATCGGCAGTACGTCGAAGTATTGCTCAGCGACTCGATGGACGTGTACGGCGAAGAGCGCATCATGCGTGAGTTCTATCCCGACACCACCGTCTGGATGCGGGACTTTTCGCACCACATGGGCGACCCAATGCTGGAATATTACTACCAACACCCCGCCTTCGATAGCTATCCTGTGGTGGGTGTAAGCTGGAAAGCGGCCCGCAATTTTTGCGACTGGCGCACGGCGCACCTCAACCAAGCCCGCGAAGAAAAAGGCCTTTTCCCCATGCCTAGCTTCCGGCTGCCCTCCGAAGCCGAATGGGAATATGCCGCCCGGGGCGGTCGCGACCTGGCCCCCTACCCCTGGGGTGGCCCCTACATCCGCAACGCCAAAGGCTGTATGCTGGCCAACTTCAAACCCGGACGCGGCAACTACTACGACGACGGTTTCTCTTATACCTCGCCGGTGGGTGCCTACTTCGCCAACGATTATGGCCTCTACGATATGTCGGGCAATGTAGCCGAGTGGTGCGAAGATGCCTTCTACGAAGCCTCGGTGCCCGTAGTGTGGGACCTGAACCCGACTTACTACGATGACAACGAGCCTCGGAAAGTGGTGCGCGGCGGTTCCTGGAAAGACATTGCATATTATCTCCAGACGGGTACCAAGTCTTTCGAGCACGAAGACACCACCAAATCCTACATTGGTTTCCGTTGTGCCGTAACGGCCTTGGGCCGCTCTTCGGGCCGCGAGTTCCGCTAGTATCTTTCTTGTTTTTAAAACCCCTCTTCTCTTTTACCTTTAATTTTCTCCCTGATGAGCACTAAGAAAAGCACGCCTAAAGGCACTTCTCATGCTAAGAAAAGCAGTTTCCGCGACGTATTTTATCAGAAATATGCACCGATGATTACGGGTGTCGGTGCCTCGATCGTAATTTTGGGCGCCCTCTTCAAGTTGCAGCACTGGCCTGGTGCAGGCCTGATGCTAACGGTGGGTATGTTGATTGAGGCAGGTATCTTTTTGCTGTTTGCCTTTGCCCCCCAACCCCACGAATACGATTGGTCGCTGGTGTATCCCGAACTGAGCGGCAACAATGCGGCAGCTCCCCGCGCCAATGGTACGGAAGTGGCCGTTGTGAAGCCCGAAAACATCCTTGAGCGCCTCGACAAAGCCATTGATAAGGGCGTGTTCGATCGCCTGGGTTCGAGCATGAAAGAACTCAGCACGTCGGTGTCGAGCATGGGCGAAGTGACCAAAGCCACCGTCGCTACGCAAGAGTACGCCGTCAACGTACAGAATGCTTCGCGCTCGCTGCAAGACATGACCAAGTCGTACAGCGACACCATCAAGGCCATGTCTTCGATGTCGGCCGCTACCACCGATGCCCAAAAGTACCACGAGCAAGTGATGAGCGTAACCAAGAACCTGACGGCCCTCAACGCGGTGTACGAAATGGAGCTGAAAGATACCAACTCGCACCTGAAGGCCCTCAACAAGTTTTACGGCAACTTGGGCAACGCCATGGAAACCGTGTCGGAAGCCAGCAAAGACGCTACTCAACTCAAGACGGAGATGGGCAAACTGAGCGGCAACCTGTCGGGACTCAATAAAGTGTATGGTGGCATGCTTACGGCCATGAAAGCGTAGTGCTACGCACAAAACCTTTAACAAGATAAAGCAACATGGCAGGAGGAAAAGAAACCCCCAGGCAGCGACTCATCGGACTGATGTACATCGTGTTCCTGGCGATGCTGGCCCTGCAGGTGGACTCGGCAATTCTGGAAAAGTTCCAGTACCTGAGCCAAAGCCTGGAGACGGCCTACCAAGATGCGGTGGCCCGCAACACCCAAACCACAGAGTCTATCCAGTCTTCGGTACAGGAGCGCGGCAACAAGCCCGGCGAAGTAGTGACGCTAAAGAGTGCCCAGGAAGTACGCCAGCGCACTTCGGCCCTGATCACCGAGATCGAAGCGATCAAGAATGAACTGATCGAGCGCTCGGGTGGTAAGGACAGCGACGGCCGCCTTGCCGGCGCCAAAGATGCCGACGCCGTGGCCAACCTGATGATTGGTCCTGGTGAGCGCAAGAATGGCAAGGCCTACGCCCTCAAGAGCGATCTGAACGACTTCACTGCCTATCTTAACCAAGTGGCAAGTACCTCGCTCCCTCTTTTGGCCCTAGACGGCAAAGACGATCCCGTAGTGAAGAACGACCCTCGCCAACGCAACAAGGACTTTGCCATTCTGAACTTTGAAAGCACCCCGCTGGTGGCGGCCCTGGCCGTCCTGAGCGACAAGCAAGCCAAAATTGCCAACTACGAAGCGCAAGTGCTCAACGAACTGGCTAGCAAAGTGGGAGCTGCTGACTTCAAGTTCGACAAACTGTTTCCCATGGCCCGGGCCGAATCGCGGGTGGTGGCGGCTGGCACCGAATACGTAGCCGATCTGTTTATCTCGGCGGCGTCGAGCAGCATCAAGCCTACCATGAAATTTCAGGGCAAAGACTTGCCCGTTGATCCGAACGGTATTGGCCAGATCAAATTCCGCGCAGCGGCCAACAAGTACGACGACGAAGGCAACTCCAAGCAGACTTGGAAAGCCGAAATCACGATGCCTAACCCTACGGGCGGCGACACCACTTTCATTCACGAAGAGGAATACATTGTGGCCAAACCCGTCATGCAGATTCAGTCGGCTTCGGTGCAGGCACTCTACATGAACTGCGGCAACGACCTCGACGTGCAAGTGCCCGCCCTCGGAGCCACCTACCAGCCCGCCTTTTCGGTGAACGGTGGGTCGCAACTGGCTGGCGCCAAAAAAGGTCAGGTAATCGTGATTCCCAACAGCAAGAAGGTGACCCTCAACGTCAGCAGTGGCGGCAACGCCATCGGTTCGCAAGAATTCAGCGTGCGGGCGGTGCCCAAGCCTACGCTCGTGGCCTACGTGGGCAGCCGTCCGGCCAACACCAAAGTGGGCGAACCCGCCACGGGTCTGCGTAGCCTGATCCTTCGGGCCGAGCCAGATGCCGACTTCGCCTCGCAACTTCCCAAAGAAGCCCGCTATGCCGTTGCGGAAGCCGAAGTGATTCTAGCGCGTGGCAGCCGCCCGCTCAAAAGCGTGACAACCACCAACCCCAACGTCAACCTGGCGGGCATGATTGACATGGCCCAAAAGGGTGACCGGATTGTGATTGACGTCAAGAAGGTAGTGCGGAAAAACTTCCGCGACCAGATCGAACCCGTATCTATGCCGGGTGCGGCTTCAATCATCAACATCCAGTTGAACTAAGCTCATTGGCCCCGGGCGGTTGACCCGGGGCTATATTTGTGCGATCTTTTAACCCACAGCGTATATGAATAATATAATCAAAGGCTGCTTGGCCGCTGCATTTGCCCTGATGGGTGCGAGTGCGAGTTTTGGGCAAGCCTCCGACTACAGCTCCGAATCGGGCTTCAACCCCAATTCGCTGCGGCCCATCCACAAGTCACAGGTGATGTACCGGATGGGCATCTGGCGGCGGATAGATCTGCGCCAACGCCCCAATGCACCGTTTTTTGCCAGCGGCAACGAAATCTCCAAACTGATTATCGAAGCCGTTAAGGAAGGCCGGCTGACGCCCTACAAAAATGATTCGCTAACCACCACCATGACCAAAGACGAGTTTATGGCCAACCTGACCATCGAAGACGGTGGCGGCTCGGCCGACGACATCGGTGTGTTTGATGACTTTGGTGGCTTCGGTGACTTTGGCGCCCCAGAAGGAGGGGCGGCGGCGGCCCCCACGGCCAATGCATTTCTCCCCCGAGAACTGTGTCTGCTCGAAATCTGTGAAGACCTGATCTTCGATCGCCAGCGCTCGCGTATGTTCTACGACATCCTGGCCGTGTCCATGATCTTGCCCGGCGACAATCCTAACAACTTTAGCGGTCTGGAGAAGAATTTGGGCACTTTCCGCTACGTGGACCTAGTACGCGTTTTTGAAGAAAACCCCAATGCGGTCTGGTACAATTCGCAAAACCGCGCGGAAGACAAGCCCCTGGCCCACGCCTTCGACTTGCGCCTGTTCCATGGCTACATCGTACGGATGTCGAACCCTCGCAACCAGGCGCTCCAGGATATCTACAATGCCAACCTGGCTAGCCCCTTGCTGGCCGCTCAGCAAAAAGAATACGATATCATCGAATGGGAAAATGACCTTTGGGATTACTGAGATAGTGAGATACCTCCCCGGAAGAGCGTCAGGTTTGACGCTCTTTTTTTTGTAGGTAATCGAAGAGCAAATCGGCCCGGTGCTTGCCCACCAGGGCTTCAAGAGCCGGGCGGTCTTCGGCTTTTATCTGCTGCAGTGACCGGAACTCCCGATAAATTTTTTGAACCGTCGTCTTGCCAATGCCCGGTATGTCGAGTGCTTCTAGCCGCAAGCTAGATTTGTTGCGCTTCTGACGGTGAAACTCAATGGCAAAACGGTGGGCTTCGTCGCGCAGGTGTTGCACTAGCCGCAGCGACTCCGACTTTTTGTCAATGTGCAGCGGAACGGGGTCTTCGGGGTAATAGATTTCTTCGAGCCGTTTGGCAATACCGATGATGGGTACCTGGCCGTACAGCCCCAGCGCCCGCAACGACTCGCAGGCCGCGCTCAACTGCCCTTTGCCGCCATCCACGACAATGAGTTGCGGCAGCGGCTCGGCCTCGTCGAGCAGGCGCCGGTAGCGGCGCAAGACAATCTCGGCCATCGAGGCGAAGTCGTTGGCCCCCGTCACGGTCTTGATCTTGAAGTGCCGATAATCTTTGCGGGCAGGCACGCCGTTGCGAAAGCACACCATAGCCGCCACCGGGTTGGTGCCTTGCAGGTTGGAGTTGTCGAAACACTCGATGTGGTAGGGCACGTCGGGCAGGCGCAGGTCGGCTTGCAATTGCCGCAAGATGCGCTCTTGACGGCTTTGGGTAGGCGGCGCCTGTGCCTGATTTTTCTCCTTGCGGAAGAAGAGGGCATTCTTGACGGACAACTCGACCAGTTTGAACTTGTCGCCGCGTTGGGGCACGGTGAGCGTGACGCCGGGTAGTTCGAGGGGCATGGCTACGTTGGTGATAATCTCGGGTGCCAAGCTGTTGAACTGCTCCCGCACACGGACGGCTGCAAGGGCCAAGATTTCGCCGGGGGTTTCGTCGAGTCGGAACTTCACTTCCATATTCTTGGAAAGTACGACCATGCCATTAGTGACCTTTAGGTAATTGAGATAGCCTTTTTTCTCGTAGGTGATCACACTCAGGACATCCAGGTCAGTGAGGGTGGGGCTGACAATGACCGATTTGCTCTGATACTGTTCGAGCAAGTCGAGGCGGTCTTTGGTCCACTGGGCTTTTTCGAAAGCGTATTGCTCGGCCCAATGCTGCATCCGGGTGCGGAAATAAGCTTTGGCTGGTCCCAGGTTGCCTTTCAGGATTTGGACAGCCTGGGCTACTTCTTCGTTGTAGCTGGCTTCGTCTTGCCGGCCCTCGCAGGGCCCCTTGCAATTGCCAATGTGAAATTCGAGGCAGACCTTGAACTTGCCCGCCCGTACGTTTTCTTCGCTGAGCACGTAGCGGCAGGTCCGAAAAGAGTACAGTTTCTTGAACAAACCCAGCACCGTATTCATAGTCTTGAGGCTGGCGTAAGGCCCGAAATACGTGCCCAATTCGCGCACCAGTTGTCGGGTTGGAAACACACGGGGAAAACGCTCGTGCGTCACGCAGATGTAGGGATACGACTTGTCGTCGCGCAGCAAAATATTGTAGCGCGGCTGAAACTGCTTGATGAGGTTGTTTTCGAGCAACAAGGCATCAAACTCGGTGTCCACAACGGTGTATTCCACGTCGCGAATCAGACTGGCCAGCCGCCGGGTTTTGCGGTCTTCGTGTTGTTTGCTGAAGTATGAACTCACCCGCTTGCGCAGGTTTTTGGCCTTGCCCACGTACATGAGTTTGCCTTCGGCATCCAGAAAGCGGTACACGCCCGGCTCTTGGGGCAACTCTCGTATCTTATCCCTGACGGTGGCTTGAGATTCCATGAAATGACAATGTACAAAACGGCACGACAGGGCGTGCTTTGTAAGAATACTTGTGAGTGTAGCTAACAGCGATTGCTGCCGGAAGGGTCAATCTGCGGCGCATCAACCGCCAGGTTGCCCCACGGTGGCCCCTTCTGCCGGGTTGGCATGGTAATAGGTAGGGGTGCGCCCAAACTGGGCTTCGTAGCCGGCCGCAAGCGCAGTTTCGAACGTCGCCACGGCCGAAGTAGCCACCAAGCTGAGCGTACAGCCCCCAAAGCCGCCGCCCATCATCCGGCTGCCCAGCACACCCGGCACCTGGCGAGCCATCCCGACGAGCAAATCCAGCTCAGGGCAGCTCACTTCGTATTGGCTCGAAAGGCCAGTATGCGAGGCGTACATCTCCTGTCCAAACTGCGCTAAATCCCCAGCCACCAACCACTTTTCGCTGCGCAGTACACGTGCATTTTCGGCCAACACAAACTGGCAGCGTTGGTGTACCTCGGCCGAAATTTCGGGCCGGATAGCTTCGAGCATCTGCGGGCTGACGTCGCGCAAGCTGCGCACCTGCGAATAGCGACGTTGCGCAGCGGCCACGCCCGCCTCGCAGGCGGCCCGACGCTGGTTGTAGGCCGAGTCGGCCAGTTGGTGCTTCACGCCCGAATTGGCCAGCACGAGCGTATAACCTGTCAAATGCAGCGGCACGTACTCGTACGCCAACGTCCGACAATCGAGGCGCAGGGCATGGGCAGCCTTGCCCATCAATACGGCAAACTGATCCATCAGGCCGCACTGCACCCCTGCAAAGGTGTGTTCGGCCCGTTGCGCAGCATAGGCCAGCGCCGTTCGATCGGCCGATAGGCCAAAGAGTGCCGTCAGCCCCAGCCCTACTCCACAGGCCAAGGCAGCCGAAGACGACAGCCCCGCTCCCGCCGGGATGTCTCCACCAAAAACACAGTCGAAACCACCCAACCTATGCCCATCTGCCCGCAAAGCCACCGCCATTCCCATCGGATAGTTGGCCCAGTGGCCAGGCAGGGGCGCTTCCTGATTCAAAGAAAAGACAAAGGTCTCTTCCAAATCGAGGGCGTGGAGCCGACATTGGGCCGTGCCGTTGGCCGCCAGGGCCAAGGTCATGGCTTTGTCTATGGCGGCGGGCATGGCCCACCCCTCATTATAGTCGGTGTGTTCGCCAATGAGGTTGATTCGGCCCGGCGACCGGACGATGTGCGTGGATTCTGCCTTAAAATGTCGCCCGAAGGCGTCGCGAATGGCATCAGGGTGAATAGCAGACATAGCGCAATGATACAATACTTTGTAGGGACGGCAGAGTTGCGAACCCGAAAGTCGCTGCTTTCGATCAATACTAATTCTCCGTACGTGTGGGAACTGCCTCGGTCGCACACCAGTCGGCTACTTGTTGGCCCACGTGTGCCGCCAGGGCCACGCCCATACCGCTGAGCCGGGCCGCCACCAGCACACGCGGATGCACGGCCTGCACCACGGGTTGTTTGTCTTGCCCAAAAGCCATGATACCCGACCAGAAATAGTCCGTCCGTACGGCACAGTTCGGCAGGATGACGGTTCGCAATTTTTCTTCCAGATCGGCCCGAATGGCCGGATGTGGCCCAAAGGTGGAGGTAGTTTCGCCGGCCACGTCGAGTTGACGTCCGCCACCGAAAAGCACCCGGTTGCCCACGTGACGGAAGTAATAGTAGCCCGCCTCGAAGTGGAACGTGCCCCGGAAAGGTAGATGGGCCAGCGGCGTGGTCACCAGCACCTGTCCGCGACCGGGCCGGATGTCCAGTTCGGGAAAGTGCGCCATCGCGAAAGCATTCGTACAGAAAGCCACCCGCCCTGCCCGGATTTCAATCGGCTCTGAGTGGCCAGCCCATTGTGTGTGCAGTCGAACGTCGGTGGGGGTTGCTTCCCAATCCGTCACGGCGCAACCCGTCAACAATGTGACTCCCGCCGCCGCTACCCGTTGCGTCAGGGCCTGTACTAGCAAACCCGGGTCGAGGGCACCTTCGTAGGGATTGTAGAGCAAGTGGCAAACGTGCGCACCCGAGAATCCGAACTTGGACAACTGCTGGTCGGCCATCCGAAACACTGCTCCTTCAAAATGCGGCGCCAGCCACTGGTTGATCCGGTCGCGCTGGGACAGGCAAGCCGTTTCGGTTGGGCCAATCAGTTCGTAGCCCCCGCAGGGTTCGTAGCCAATGGCTGCATCGCCCAACCACTGACGCCACTGCTGCAAGCCCGCCAAGCGTTGGCGAACCAACGCCAGGGTGGCCTCCTGCCCCATCGCGGCCTCGTCGGCCAGCAGTTCGGTCAGGCTGCCGAAGCAGGCAAAGCCCGCATTGCGCGTACTGGCACCCGTGGGCAGCGTGCCCCTTTCTAGCAGAGCTACCCTGGCCCGGGGCTGTTGCAGGCGCAGGCGCCAGGCCGCCGCCAGGCCACTGAGGCCACCGCCTACGATCACGTAGTCGAATTGGGTAAAGTGAGCTTTTTCCCAAAAACTGAGTGCTTCAGGCATTATGCGTAGCATTTTGGCCAAATTGGCGGTACACAAAAGCGTCTTGCCGCGCCTGGGCGCTGGTATGCACGCGCAGCAAGTGGCGGTCGGGCGAAAGGCTACAGGCCGGATCGGTGCGAGCCGCTTCGCCCGTCAGGGCAAAGGCCTGGCAACGGCAGCCGCCCCAGTCTTCGGTCTGGAAACGACAACTCCGGCACGGCTCGGGCATCCAGTCGGTACCTCGATAGCGGTTGAAAGCCTCCGAATGGTGCCAGATATCGGCCAGCGAGCGGTCACGCACATTTTCAAATTCTAGGGTTTTGATGGTCTGCGCCGCGTGGCAAGGCAGCACCTGGCCAGCGGGCGTCACTACCAAAAATTGCCGTGCCCAGCCGCCCATACACGCTTTGGGGCGCACGGCGTAGTAGTCGGGCGCTACGTAGTCAATGGCCATTTGCCCTTTGAGACGCGCCGTGGCGGCTCGCACGGTTTGGGCAGCCGCCGCCACTTGCTCGGGCATGGGCATCAGCGCGGCCCGATTGACGGCCGCCCAGCCGTAGTATTGCGTGTGCGCTACTTCGAGGCGGTCGGCCCCGAGGGCCACGGCCAGGTCAATCAGCGCGGGCAGTTCGTCGAGGTTCTGCCGGTGCATTACGGCGTTGATGGTCAGGGCCATGCCCGCCGCGCGTACGTGCTGGGCCAGCTCGAGCTTGCGGACATGTCCGCCCGCAAACCCTCCAATGCGGTCGCCTTCGGCCTGGCTGGCCGCCTGCAGGCTGATTTGTACGTGGTCGAGTCCGGCTTCGGCCAGCGCGTGCATCCGCACCCGATCCAGCAGCACACCCGACGTGATCAGGTTGGTATAAAGCCCCAGATCAAAAGCTGTCCGGACGAGGTCTTCCAAATCAGGACGCACGGTGGGCTCGCCGCCCGAAAGGTGTACTTGCAAAACCCCTAGTTCGGCCGCCTCGCGAAAAACACGTTGCCAGATGATGGTATCCATCTCTTGATGGCGGCGTTCCAAGTTCACTGGGTTGGAGCAATAAGGACAGCGCAACGGGCAGCGGTGCGAGAGTTCGGCCAGCAGGCCAACGGGCAGGTGACGCGCAGTGGTGGGGTTCGTCATGGAGCGATGGCCGTTGAGGCGTCAAGATAACGTCTAACTATTCAATTTTTTGCAGCAAATGCAAGTCAGCCAGTTGTTGAAGAAATGCCAGCGTATCGGCCTGCAACAAGTCAATGGGAGCGTTGTATTCAACGGCCAGCGCCGCTGCTATTTCAGCGACCGTGCGCCGGCCGTCGAGCTTTTGAAGGATGGCCACGGCCGTGTCGTCGGGCATGAGCACCTGCTCGGGCGACATCAGCACCCAGCGGTCGCGCACTTTGTCGTGCCGCAAGCGTGCGTGGCGCACCAGTTGCAGCACCCACTGATCGTCCACCCTCATCATGCCACCATCGGGACAAAGGCGCCGGGCGGAATGTGTCCGGGCGTTACGTAGGCATGGTAGAGCGCGTCGAGCTGTGCCCATAGCACCTCGCATTTGAATACCAGCGCTTCGAGCACTTCTTGCTGCTGCGCGGGCGTTTGGGCGTGGCGCTTGACGTAGTCGAGGGCGAAGGTGGCATCTTCAGGAGCCTGATAGAGCCTTTTGTCGAAGTAGCTCAACGTTCGGGCCGATACGTACGCGTAGTTGGCCAGCATACCCTTCATACGTTCGGCAATGATGGTGGGCGCAAACATCTCGGTGAGCGAAGAGGCGATGGCCGCCAGCAGCGACTGCTCGCGCACGTAGCGAATGTAGGCCTCTACGGCAAAGCGCGTAGCGGGCAAGATGCCCCGCATGGCCCTGACATCGGCTGGCGGCACGCCTACGTCCTGCGCTAAGTAAAGCCAGCGGGCAATGCCGCCTTCGCCTTCGGCGTCGCCGTCGTGGTCGGCCAGGCGTTTGCGCCAGATGCGGCGCAGGTCGGCGTCTTGCATTCGCGCCATCAGGGCGGCGTCTTTGAGCGGAATGGCCTGTTGGTAACAGTAGCGATTGAGGGCCCACGCCTGCACCTGCCCGCGCGAAAGCCGCCCCGCGTGCAGCAGCTTATGAAACGGATGGTGCACGTGGTAGCGAACCGCACCGATAGCCCGCAGCCGGGCTTCGAGTTCGTCGGGGCTGAGCAGCCCTGTCACCTCCGTCGAGATCTCGTCGGTGGAGGAAGTAAATGCGGCTTTTTGCATGTCAAACGATGAGTGAAAAATGTTTCCAAGAAAGCAACTGTTCAGAGGCAGATCTGCATACCGTCGTAGGCAATTTCCCATCCGGCCGCTTCGGCAGCGGCCCGCTCAGGCGATTGCCCCAGCAGCACCGGGTTGGAGTTGTTGATATGGATGAAGACCCGCCGCTCAATTTGTACGGGCGCCAGTTGGGCAATGGATCCCGCCGGCCCGTCCATGCTCATGTGCCCCATGCGTTGTCCGGTTTTGGCCGTTAGGCCCGGGCGTACCAGTTCGTCGTCAGCCCAGAGGGTGCCGTCGAAAAACAGCACCGTGGCCCCTTCGATGCGAGCGGCCAGATCAGGAGTCATTGCGGCGCAGGAAGAAATAAACAGCAGCCGATGCGGCTGGCCTACTGTGCGGATATCCAGCCCGAGGGTGTCGGCGGTGGTCTTCCCCATTTGGGCCAGGCTTTCGGCGGTTTCCTGATAGAGCGCCACTTTGCCCGGCACGGCAAAGGCTGCGACCGTCAGTCCGAGCGACTGCCCGTCGGCACCTGCCAGCTCGGTGGGCGTGTCGAGCACGAGGGTACGACGCGGCACCACCTCGGGGTTGAGCACCCCAAACACGGGCGATTCGTCCAGTGTCTGGAGGATGCGCTCGCCGCCGTAGAGGGCAAAAGGCTGGCCCTCGCGGAGGTTGAGCAGCCCGGCGATGTGGTCAATGTCGGCGTTGGTCACCACCACCGCCCCGATGGGGCTGTGGCGCAGGCCGCGGGCGGGGTCGGGGTGCAGCAGGGGCTGTTCGTTGAGCTGCTGCCGCAAGTCAGGCGCCGCGTTGAAGATCGCCCAGTCGTGCCCTTGGGCCCGCACCGCCAGCGAAGCCTGCGTACGAGGCACCGTGCCGGGGGCCCCTTGCCGCACCTGATCGCAGACCGAACAATTGCAGTTCCATTGCGGTGACCCACCGCCAGCGGCGGCTCCGAGTACGAGGATTTGCACAGCCTAAAAATTGTTGATAAAAGAAAAGGGCGACCCTCTTGTGTTGAGAAGGTCGCCCGATCAATAACTTAGAAGGGATTATTCTTCCTGAAGTTCATCCATAGTGGCGCTGCAGTAAGCAGTTACTTCCATGCCGCAGGGAACCGCGATGATAGTGGGCTTTGACCAATTTTTCATGATACGTTCGTGTTGAAGAGTGAAGCAACTTTTCTCAGTCCTAGTGACTAAGACGCGAAACCTACCCCGTTGGGTTCATTGGGCTATGGTCTTCTGGCTATTTTTACCAAAAGATAGCTGTTTGCTTCCGTAGCTCCGACACGTTAGGGCGAAAGAAGGGCTTTGTAGCCATCAGGCGACGCTAACCATTCATGCCTTGCCCAAGGCGTTAGTAGCTCCAAAGTTGCGACTCGAAATTGATGAAGTCTAGCTCGGCCTTCTGGGCGTACTTGAGCCCCGTCGGATCAAACTGGCTGTACATATCCATGAACGTCTGGTCGCGATTGTTGTAAATTTTGTAGAGGTTAGAGTGAAAAAGCCGCAGTTCGAACGCCGACGACATGGGCTTGTCTTCGGCCCGGTTCTGCGGGTTATACCACAGGGCGTTGGGGTTTTCGTCGAAGACGCGCACCAGATCTACAAAACGGAAAGTGCCCAGGGGTTTCTCCAGTCCTGAAAAATTGTTGGGGTTGTCGGCGGGCAAAATGATGGTGATGGCCAGAATGTCGAAGTACAAACGCGAGCGCTTCCGGTCGAAGATCATGTCTTCACGCATTTCGAGCAGATAGAGTTCGCGTGGTAGGTAATAATCCACGGTGGGGCCGGTGGGTTGTTCAATTTCTGGACCCCATCCTGGACCCCACCCTGGTTCCTCGAGCGTCTCGGCCGTTTCGAGCTTGAGGTTGTCCATAAATTCTTCGCGCGTCATCGTCGAAGCCAGCGAATCGTTGCGGTAAGGCGTCAGGCGCCCTTCCTGCACGGCGTCCATGATCAACTTGGTGATCTCTCCCCCAGAGGCAAAGAAGGGCTGATTGGGCCGTAGGTTCAGGTTGAGGCGTCGCCAGATGGCCATGCGGTACATCTGGTCGCCTTGCCGAATGGGGTGCAGCGAATTGGGATTGGTACCCTGCTCGTCAAAACGCGTGGCTTGCGCCCAGGATACGCGAGGCGAACTCAATGACACCAGCGCGATACATATCAGACAACATATAAAACTCTTCATCAGGACATCATTAAATAAATGTTATGTAATTTTTATAAATATTTGTCCGTAAAAGTACATTCGAAACATCCCCGTAGCAAGCAAAAACGTACATATTTTAGTTTTTTTTGTTTTTCAGATTTACGTTTTTGGGATGGTGCCGCAAAGGAGCGGAAGCGGTTGTTCCCGCACGTTTTCGTCCTTGGGCGAGGGTCGAAATTTATCCACCCGTTTCGGAGCAGGGTTGGATAGTTTACTTAAAAAGTACCCTCAGCGTCACCATTCATTTGTCAGCTCCCCCCATTTGTATCAGCTAGCGGCAGGCAGCGAGGGCAAGGGACGTTGCTGGCTCAGCCGCCGGATTTGCCGCAGGTGGTGGGCCTGGTGAAAGCGCAAAAAATCGAGCATCTGCAAAAGGCTGATCTGCCCGGCCAGCGGGTGGCGGTAGAGGGCGGCCGTCAGCAATGGCTCGGGCAGTGCCGCCAGCAACTGCTCGAGGGCCGAGCGGGTTTGCACCCATGCCTGCTGTTGGGTGGCCATCGAAACCTCGTCGGGCACGGCGGCCACCACGGGCGGTGCCTTGATGCCTCGCACCAACCGCAAGCCCAGGCGCAGCTTCCAAAGTCGCCACGTCGAGCGCCAGTTGGCCTGTGGCACCGATTCGGCCGTGGTGTGGGGCAATTTTTTGGTCAGGTATTGCAGCGAGGCCTGCTCGACCAGAATCAGGTGGGCCATAATTTGCCCGGCCGACCATTTGCCCGGCGCCGGCGGGCGGTTGAGGGCCACTGGGTCGAAGGTGGCCAGGGCGTCGAGGCAGAGGTAGCGCCCCGACTCAAGGGCGTCCAGTTTGTGGCGAAGTTTGGGGAGCATAGGGGGAGGTAAGTTGGGGAAAACGGGGAATCTGGGCGCAGGCAGTGTATTGGCCATCGGTGTAGTGTCCACACCAGTGCCGCAGGCCATTGGTCAGCACCAGGTAGGGAGCGTTGTGTACAAGATTGTAACGCAGGGCTTGGGCAAAAACAGCCTCGCCGAGGGGCACTTCTGGCCCTTTGCACTCCACCAGCAAGAAGGGTTTTCCGGCCCGATCATAGGCCAGCACGTCGCAGCGCCGCTGGCGCTGCTGCGCCCGGTGCGTACCCTCGATGCGCAGCAACGTCCGCACGTAGCCGTAATGCACCAGCAACAACTGCACAAAATGCTGCCGTACCCACTCTTCGGGCGTGAGGGCCACATACTTGCGCCGTAGTTGGTCGTAGATGTACGATTTTCCGGCCATTAGCTTAGTTTTGTGCTCGAATGGCGGCAAATTGAGGGATTGCATAGGGGAAGTAGAGAAAAAATCGCCATTTTTTCAACCATACCTTACCTGATGAAAAGCAAAGAAGAGATTGTCCGCGATTGGCTTCCCCGCTACACGGGCGTGCCGCTCGACGGTTTTGCGCCGTACATTCTGCTCACTAACTTCATCAACTACGTCGAGATGTTTGCCGAGCAGTTCGACGTACCCGTGGTGGGGCGCGACCGGCCCATGCAGTCGGCCCATACGGACGTCATTTCGATTCTCAACTTCGGGATGGGCAGCGCCATGGCTGCCACCACGATGGACTTGCTGTCGGCCGTTCATCCCAAAGCAGCCCTTTTTCTGGGCAAATGCGGCGGCCTCAAGAAGAAAGTCCAACTTGGCGACCTGATCTTGCCCATCGCCGCCATTCGGGGTGAAGGCACCAGCAACGACTACATGCCCGCCGAAATTCCGGCTCTTCCCTCCTTTCGTTTGCAGCGATCGGTGTCATCTATGATCAAAAAGCACGAGATGGACTACTGGACGGGCACCGTCTATACCACCAACCGCCGCGTTTGGGAGCACGACGAAGACTTCAAAAACTATTTGCGCGACATCCGCGCCATGGGCATTGATATGGAAACGGCCACCATCTTTCTGGTGGGCTTCGTCAACGAAATACCCCACGGGGCTTTGCTGCTCGTATCCGACAACCCCATGATTCCCGAAGGGGTCAAAACCTCGGCCAGCGACCGGGTCGTGACAACCAACTACGCCGCCAAGCACCTCCAGATCGGTATTGATGCCCTCATGGAACTGGCCCAATCGGGCGAGTCGGTCAAACACCTGCGCTACGAATAATTTTTGGTAAGTACCATTTTGCTGACGCGGAGTTTTGATTTTCCGGGAAAGCTCTGCGTGCGTGACCAATTAACGTCGGATTACCTTACATTTCGTTGCCCGGCGACGTTTTTATGTCATGGGCTTTCCCAAACCTAACCCAAGATTTACCCCCATACGCAACTGTTATGAAGCAAGCCTTACTTCTCTGTTTTTTTTGCCTCTCTGGCCTGGGTGCCTACGCCCAACAGGGCTTTCACGTAGGGGCCGTTACTTCCTACCAAGCTACCTACCTGATTGACTCCGATTTCTCGGATGCTTCACGTGTGAGCTACGACGGGGCCGCTTGGCACCTGTCGCCCATCGGGGCTTCGCTGGGCTACCACTGGAGCGACGAAACGGGCATTTTCGTGCAAGGCATTCTGGGCCGCACGGGCTACACCTTCCTGATGGAAGGCGGCGCCCCCGGCGAGAAAGAGCGCATCGGCGAGCTGGAACTGGACTTGCAGTATTTCCACCTGCCGCTGCTGTTCCGCGTCACGAGTGCCCCCCGCCGTACCGTAGGGGTCAATTTTATGATAGGCCCCCAACTCTCGTTTTTGCTGAGCGGTAAGGAGCAAGAGCGTTTCGACGAAGGATTTGAAAGCCGCCCCCTCGGCCCCTACCAAAACCGCCCCGGACTGGTCAACCGCGAAAACCGGCGTACGGTGGCTTCTACCGACGAGGCCGACGGCGGCTTCGACTTCGAGCGGCTCAACCTGGGGGCTGTGATGGTGATCGGCATTCGCATTTCCCTCATCGAAAATCTGTACCTGACGGCCAATGCCCGTTTTGTGGCCAACCTGCTCGAAACGCGCACCGAGGCTTGGCTCAACGACCGTCAGAACCGCCAGAACTACGGCCTGACCGAAACCGAAGACCTGCGCACGCGTCGCCTGCTGAGCCTAGGCCCCGAATTTGGGGTGCACTACGTGTTCGGAACGCGCTGATAAAGCGCTGCTTGCTTCCCCTGCAAAAAAGAAGTCCACGTGTGGACTTCTTTTTTTTTGATCTTCATGTTGCAACTCAGTTGCATAAAAACTTACTTGCAAGTCGGTTGTGTGTGCTATGCGATATTTTCCTTTGTTTTTATTGAGTTTGGGTGTACACGCATTTTTTGCCCATGCGCAGGCTGCTTGCACTTTTCGCCTATCAGGCCGGGTGACCGACCACCGCACCGGACAGCCCCTGGCCTTTGCCCACGTAGTCCTGGCTGGCACCGACCGGGGCACCTATTCGGACGAACAGGGGCGATTTCAGTTCGGGCGTCTTTGTCCCGGCCAATACACCATACAGGCTACGCACGTGGCCTGTGCGCCTGTGCAACACAACTTCTATCTTCGCCAAGATACGGCCCTTACTTTGGTGCTCGACCACCAGGTGACGGCCCTGTCGGAGGTGGTGGTGGCGAGCGCCGCACCAGTTGCCCCGGACGAAATGGTCTTGCGCGGCCGCGAATTGCTGCAAACCCGGGGGCAGTCGCTGGGTGAGGCACTGCTCCGTCTGCCCGGTGTGCGGGCCCTGCAAACCGGGCCGACCATTTTTCAGCCCATCGTGCACGGGCTGTACGGCAACCGCCTGGCCATTGTCCACGGGGGGCTGCGGCTCGAAAGTCAGCGCTGGGGCGTAGAGCACGCCCCCGAACTAGACCCCTTCGTGGCGCAAGAGTTGCGCGTGGTGAAGGGAGCCGCCGCCCTGCGCTATGGTCCCGAGGCCGTCGGCGGAGCCGTCATCGTGGATCCGCCCACTTTGCCCCGCCGGGCCGGGCTGGCGGGCGAAATGACGCTAGTCGGGATGCAGAACAACCTTTCGGGGCACGCATCGGGCCGTTTGGAAGGCGGCGTATCGGGCTGGGAAGGCTTTGGCTGGCGCGTGCAGGCCACGGGTCGCCGGGGGGGCGACGCCCGCGCCGCCGACTACGTGCTCTCCAACACAGGCCTGCGCGAAGGCAACCTATCGCTGGCCACGGGCTACCGGGCCGAACGTATCGGTGCCGAACTGTATTACAGCCGTTTTCAGACTACGCTGGGCATTTTGAGGGCGGCCCATATCGGGAGTCGCACCGACCTGGAGAACGCTATCGGGCGGCAAGTGCCGCAGTACACGGCGCCTTTCTCGTACGAGATCAATAATCCCAGACAGCGCGTTGTCCACGACTTGCTGCGCACCCGCCTGCACTGGTCGCCCCGGGAGGCCGGGCAGGTCACTTTGCTCGTGGCGCAGCAGTTCAACCAACGGAAAGAGTTTGATATCCGGCGCGGCGGACGCTCCGACCGTCCGGCCCTTTTGATGGAACTAGGTACCCAAACGGCCGAGCTGCACTGGGAACTGCCCGCACAAGAACACTGGACGCATACTTTCGGTGCTACCGCTAGTCTGCAGCGCAACCGCAACCGCACGGGCGAAACGGGCGTGCGGCCACTGGTGCCCGACCACCGCACCCAACAGGTGGGGGCTTTCTGGAGTCAAGCGTACAGCCGCGACCGCTGGACACTGACAGGCGGCCTGCGCCATGACTGGCGTCAGCAAGAAGTGCTCGTATTCACCAACCGCCGTGGCTCCTTTCGGGAAGACTCGCTGCTGCGCCCGCAGTACCGCACCCAGGGCTTGTCGGCCAGTGCGGGGGCCACCTACCGATTGTCGGCGTCGGCCCGGTGGCACGCGCAGTTGAGTCGAACGGCCCGCTTGCCGATGATCAACGAGACTTTCAGCCAGGGACTGCACCACGGCGCGGCCGCCATCGAGGAGGGTGTCAACACGTACAGCGCCGTCGGCACGCCCTTTTCGGTGCGTACGGACACGACCTTCGGCAACGAAGTGGGCTACCAGATGCTCCAGACCCTGACCTACGAAACAGGGCGCTGGCACCTGGAAGCCAGCGGCTACGTGCATTATTTCCAAAACTACATTAATCTGGAGCCACAGGGCGAACTGCGCCAGACCATCCGGGGCGCTTTTCCGACCTTTCAGTACCGCCAGACCGACGCCCGGCTGCTGGGGGCCGACCTGCAGACGCGCTATGCCCTGAGCGAACGCCTGATGGCCAACGGGCAAGCGGCTTGGGTGCGGGGACGCGATCAGCGCCGCGACGACTTTCTGATCTGGGTGCCTGCGGATCGCTACACAGCCGACCTCACGTACCAACTGCCCCGTTGGGGCCGTTTGCGCCAACTCTACGCCACGGCGGGGGCGCACTACGTAGATCGGCAGCGGCGCAGTCCCGGCGCACCGGGCGACTTTGCCCCACCGCCCGCCGCGTATGCCCTGGCCTTCGCACGGGTGGGCGCCGCTTGGCCCATGGGCCGCTACCATTGCCGCCTCAACCTCTCGGCCGAAAATATTTTTAACCATGCCTACCGCGAATACCTCAATCGGCTGCGCTACTTCGCCGACGACGTGGGGCGCGACCTGATTTTGCAATTTCATTTTTCATTTTAACCCCCTTCATTACCTATGATTACCATTACCAAAATGGCCCGCCATTGCGCGTGGCTCGCCCTGGGTGGCCTGCTTTTTA